>NZ_JBFRFC010000008.1:0-245446 GCF_052114625.1 Stenotrophomonas sp. 2YAF26 | reverse complement strand
CCGGTTCCCAGGCCAACTGCCCACAAGGCACGATTCTTGTCGTCGCGCAGGTTGCCGTCATCAAGCACTTTGATCGCATCGATGCTCGACAGGCCTACCTGCATCCAGGCAAGGCTCTTGTCGATCTGGTCCTCCGGCGAATCATTCTTCCCGGTCACCACATAGGTGATCTCGTTCTTGACGTCCTTGATCAGGAAGTTCTTCAGGCTGCCACCGAACATCGCCATGCTGGTGGCAACACTGACGATCAACGCGGCACGCGCCATGTTGGTCACCAGAATCATCATCGAGTCGCGACTGCGGCCGGTAACGATGCGGAAGCCCTGGATAAGCACCCAGAGGGTCATCAGGGTCAACGCAATGCCGCCGACCCACGCCATCATGTTGCCAAGCAACTCGATGCCGAAATCGTCGATCCGCTTGCGCAGGTAAGACAGGATCGACCGGAAGAAGACGAAGTCCCCGATCGACTGGACCCGCACGGCGTAACTTAGGAGCTCGTGGAGGCCGCCTGAAAAATCAAAGCTTGTGATCGATCGAATGTTCATTCCTGATGTTCCTGTCTGATTCCTTCACGCCGGGCGCCGTTACCCGGCAGGTGCATCCACGCATTCCGGCTTCGATCACTTGATGCTCAGCGCTGCATTCAGTGCGACGGTCTTGACCAGATCACTGGCCAGGCCCTTCTTGCCCTTCAATGCCTGCTGCGCCACGATCTTCTGATTGGCTTCCATCACTTCGATGTAAGAGTCGTACGCCTTGATGCGCGACTCGAAATTCTGGATCGACGCGTTCATTTCATTGGCGGTACGCAGCGAATCGTTCGCAACCGCGTTCATGTCGCCGAGGCGATTGCTACCGAAACGGATCGAAGCGATTTCATCGAGACTCTTGATGAAGGACGGCCCGGTCCTTTCCATGAAATCGACCGCATCGTTGTACTTGCGGTTCTGCATCATGCGGATATTCACGCAGATCTGCTTCTGCTGATCCTTCCAGTCACCGGTGGAATCGAAAACGATGGAGGTCAGCATGCCCTTCAGATCGGAGCCGGTACCACAGGTTTCAGCGACCAGATACTTGGGAGCCACCCGGGTCAACGGGGCGGCATCAGGCAAACCGAAATCGTTGGTGATGCCCTGGATCTTCACCAGAAGCTCCTGGTACTCCTTGATCGTCTGCGTCCATTCTTTCACCCAGTTCGCGTTTTCCTTGATGTACTGGGTCTTTTCCTGAATCTTGGATGCGAGCGTATTGAGCTGATTGAAGATGTGCTGGAACAGTGCAGGACCGGTTTCCTGCACGGGGCCGAGGGCACCCGCGTTCGTTGCCGAAAGAGCCAAGGCAACGCCGAGCACTTTGGCCACCGGCTTGAGTACCTTGCGGGTGTTAGCCCGACGCTTGACGTTATCCATGAAGAAACTCCTCTTGTGCTGATTGACATCCACTTGCCTGTCTCCTGATCGCGCCGCCGTCAGGCGGCATCGGACTGGGCCCCTTTGCCCGAACCCTTTCGATTCTTGTAGAAATCTTCAAGCCACTGTTCCGGCGTCAATTCATCCACCGTCACTCGTGCGCGTACTGCGGCTGTCTGCAGGACGCGATGCATGATGTCGATGTTGTCGGTCGACGCCGAGATCACCGACAGAATGTCGTCCATCCCGCGCAGATTGAGCTGGCACACGCTGGACGCGTGCCCCTGCTTGACCAGGAAGCAGCGCGAGCGCTCATCCAAGGCGGTGACCACCTTGAACTCGGCCTCGGTCAGCTTCAGGCCGTCCATATAATCGCTCTTGCTGGCATTGGGGTTGGGCAGCAGGATCAGCGTTGCGGTCTGTTCGATCAGCGCAGCGGAAATGTCGCTCTTCAGCGCATCTTCCGGACTCTGCGTCGCGAAGATGCCCAGGCCATTCTGCTTACGGATGGTCTTCTGCTTGTTCTTGGCGAATTCCTTCAGGCCACCCTCACCGTCCAGAATCTTCCAGAATTCGTCCATCACGTAGATCAATGGACGACCGTCGATCAGCGACTCCAGGCGATGCAGCAGGTAGTTGATGACCGGCACGCGCACTTCAGGGTTGTCGATGATGTCGGTGTAGTCGAAACCGATGATGTTGGCCTTGCTCAGGTCCACGGTATCCACCGGGTTGTCGAACACCCAGCCCAGCGAGTTGCCCGAGGTCCAGCGGCGCATGCGCGCGTACAGGCCGTCGTCGCCCATGTTGGGCAGGCTCTTCTGGAAATTGGTCATGCTGCGCAGGTGCATCGGCGTGTCAAGCATGCTCTCCACCGCGCGGTAGATATCCTCTTCTTCGCGGGAGCTGTACTCGCGCTTGCCTGCCAGCACCTTGATCAGGTCAGCCAGGAACTGCACATTGCTTTCGTTGTTCTCGCACTGGAACGGATTGAAGCCGGTCGGCGCGCCGTTCTCCAGGGCCAGATAGTTGCCACCGCAAGCGCGCACGAAGATCTCCGCGCCGCGGTCCTTGTCGAAGAAGAAGATGGTCGGCGATGGCTCGTACTTCTGCACCTGGCTGAGCAGGAAGTTGATCAGCGCGGTCTTACCGGTACCCGACTTACCAATCACCATGGTGTTGGCGATCGCCTTTTCACCCAGCGAGTTTTCCGACGGATGGGTGGCATGGAAGTTGAAGTAGTACGGCTGGCCGTTGGTCGTCTGCAACGTGGTGACGCAGTCGCCCCACGGATTGTTGTGCTGCTTGCCGGTGGCGAAGTTGTGCAGTGGCGACAGACCGAGGAAGTTCAGCGAGCTGACGTTGGCCAGGCGAGTGCGGAAGCGCCAGTTGGCCGGAATCTGCGAATAGAACGACGAGGTGACAGCCAAGTCTTCCTTGGTGGTCACGAAGCCGGCATTGGAAAGCTCGGCACGGGTGGTAGCCACGTTCTGGGACAGCTTGGCCTGGCTGTCGCCATAGACCGCCATGATGAAGTGGTACTCGCCCAGTACGAAGTTGCCAGATGACAGATGGTCCATCGCCTGGTCGAGCTCGACGATCTGGCTGACGGCCTTGTCACCGGAGGAAATCATCATGCCTTTGGTGCGGTCGAGCACCTTCAGCGCGTCCTGGCGCCCCATCGGGCTGAACGAATGGGTGATGACATACTCGAAGTCCAGATACTTCAGTCCATTGAGGATGCCCGGGTAGGTGCCCTCGGCATACTCCTTGATGTTGAGGATGGCGCCGAAGTGATTGACGCCGTTGGGCGTGTTGATCACGAAGTCGCCGGTCTTGGCCGAGAACATGTGCCGGCTGACCGGCAGGTAGTCCTTCACTGGTGCCGACAGCACCGGCACGGGCTCATCGATGCGATTGATCAAGTAGCCGAAGAGCTCCAGGGTCTCGGAGAACACCACGCCGTTCTTGGCTTCGTACATGCCCAGGCGGTACGGCGCGTAGTCGCGGATGACGGCTTCGACGTTGCCAGCCAGTTCCATCAGCTTCTCGACGGCCTGTTCCTGCTCGGCGCGGAGCTTGTCGACGTTGGCCGACTTCTCCACGAAGCGCTTGCCGGCCACTACCGGCCGGTAGAGCATGGTCAGGTACAGCTCGTTCTGCATGATGCGCTGCGAGGACAGCATGCCCATGTACTGGTCGGACACGTCCTGGTTGAAGCGCTGCTTGTAGCTGCTCTTGCCCTTCAACGTGCGGCGACGGCGGATGTCATGCACCCAGAAGGCGACGTTGACGAAATCCGGCGCGCGCAGCGTCTGCAGCAACCGATTGAAGGTGTTATGCCGATGTTCCAGCTCCCACTCCTCGCGCCCCACGAACGGCAACCCTTCCAGGTGCCAGGTCAACAGATAGTCGCCGCCCGTGGTCTTCACCACGTTCGGGGCTACATGCGAGGACAGAGGAATGAATTCGCTGATGGACGTATCTGGGCTGAACATACGACTGCTTCCAAAGGGTACTGCCGACGAAGATTCGGAGTGGACCAGGTGGGCGTCTGACGCCCACCTGGTCCGGTCCAGCCCTCAATCCATTCGGGCCGGTTTGTTGCGGTAATGATTCGGGTTGAACACCCACATTCCTTCGTGTTCCTGCACGTTGCGAACCCGGAGCTTGAACATCAGCCTCAGGCCCAGCAGCCGGAAGATCATCTCGTCACGCTTGGCCATCTGACGCATGATGAAGATGGCCACCGGAATGGTCAGCAGGAACCAGAAGTTCGTGTACATGCTCAAGAGCAACAACCCGCCGGCCACCATAAAGAACGGCAGGTAGGGAACGCCCAGAAACATCGCTGGGCGTGTGCAACCCCGGAACAGAACGTTCTTATGCACTGTAGTACTGGATGGCGTTCTGAATCAGGTAGGTCGTGCCGCCGCTGCCGCCACACTTACCGTCGCTGCCATCACCCAGCAGCATGCGCGCGATCTGACCTGCGGCACCGATCAGCACGCCACCGATCAGGATCGACGCGACATCAGAGATGCGCTTGTGTGCGAACGCAATCTGGTAACCGGCGAAGATGACCGCGATGGTCACCACGGCGATCGAGGCAATATTCAGCAGGCCATTGATGTTGTTGAAGAAGCCGCAGACCTTTTCGTCGGTGCCACCGAAATCGGTGGCCCCGGAGGCAAACACCTGCGGAGCAAACACGGCGCCAGCAAAGAAGGTGGCCATCAGCAGGGTCTTCAGCGTGCGCTGGGCCTGGACGAGGTCGAGATTGGATCGCTTCATGGATTGATTTCCTTGTTGATGGACTAACACAACTGAATCGACCAGCCGGGGGACTGGTCGTACCACGACTTCGTCAGAACACGAAGGCCGCATCCCCTGCGGGAATCTGTTGCACCGGCGCTGCCGCTGGCGCGTTGTATGCGTTGCCGTTTCCGGCCACAGGTGCGTTCCGCTCGCTCCATGGGCGCAGCATGACCGGGGCATCGTCGCCGGCGACGGCTCCGGGAAGCTGCTGCGGCATGACAGGCCCGCCCTGCCCCTGCCTGCCTTGCGGATTCTGCTGCGGAATCTGCTGCGGCGACTGCGGATAGCCTGCGCCTGCCGGGCCTTCCGGCTGCATCATTCGATCCACCGAACCCAGCACAACGCGGGACAGCGCCTGATCGGCAAGATTGACCAGACTGCTGCGCGCCATCGCACCGGTAGACGGATAGACGGTATAGGCGCGTGCCGGATCGTTGGACGGCACGTACACCGGAGTACTGGCCTGGGCGACGATGCGTGCCTGTGCCGGAGACGCCAGTTGTGGGTGATGCTCGACTTTGACGGTACGGCGCTCACCACGATTGATCACGTCGATCGGCGCAACGCCATTGGAGGCAACCTGCTGTCCACGACGGATCGAGTCATACACTTTCTGCACATAACCGTGGCGGAAGCCGGTTTCGAAGTTGCCCGAGTAGTAGCAACTGAACGACTTGCCCCAATCCTTGCCCGAGCGCTTGTAACACTCGGCAAGGATGCGCGAACCCGCCTGCAGGTTCGGGCACTGCTGGAATGCCTTTTCGTACGAATCCAGGCCGTACTTGGCCAGGTTGTAGCGATTGACCTGGGCCAGGCCGATGGAGAAGTTGTAACCCTTCTCCTCCAGCATGCGCACGGTGGCGAGCGCTTCGTCCAGCGCCTTGGGCTGGCGCGCCAGTGCACCACCAACCACGCCAATGGCGTAGGGGTTGCTCGAAGATTCCACGTTGATGACGTGCTGCATGACGTCCATCGAGACGGCCATCTCCGGGCACGCCATCATTTCAAGTCCTGGCAACATCGCTCAGCCCTCCTGCCCCTGGGCGCGCCCAGGATTGAAATCGATACCGGTGATATAGCGCGAGCCTGCATGCGCCTTGATATGCACGACGATGTCGATGGTCATCATCAGCAGACGCTTGATGACGTTGAATTCCAGACCCGAACCTTCGGTCGACGCCTTCACCATCAGCGCCAGCTGGTCCCAGGTCTGCTCCGGGCTGCCGGCGTGGCAGCTGGTGATCGAGCCGGGGTGACCAGACGCGCAGTTACGGATGAAGTAGAACGCCTCATCGCCACGCAGCTCGGCGAGGATGATGCGTTCGGGCTTCATGCGCAGGCAGGCCTCCATGCAACTCTTGGCCGTCACGTTGCTGGCACTCTGCCCGCCCTTGGAATAAAGCAGGTGCACGACATTGGGTTGGGTCAGAAACAGTTCGCGCGCATCTTCGATGGTGACCAAGCGCTCGCTGTCCGGGATATGGTTGACCAGCGCCTTCATGAAGGTGGTCTTGCCGCTACCGGTGGCGCCAGAGACGACGATGTTCTTGCGGTACATCACCGCACGCCTGAAGAACTCGGCGTACTCACGCTGCTGCCGCAGCTCCAGCAGTTCGCGATCCTGCTCGCTGAGGCTTCCATCCTGCTCAAGAATCTGGTTGAAGAAACCATCTTCGTGATACTGGGTAAGTGACTTGGTGTGCTTGGACGGCAGACG
This sequence comes from Stenotrophomonas sp. 2YAF26, assembly GCF_052114625.1. NCBI lineage: Bacteria > Pseudomonadati > Pseudomonadota > Gammaproteobacteria > Lysobacterales > Lysobacteraceae > Stenotrophomonas > Stenotrophomonas sp. 2YAF26. The sequence goes on along the minus strand of NZ_JBFRFC010000008.1, from coordinate 238,996 downwards.
GATCGTGATTGATACCTTGCCGGCGTCGCAGGCTGGCGGAATCACGAACTGTGCGCGCTGCCCGGTCGGGAAGGTCAGGGACACCACCGGATCGGCATCGGTGATGCGCTGACCGGTGTTGCTCTCGTTGACCACCGCGGTGCAGAACTGCCGGGCCCGCTCGAACGTCAGACCCGGCACATCCACATGCTGCCACCCTGCCCGCGTCTCCAGGTACAGCTCGCCCGGACGGTTGATGCAGATTTCCGTCACGTCAGGCGAGGTCATGTACTCGGCGATGCCCAGCACTTCGTACTGATAGCGCAGGAAATCGCTGGAGACGAGGGCGAGGGGTGACACTTCGGCGTCCATGATGGTTCCGGGTTACCGGCGCGGGTTCAGCACGCTGGTGAAATCAACGTCCTTTGCGACGTAGACATTCACGATCGTGCCCTGGTTGATGGTGACAGTCGGCGGACGACGACCTTCGCTAAGGGCCTCATTGGCCAGACGCTCCATGGTGCGCGCGGTAGCGCTCTCATAGGGCGAGCGGACAGCGAACCCATTGCTGGCGACGGTGGTCGACTCCGGACCATGCTCTGCGGCGGCGTACTTGAACGCATCCGCAATCAGGCTGATCATCAGCGCCGAACCGATGCGGCTGGCCCAGTGAGCGCTGTACTGGCCCGGGTGACCGGCGCCACCCAACTGGTCCACGCCAGGGCTCGACATGGCAACGTCGATGCCATTCGGGGTGGTGATGCGATCCCAGATGACTTCAACGCGCTTGCCAGTGGGGCCGCCACCGTATGCACCGTAGATCTTCGAGCCCTTCGGCAGCAGCAGATTGCGGCCATTGATCGAATAGACCGGCTCGGTCACCAAGCAGGACGTGTAGCCTGCAATATCGGTAATGATGCGGGTTTCGAGTACGCAGCGCAGGTAAGTACCTCGCACCAGCAGCGCATCGGGGCTACGGATGTAACTGGCGTTGGATACATCTTCCACATCCGGTCCGCGACGCACCTTGGCTGGCGCGCCAGCCTGCCCGCCCATCATCGCCGCCTGCATCTGCAGGGTACGGGTCAGCTCATCGCCCTGTGCAGCCTGGCCTTCCACAGCATCGCCGTTACCAACGAAGCCTCCGTTACCCACACCCATGCGGCGCTCGGCCAGGGTCGGGCCACGCGGACCTTCGCTCTCGCTCATGCTCAGCGGCGACGGTGCGCGGGTCGGTCCCACCGGCTCCTCGGGCAGCAACGGGAGCGGCTGGGCCACCGGAATCGGTGCCGTGGCCGGATTGTCTGCGCCCACGTTGGGCAGGGTCGGAGTAGTGGCACGCGCTACTTCCGGAACCTTGGAACCGGAATCCTTGTCTTCCTGCCCCTTGCGGAACAGCAGGAAGCCCATGGCCACCACCAATAGCAGGATGCCGCCAAGGAAGAGCAGCGCCTTGCGATTCAGGCGTTGTTCCTCAGCCGAGCGCAACTGAGGGGCGCCGGCATCCAGGTCGGGTGCAGGGCCAGCCTGAGTGTTGCCGAAATAGGGATTGGACGACGCCTCGGGCGCAGCGCCAGAAGCGCTGCCGTACGGGCTCTGGCTGTCGTCGCGCCCGTTGTTTGGATCGCTTCCGGGAGTGTTCTGCTGGCTCATTTCTTCACGTTCCTTCGCAGACCAACGACGAAATCGCCGTGGCGGATGACCAGGTACGGGTAGGTCCCGTGGACGATCAAGGTATTGCCTTCAACGGTGGTGTTGACCACGAAATCCTCGCCGTACTCCTTCTCACGGCCGAACACGGCCGGGAAAATGCCGGTCTTGTACTCCGGCGAGTTCGGAAGTTTCAGGTAGGTGAAACGACCATCGTCGTACGCGTTGACCGGAATCAGCCACCCCATCTTCTTCGCCTTGCTGGTCGAATAGGAGTAGTTGAAGTTGTACTGGCGATCCTTGGCCAACTCCGTGCTCAACAGCGGCTGTGCCTCTTCCTCCACGGCCTCCTGGGCAACACCGAACACGGTGTCGTTCGGGTAGCTGAAGGCGATCTTGTACTGCACGCCGGCACGACGGGCCTGCTCGAGCTGGCGCCAATCGGTCGCCACCACCTTCAGTTCGAAGATGTACGAATGGGTCTCGGTGCGCACCATCATGTTGGTGTCGACATCGACGTTTTTCGGCTTGATGTAGAACACGTTCTCGCGGCGGGTCAGCTCCCAGCCGCTGCTGAAACCAGTGCTGTAGTCGAGGATCTTTTCGTTCGGGCTCAGCTCGATCTGGGTGGTCAGACCCAGGCCGGTGCGAACCGGATAGATGCGGTCCTTCTCATACTCGTAATGGTCTACCGCCTGTGCCATCGCCGCGGTGGAAAACACCAGCGACAGCAACGACAGCAGCGCCAATGCGCTCCCCCTGACTTTTCGACTACTCATCGGTTGCTTGCTCCATCAGCATTTCCGGTGGAATTGTTCGGCGCCGGCGGCATGGCCTGCCCCTGCTGCATCGGTTGCCCCTGCATCGGTTGCCCCTGCATCGGTTGCCCCTGCATCGACTGGCCTTGCATCGGTTGCCCCTGCTCATTGACTGGCACTGCCACAGGTTGGCCCGTTGCAGGATCAATCATGGTTGCCGCGGCAGGGTTGTTCGGATCATAGATGCCCTGTGCCTGCTGCGCGGCCTGCTGCGCCTGCGCCTGCATCGCGCCATCGTCCGGCACCGGCACGCCACGTGCGTAATCGTTGTCCACGCGGTATTCGGTGACCTGGAAGGCGAGCGGGTTGAGCACACGATCCTGTTCGGACAGCGCCAGATTCTGGTTGTACTCGAAGCGCATCGTCACCAGCTGGTTGTCCAGATAGGTAGCCGCGCCACTACGCTTGTCGAGCAGGCTGCGCTGGATGCGCACCGAAGCGCCGCGGAAACTGCCGTTCGCCTCAGTACCCAAGGGGGTGATGCTGAGGATCTTGACCCGGATCGCTTTCTCGCGACCGTACATCACGAACGGGTTCTGCGGGTTGTTGCCGGCATAGCGCTGACGCATGCTCTGGGCGACAGGACCGCTGGACATCACAAACACCAGCTCCCAGTCGCGCAGGCCCATCACCGCCGAGTCGTATGACTCACGCGCCAGCACGTACTGGGCGACGTTGCTGCGGTTGACCGCTTCGTTGCTGGTGATCGTCTCGCCCTGGAACGTGCCGCGCAGGCGCGCAACCGTCGCCGTACCCGTATAGGCATCAGCCATCACCAGGAAAGGCACTTTCTCCTTCAGTGGCAGCATGTAGTAGTAGCCACCGGCCAACGCCAGCGACATCAGCAACGAACCGGTGGCGACCCACCAGGCACGACGCTCGCTTCGCCTGGCCATGTCGGCCACGGTGATCTCGTAGCTGACCGCCTTGGCGACCGACTGCTCGACCTTGGGGCTGTTGCCTGCATCCTTCTTGCGGAACATGGATTCTTCCGTACTGCTGAAACATCAATGGGCGCGACGCCCCTGCGCCAGGCGCGGGGTGCGGCACGTTCGATGATTTCGACGCGGTCTCAGCTGCCGCTGCTGGCTTCGGGATCCTGGGCCGACGCGGTTGGCGTCGATCCAGCGCTCTGCACGACGATCTGGTTGCCGACGATGGAGACGGAAACGCCCTGCGCCGCATAGGCCGCCGTGAGATCGATCACGGCCTGCTGTGCGTTGGTGGTGTCGATCTCCGACACCGCGCCATACAGGGTGAAATCCGAACTGAGGCGATAGTCCAGCGTGCGACCGGAATCCTTGGCCCAGCGCTCGAGCATCGCCTTCAGCGTACGATCCATCGGCGACGCCTGATAGACGTAACTGGAGTACAGCGGAATCTCGGTCGGAGCCGTCGCGAAACGGTTGACCGGCTTCCAGCGCCCTCCGAAGTCGGGTGCGGGCTTGGTAGCACAACCTGCCACCATCAACGCCGCCACTGCGGCGATGGACATTTTTGCAATAAACGCCTGATTCATACGGGCTTCACTTTGACGTACGAAAAAGCAGTCCCGATGTTGGTCCCTTGGTCGTTCGGCACTGCGCGATGCACGCCGAAAACGTAACGAATGCACTGCTTAACAGCACATGGGCACGGTTCCCCTGCAGCTCGAAAGCTGCCAACCAAGTCGCGTGAAGCAACCTCATCCGAGGCCCCTTTCACGCACCCTCACCAACGTCGGAACCATCCCTGTTCCCATGGCTGAAACTCCTGGCCACTCTGAAAGCATGACGAATCACACAGATTCGCAAGCCACGCATAGAGTCGCACAACTACGCGTCAATTCGATGTCAGACAAATCTGAATTTTGACCAACGTATGGCGTTTCTTTGACGCGTCTCACTAATTCACATCAATGAACGCGTGCATCCGTCACACTTTCAAGGCTTCAACTTAGACATCAAGCATCGGCACGTCAACCTTTGGCAGTAGACGTGACGTGAAATAGCGGTCCTTGTAATAGCGAATCTTGTCGCACTTGACCGGATGTGGGATGCCTTCGTACAGGAAGACTTCCTTGTCCGGCCCCATGGCCTTGAGCTCCTGCGGCAGCATCAGCGCGCGACGCTCCTCGGTGAAGCTATGGGTCTTTTCACGCGCGTGGGTGACGTTCTTCTTGCGGATGGTGGTGTAGCCCAGCATGTCCGAGTAGTCGTTGGCATCCTGCTGTTCGCGCGGGGCGTACAGGATCTGCAGCGCATGGTTGGTGATGATCGTGCGCGAGACCTCGCGGCCATAGGTGGCATCGAGCTGCGACATGCTCTGGATGATCGGCAGCAGGCGCACGTTGTAACCGGCCATGTAGGACACCGCCGAGGCGATGATTTCGACCTTGCCGATCGAGGTGAATTCGTCCATCAACAGCAGGCACTGGTACTTCAGGTCCGGATTGGACTTGGGCAGTTCCTTGGTGTTGAGGTTGATCAGCTGGCTGAAGAACAGGTTGATGATCAATCGGCTTTCGGCCAGCTTGTTGGGCTGGATGCCGATGTAGATGGTCATCTTCTTCTTGCGCACGTCGGTGAGCAGGAAGTCGTTGGTGCTGGTGGCCTTGTCCAGGACCGGGTTGATCCAGGGGTTCAGCGGTTCCTTGAAGGTACCCAGGATCGAGGCGAAGGTCTCGTCGGCCTGGGACAGCATGTTGGCGAATGCCGAGCGCGCGTTGCTGCTGAGGAATGGGCGCTCGGACAGGCCCTTGAGGAACTTCTTCAGGTCGCTGCCATCGCCGGAGGACAGGCGGTAGACCGCACCCAGGGTCGGCGTGCCCTGCCCGCCCGGGAAGCCGCTGCTGCGCTCGTCATCCCAGTTCTCGAACAGGTACAGGGTGAAGGCGATGAAGGCATTGCGCGCCTGGCTGATCCAGAACTTCTGGTCTTCCGAGCCATCCGGATACAGCATCGCACCGATGCTCATCAGGTCCGAGACACGGAACGCCGGGTCGTCGGAGACATAGCTGAGCGGGTTCCAGCGATGGGTGCGGCGATCTTCGGCGAAGGGGTTGAACAGGTAGATCTCCTGCCCCTGGCTGGCGCGCCAACCACTGGTCAGGTCGAAGTTTTCCTGCTTGATGTCCAGCACCACCAGCGATTCGCCGTACTCCAGCAGGTTCGGGATGACCACGCCGACGCCCTTGCCCGAACGGGTCGGGGCCGCCAGGATCACGAATTGCTGGCCGTCCAGCCGCACCAGCTTGCCGCCATGGCTGCCGACCACGATGCTCTGGCCGCTCTTCTTGAACATGCCGTGCTTGGCGAGATCGGCGCCGGTGGCAAAGCGCGCGTCGCCGTGCAGCGAGCGCTTGTCCTTCTTCAGCAGCACGACCAGGCCGACGATGGCCAGCACCAGCAGCGGCAAGCCGAAGCCGAGGTAGCCGGCCCATTTGATCTTGCCCACGAACGGGGCAACCTGCGGCTGGCCGAGGGCGTGGAAATACTGGTAATAGGTATTCCAGGTGAGCAGCTTGGTATCCAGACCAAGCAGCAGCAGCGTCAGGTAACCGGAAAGCACGAACCCAAGCAGCAGGGTCGCCAGCGTGATGATGGCGATGAGCAGATACTTCTTACTGGACAACACCCGAATCCTCCATGATGCGCCCGAGGGCGCGACGGCTTAGCGGCGGCGTCGCTGCGACGCCTTCCTCCGCAGGTTGACTTCATTCTCCAGCCCGGGCTCCACGCCCTCTTCCCGCACCAGTTCCTCAAGGTACCGGCGCGCATCGGCCAACGACATCAGGTCGGTCAGACGCTCCCCACCGTCGACGATGACCGCATGGCCGACCACATCGCCGGGAGCGTACACCGGCTCGTGGGTCACCGCTACCAGACGGAAGCGGCCGCGTAGTTCCAGCTGATGGGTGTATTCCTGCATGTCTCATCTCCCTGATGGAATCCAGATGCCATTCCTGCAGCGTCCGATGATGCCTGCACGGCCGTGGTGGCGGCATGCAGACAGTCCGTACGACAATACACGCTTGCACCGGGGAGATCGCAATGGACTGGGTAGCACGTGCACGCACGCTGGCGCTGGAGGCCCATGCCGGCCAGGTCGACAAGGCGGGACACCCCTACATCGGCCACGTTGGCCGGGTGGCCGCTGCCGTGCGCGGCGATGATGAAGCCGAGGCGGTGGCCTGGCTGCATGATGTGGTCGAGGACTGCCCGGCCTTCGCTGGGCAGGTGCACGCCTTTCCCGCCCCGTTGCAGGACGCGGTCCGGCTGCTGAGCCGGACGTCTGCGGCGGATGCCGACACGTACTACGCACGAATTTCGGCGAATCCGCTGGCACTGAAGGTCAAGCTGGCCGACATCGCCGACAATGCCGATGAAGCGCGGCTGGCATCGCTGGATGCCGCCACCGCCGAGCGCCTGCGTGATAAATACCGACGGGCCTTGGCGGCGCTTGGCCAGCCGGCCACGCCGGCAGCACCACCCATCGAACACTGATTTACCCCCAGCCCGGCTGATGCCTGTTGCGGTGCAGCAGTACAATGGGGCGCTTCCCCCGCCCCTTTGCGCCCCCGAATGAGCCCCAATTCCCCCCTGGCCGCTCGGCTGACGCCGCGCCAGCGCACCCTGATCATCCTCGCCCTGTCATTGGGCGGCTTTGCCATCGGCACCAGCGAATTCGCCAGCATGGGCCTGATGCTGGAGATCAGCCGCGGCCTGTCGATCAGCGAAACACAGGTCGGCCACCTGATCAGCGCATACGCCATCGGCGTGGTGGTGGGCGCACCAATCCTGGCGTTCGTTGGCGCCAGCTTCCCGCGCCGCAAGCTGCTGCTGGCACTGATGGGGTTCTATGCCGTCGGCAATCTGGCCAGCGCATTGGCCCCGAACTACGGCACGATGCTGGTGGCGCGCTTCGTCGCTGGCCTGCCGCATGGTGCCTACTTCGGCGTGGCGATGCTGGTGGCCGCAGCGATCAGCCCGGCCGGGCAGCGCGGCCAAGCAATGTCGCGCGTGCTGTTGGGGCTGTCGGTGGCGATCCTGATCGGCAATCCGCTGACCACCTGGCTGGGCCAGCAGCTGAGCTGGCGCACCGCCTTCGCCCTGGTCAGCGTGCTGGCCATCGCCACGGTGGTGATGATCGCGCGCTTCCTGCTGCCCGATCCGGATGAGGTGCGGACCTCGCCGATGCGCGAGCTGCGCGCATTCAACACCACCCAGGTTTGGCTGGCGCTGTCGATCGGCGCGGTGGGCTTTGCCGGCATGTTCTGCGTGTTCACCTACCTGGCACCGACCCTGGTGCAGGTGACCGGCGTGGCCGAGTCGTGGATGCCGCTGGCAGTAGGCGTGTTCGGCATCGGTGCGATCATCGGCAACATCGCTGGTGGCTGGCTGGTCGACAAGTTCCACTTCAAGGCCGCTGCAGTGGTGCTGGTGTGGTCGATCGTGATGCTGCTGCTGTACCCGCTGGCCGCCGAATCGGTGTGGACCATCGGCCCGATGATCATTACCGTGGGTACGATGGGCGCCCTGGCTGCGGTACTGCAGACGCGCCTGATGGACGTGGCCGGCGAGGCGCAGACCCTGGCCGCCGCCTCCAACCATGCGGCGTTCAATACCGCCAATGCGCTCGGCCCGTGGCTGGGCGGCATGGCGATCAGCGCCGGCTTCAGCCCGGCCACCACCGGTTACGTAGGTGCGGCGACTGCGGTCGGCGGCCTGCTGCTGTGGTGCGTGTCGGTGATGCTGGAGAAGCGCAGGGTTGCCATCGCCGGCAGCCGATGAACTGCGCACGGTTCGTCAGCCGTCGCCCAGGCGACGGTGTTGCCCTGGAGGCAACAGGTAGCACCGCGCTGGCAGCGGCTGCACACCGCACCTACCGCAGGCAATAGCTGAAGCGTTCGTCCAGTGCCATGGCCTCATCCTGGCGCTGCACCCGCTCAAGCACGTCGACGATCTGCTGGAAGCGAGACCCCAGCGCCTCTCTGGAAACCTGATGGCCGTTCCAGGTCAGCTGCAGCGGGCGCTCGACGCTGGCACTCAGCAGATCCCAGAGGGCGTCGAGATTGTTCCCATAACCGCGCTCGACACCCAGTGCGAGCGCCAGCGTCTCGTGGAATGCCCGCTCGCTGTGGATGCGGTTGCCGTCCAGTTCGATGTCCATTGCGGGCTACTCCGTTACCAGCGGCGAGTGGAAATTCAACCTGCATGCTATCCCAGTCGCATGCGCAGCCCTGAAGCGTAGCAGCGGACCTCGTTGACTTCGCCACCGCGCTGGCCTGACAGCCTCATCACGGTAGGAAAACGAGGATGGAGACATCTGTCTGCAACCGAGAACACCATGCCGGACACCGGCCACTTCGCCATCCATGCCTTCGAGGCCGCGTTCAACATTTCCGGCGATGTGGAGCGAATCATTTCGCTTACCGTGTCATGCCGTCATTGTGCGGAAATCACCTGCGCCCAGGATGCAAACCTGTTGCACCTGCCGGGCGGTACGCTGTTCCGTTGTGATGCCTGTGGCTGCCATCAGGCCATCAGCAATGCGCGCCTTTCGGACTGGCAACTGCCGCCCCTGCTGGGCGTATGAGGACGTACCATGCCGTTGACTGAAGAACAGTTCACCATCCTGCGCGCCATTGCCGATGCGCACCCTGTGGGAAGCGATGCGGCAACGTGGGCCGTGAAGGAAGGCCTGGCGGTGCAGGCGGAAGATGCGGATATCGATCTGACCCCACACGGGCGCGACATGCTGGCCTCCCAACCGGCGCGCTGACCGGGCAGCACTGGCATGCAGCATGCACATGCCGTGGTGAGCTCATCACGGCATTTGCGCGCTGGCGGTGCGACGAACACGCGGCGTAGATCCGCCTTGCTGCAGAGTTGCGTACGCCAGCTTCCCACGCGCGACACAGCCCTCATGCACCGCCAGCTTTCCCCCACCTGCCACGATGCTATTGCCCTGCGGGCCGGCGCGCTGGGCAGTGTGCTGGGCGTGGCGCTGTTCAAGGCCTTTGCGTTGTCCGCCGCAGCGGCCGGCTCGATGATGACGGTCGGGCTGTGGTTGCTGGGATGTATGCTGCTGGCGGCATGGGCGTTGGCGGCCTGCCTGACCTGCCTGGCCTTGAGCCGGCGCGTGTTCGTGTTGATGCTGGCGCTGTCGACGGTGTTCCTGATCTGCATTGCCTGATCGGCAGTCGGCAGCTCTCGAGTATCCCCATAATTGTTACTCAATAACAAGTGCTGCCAGTCGGGTTGCGCGTGTGCCGGGTCACGGATTGAATTCGATGGCCAGACCGGCCCTTCTGAGATCCCCCCATGCGCCTGCTGCAGCCCCTGCTCCGCTCCGCTCTCTGTTTCCTTGCTCTCGCTTCGATCAGCGCCTGTGCCACCTATGATGACTCCGCCATGCATGCCGCCTGCCAGGAGTCGCCGCATGTGAAGGACCTGCCGCCTGAGGTTGCCGCCCGCGAAAGCCGATGCAGCAAGAGCGTCGAGGTCTGGTCGAGCGAGCGCAAGGGCAGTGACCAACCGCTGGACCTGAGCGGCAAGAAGAAGGATCTCTGAAAGAGGGCGGCACAGCCCTGCGCGGGCTGCGCCGGAACTCAGGCAATCGCTTCCCTGCCAACTGAGCTCGTCCATTCCTGTACCGCCTGCGCCAGTCCTGCCGCATCGGCGCCATCACTGGCCCAGGCAACAATGCCGTCCGGACGAACCAGCAGCGCCGACAGGCCCAGCGAATCGACAGCGGGCTGCGCGATGGACAGGATGCGGGCCCGTTCAACATCAACCGCCTCGTACAACGAGGCAGCAGCATCGAACACCAGCAGCACCGCCTGCCCTGCCCGCAGTAGTTCACCCATGCGGCGACCATCGACCAGCAGGAAATCCGGCGTGCTGCGGCCCACCAGCGGATGGGTATGGCCGAGGTCCAGCTGCTGGCCCACACCCCACACGCGCTCGGCGAGATACGTGGCGCCATCACGTGTTTCTGCCAGATCGGCCACGATGGCAGCCAGTGCACGTGAGCCCGCGCTTGGGCGCATCAATGCGACCTGCGCGCGCGACCATTCCAGCACGCGCGCGCCGATCGGATGGCGTTCGGCCTGATAGGTATCCAACAGCGCATCAGCTGCCTCGCCGCGCACGACGGCGGCGAGCTTCCAGCCAAGGTTCATCGCATCGCCCAGGCCCAGATTCAGACCCTGCCCACCCAGCGGCGAATGCACATGTGCGGCATCGCCGGCCAGCAGCACGCGGCCACGACGATAGGCGGTAGCCTGCCGTGCGCCGTCGGTCCAGGTGGTGGCCAGATGCAGCGCGGTGATCGTTGCTTCGCGGCCGGAGATGCGGCGCAGCAGCGCCTGTGCCGATTCGCGATCAAGTGGCTGGCGGTGGCCCGCGCCGCCGTCGAAGTCGGCCAGGGCGATCGTGCCCGGCGGATTGAAGTTGCACATGCCCTGCGCGGTGGTGTGACGCCCCGGGCTGAGTACCGTCGGATCTTCCAGTTCAACACTGAGCGAGTGGCCGGTGAACTCTGGATCGGTACCAGCAAAGCTGAAACCACACTGCTTGCGCACGGTGCTGCGGCCTCCATCGCAGCCGACCAGCCAGCGCCCGCGGAAGGCCTGTCCGCCCGCCTCGACCTGGACCTCGTCGGCCCCCATCCGCACGCTCTGCACGCCCGCACCACGCAGGATCACTGCGCCCAGCGCCTGCGCGCGCTCGGCCAGCACGGCCTCCAGCGCCTGCAGTTCCACCGCCATCTGCGTGCCGACCGGGCTGCGCAGGCGCCAGGGCCAGCGACCGCTGTCGACGTTGTCCAGTGCAAACGGAATACCCGCGAAGTGCCCACCCAGCTTGCGTCCCTGCGAGAGCCAGTGCGCGGTTCCCGGCGGCGGCGGGCCTTTCTCCGGCTTCAGCACCTGGCCGGCTGCCACCGCGTCCAGCAGACCGCGCCGGTCGAGCGCCTCCAGCGTCGGGGCATTCAAACCGCGCAGCCCGAACGGCAGGCGCTTCAGCGGCGAATCCGGCGAGGCCGCCTGCTCCAGCACCAGCACCGCGCTTCCTGCCTGACCCAGTTCGCAGGCCAGCAACAGTCCCACCGGGCCAGCCCCGGCAATGACGACGTCGTACCGCATTGGAAATCCTCGTGAGCACCGGGTCGGCGCTCTGGCGGCGACAATGTTACACTCGGTGTATGTTTCTACAAGTGAGCCACCCATGGCCCCGCCACCCGGCCGCCGCGAGCAACGCAAAGCCGAGACCCGGCAGGCGATTTCCGACGTCGCTACCCGGCTGATCATCGATCGCGGCTTCGAAGCGGTGTCGATGAGCGAGATCGCTGATGCCGCCGGGGTTTCGCGCAAGACGGTGTTCAACTACTTCGCCAGCAAGGAACAGCTGGTGTTCGACCGTGATGAGGAGGCGCGCCAGCTGCTGCGCGAAGGCATGGCCGCGCGCACATCCATGACGCCGCTGGCCGCCTTCCAGGCGCTGGTGCGGGAATTGCTGGACACCGGCCATCCGCTGCTGCGGATCAACGCCGGTGCGGCGTCGTTCTGGAAAACCGTGGCCCAAAGCACCGTACTGGTGGCCCATGCGCGGCAGCTGCAGGCGCTGCTGACCGATGACCTGGCACAGCTGATGGCCGCGTCGGCGGGGCGGTCCGCGGATGATGCCGAGGCGCGACTGGGCGCCTCGATGCTGATGGCATCGATGGTGGCCGCCTATGAACAGGGACTGCGCGTCCTGTCGTTCGGCGGCGATCCGCGGCAGGCGATGGTGCCGCTGATCGTGCGCGGCGCCACCGGCGTGCTGGTGGCTTTGGCCGGTACGCCGTATACGGATCCGTCCGCGCGTCCATGACGCAATCGGGGGATGGGCACCCGATCATTGCAAATGCTAATCTTTCTCATTTGCAGACAAGCCTGATACGCCCATGCCCCACTTCCTGCCCCGCCGCAGCATTCTGTGCCTGGCGACGACACTGGCTTTTGCCACTCCCGGATACGCCGCCGACGCCCGGCCCAGCCGCGTGCAGGAGCTGGACAAGGTGGAGGTGCGGGGCCGCGCACAGACGTTGTACCGGGTGGATGACGCGGCTGTCGGCACCCGCACCGATACACCGCTGGAACTGGTGCCGCAGTCCATCCAGGTACTGCCGCGCGAGCTGATCGACGACCAGGCTGCACGCCAGGTGACCGATCTCTATCGCAGCATCAGCGGCATCAGCTACTTCAGCTATGCCGGGGTGACCCTGCGCGGTTTCCGCCAGGAGAACGTGCTGTATGACGGGCTGCGGGGCGACCCTTATGCGGGATTCTCGGTACCGCAGTTGTTCAACATCGAGCGGGTGGAGGTGCTGAAGGGACCGGCCGGTGCGCTGTACGGGGGCGGCGACGCTGGTGGCGTCATCAACTATGTGACCCGCAAGCCGAAAGCCACTGCCGAACGCCGCGTTGAACTGCAGATGGGAAACAAGGATTTCCGCGCCGGCTCGATCGAAGGTACCGGGCCGTTGAATGCAGCCGGCACGGTGCGCTACCGCGCCGGCCTGTATGGCGACAACGAGCAGGGCGTGCGCTGGAACACCGACAGTGAAAGCGTGATCGGCGATGCCTCGCTGGCCTTCGACGTGGGCGACACCGGCGAGCTGGTGCTGCAGTTCACCGACATTGCCCAGAACCTGGGCGGCAATCGCCTGCGCGGTGTTCCGGTCGATGACAGGGGCAATTTCCTGACCGACCGCCGCTGGAACCACAACGAGGCCAGCGACTTCCTGGACATGCGGGCCAAGGTGGCGCTGGCACAGTACCGTTTCGCGCCGCGCGACAACCTGGACGTGGATATTGCCGCGCGCTGGTTCAGCAACAACGAACACCAGATGTACCACGAGCCGATGGGCCTGATCGACCGCGACCGCGATGGTGTGGCCGAATGGATGACCCGGCAGCTGCGCAACCAGATCCGCGACAACGAGGCGTTCACCGCCAACGCCAATGCGGTGTGGCGGGTAAGCACCGGTCCGGTGGAACACAAGGTGCTGTTCGGTGCGGACGTGTACCAGCTGGATGCGGACTTCACCGCGCAGACCGCCAACAGCGCCGACCTCGCGCGCGGCGCCGGCCCGGTGCGTGGCATCGACCTGTTCAATCCGGTGTATGGCGCCAGCACCTGGCACGCTTACAACCTGTCCAGCCTGCCCTGGCGCAGCACCAGCACGCGCAGCAGGCGTTATGGCGGTTACCTGCAGGACGAGCTGGCCCTGACCCCGCGCTGGCACGTGCTGGCCGGCCTGCGCTGGGACGGTTTCAAGGACGACGACCGCCTTGCCGGCAGCAGCGTGGATGGCAACGACATCAGCTGGCGCCTGGGCAGTACGTTCACCGTTCGCGATGGACTGAACCTGTATGCCAACGTGGCCAGCGGCTTCGTGCCGCAGTCGGCGGCCAACCAGAATTCCGCCGCAGGCGGCCCGTTCGATGCCGAGCGCAGCAGGCAGTGGGAAGTGGGCATGAAATCGCTGCTTGCCGAGCGCCTGAGCCTGAACCTGGCGGCCTACCGTATCGACCGCAGCAACATCGTGCAGGCCACTGGCGAGGTCATCAATGGAGTGAACCAGCTGGCGGCGTTGGGCCTGGTGCGCAGCACCGGCATGGAACTGGATCTTCTGGCCGACGTGACCGAGCGCTGGGTGCTGAACCTGACCTACGCCTACAACGACGCGCGGGTGAAGGACGCGGGCTCCAATGGCATCACCAATGCCTCCGGCGATCGCTTCGCCAATGCACCGCGCAACAAGCTGGGCCTGTGGACGCGCTACGACCTGCCGGCGATCAACTCGGCCGTTGGCTTCGGTGCCGACTACGTGGATGAGCGCATCAGCCTGGATGGCCAGCGCGTGAAGCCGTACACCGTGTTCGACATGAGCTGGAAAACCACGTGGAAGCAGTGGCAGTTCCAGGCCAACGTCAAGAACCTGTTCGACAAGGTGTATGCCGCCAGCGGATTCATCGAGCGCAACGGCCATTTCCCGGGCGAGCCGCGCCGGGTGTATGTGCAGGCCGGTTACAGCTTCTAGGCCAGCGCTATTGAGCAACGCCTCAGGGAGGTGGAATGGCCACCTCCCCGGCCTGCGTCAGCCCGAGCAGGACACCAGCATCGAGCGGGTGGCCATCTGGGTGGAGGTGAAGCCGTTCTTGTTGCCCACCGCGATGGCATTGCCCTCATCGCCATCCTTGCTGAAGACCACGTAGCCGCCCGGGCACATCTGCCCGGCCTTCTCGTAGCAACCGCTCCAGGAACTGGAGCCGCTGCAGTCGATGGAAACGCCGCGGCGGCCATCCGGGGTGACGGTCATCTTGGCGGTGGTGCAGCCGGTCAGCGTGGCGAGGAACAGCAGCGGAACGAACAATTTCATGGTGACTCCAGGGATGGGAACTGCGAAGGGCGCCAAGGCTGGAGCGCCTGGATTGCGTGAACCTTGCGCCGGACCTTCGGCTTCACCACCTGCCGCCATGGCCTTCCGGCAGATGCGGAGGCACGCCATGTTCACGCAATGTTCCTGTAATACGGTGCCGGCGCGTGCCGAACCGCCCTTCTGCGGCCTCTCCCTGCCCAAGCCCTGCTGATGCACATCCTGCTGATCGAAGACGAAGCCGAACTGGCCGCCACCCTCAAGTCCGCCCTGCAGCGCGAGCGCTATGTGGTGGACGTGGCCAATACCCTGGCACTGGCGCGGGAGGCGGCCCTGTGCGGCCTGCACGATCTGGTGCTGCTGGACCGCACCCTGCCCGATGGCGATGGCCTGGCGTTGATTTCCCTGCTGCGTGAGCGCAATCCCGGGGTGCCGATCATCGTGCTGAGCGCGCTGGGCCAGTTGCCGGACCGGATTGCCGGCCTGGATGAAGGCGCCGATGACTACCTGGCCAAGCCCTTCGCGCTGGAGGAGCTGTTCGCGCGGATCCGTGCTGCGGGCCGTCGCCCAAGCGGATTGCAGGTGGAGTCCATCAGCATCGGCCGATTGGTGTTCGACCCCGCCTCGGGCGAGGCCAGTGTGGGCGGCCAGCGGCTGGAGCTGCCGCGGCGCGAGATCCGGGTGCTGGCCGCCCTCGCACGGCGCCTGGGCCGCACCGTGCTGCGTGAATCCATCGAGATGGCGGTGTATGGCTTCGACGACGGCATCCATTCCAACACCCTGGATTCGCACGTCTCGCGCCTGCGCAGAAAACTCGCTGACGCCGATGCGGGCGTGGAGATCCACGCCATTCGCGGGGTTGGCTATCTGATGCGGGAAAGCAAGTGATGGCGCATCGCCCGTCGTTGAAGCGCCCACTGATCGTCAAGACGCTGATCTACCAGTTGCTCGCACTGCTGGTGGCCTTCTTCGCCCTGCTGATGGTGCTGGTGCGTGCCGACAGCGGTGGCTACTACACCATCCAGACCTTCGCACCGGTGGCGGCCGAGGCGGTGCACCGCGACCGCAACGGCGAACTGTACGTGCAGCACACGCCGGAGCTGGCGGAACTGCTGAAGATCGTCCCCGGTGCCTGGTTCATCGCCGAGGACAAGCATGGGCACCACGTCACCTTCGGTCATGTGCCACCGGCCTATGCCTCGCTGGTCGGCGCCCTCGATGGCATCCCCTATGGCGACCTGCGTGGGCGTGATCGCAGCGATGGCCTGGCCGTGGTGGTACG
Source organism: Stenotrophomonas sp. 2YAF26 (assembly GCF_052114625.1). NCBI lineage: Bacteria > Pseudomonadati > Pseudomonadota > Gammaproteobacteria > Lysobacterales > Lysobacteraceae > Stenotrophomonas > Stenotrophomonas sp. 2YAF26. The sequence continues at coordinate 222,862 of NZ_JBFRFC010000008.1, read as the reverse complement.
CCAGCACAGCGGACCGGCCGGCAAGCTGACCATCATGGCCCATGGCGAAACCGATTCGCTGACCATGCAGATGGCGTTGGCCGCGCACATCATCACCCTGCCGATCTTCCTGCTGCTGGCGCTGGCCACCATCATCCTGACCCCGATCATCGTGCGGCGGGCACTGGCCGGTGTCGAACGCATCGCGCAGGAAGCCCGCAACATTTCGGCCAGCCGTCGCGGCATCCGCCTGACCGAGACCGCCGTGCCGGTGGAGATCGCGCCGCTGGTGACCGCCGTCAACGATGCCTTGGGCCGCCTGGATGAAGGGCACGAGCGGCAACGCCGTTTCATCGCCGCAGCGGCGCATGAGCTGCGCACGCCGATCGCCATCCTGCGGGTGAAGATCGACGCCGCAGATGATTCGACCTCGCGCAGCCTGGCTGTGGAAGTCGCGCGTCTGGCGACGCTGGCCGAGCAACTGCTGGACCTGCACCGCATGGAAGAGGACGGCCCGAAGGAAACCCTCAACCTGGCCCGGGTGGCCAAACGGGTGGCGGCCGATCTGGCACCGCTGCTGATCCAGTCGGACAAGACGGTGGCAGTCGCGGTGGAACCACACTTCCCGGTGCTGGGCGAAGCCGGTGCGGTGGAACGGGTGATCTCCAACCTGGTATTGAACGCCGCCGAGCACGGCGGCCGCCATATCATCGTGCGGGTGCAGGGCAGCTGCCTGGAAGTGGAAGACGATGGCCCCGGCATTCCGGTGGACCAGCGCGAACGCGTGTTCGAGCCATTCCAGCGGCTGCGGCCCCGTCAGACCGGCGCCGGCCTGGGACTGAACCTCGTGCGGCAGGTGATCGACCGTCACGGTGGTCACGTCACGATTCTGGATGCCGCCGGTGGTGGCGCGCTGATCCGCGTCGAGTTCCCGCAGCATCCGGGCGTGACCTCAGCGCCACCCCTAGAGCACTGAAGGCGCCCACACATCCGTGACTGCCGCCTGTCCATGCGCAGCAGGCAGCGGCGCAAGGCAAGGTTGCGGCAATGTTCGCTGCGCAGCATCGGACCGGTGGCATCTGTGATGCCATCGCGTTCCGTACCGACAGGAAGCCCGCACGTGATCGAAGGAGTTCCTCCCCCCTCCTCTTCTGCCCGATTCCGCGCGACACCGGCTACATCCGGTTTGACCGCAGCTGCCTGGAATCGGCGTTCGCGCGCTGATCGAATGCGTGCGCTGCCGCATTGGCCGCAGTGGCTGCGCGTGATACCCGCAACGAATCGCCCGGACGTGCTGATGCGTCTGTTTGCCGTGTTGTTCCTGCTGCTGCCGGGCAGTGCGCTGGTGATCTCGACGCAACGCCATGCGCACGCAGCCATGGCCTGCGCAGTAGTGTTCTTTGTCGTAGCGCATGCCGCACTGCATGCAGTGTCGGCATGGCAATCAACCACATCACGGCTGATCCCCGCCCCACTGCGCTACATCGACAGGCATGCGGCATGGGCGATGCTGGGCAGCGCATGGGTACCCTTGGCGATTCAAGGCGTACACGCGCAGCCGACCAGCACGCTCTCTGTCGTGGGGTTGGTGATCGGCGCGCTGTGTCAGGTCTGTAGTGTGCCCGTGACTGCCGACCGCCTGCGCAGCGCGCTACTAGTGCTGGCCAGCGCCCTGCAGTTCATCGCCGTGGCCCTCATCGCCATGACGGTGGGCTGACAACCGCGCCAGCGCCGCAAGGTTCACGCAACCCAGCACCTCGAGACTCGACGGCCATCCACGCCCGGCACCCGGCGCGTGCAACTCTTCTGCCGCGAGGACCACCGATGACCTGCCCCTTCTGGATGCTGTGCGAATGAGCATCGCGCCGCGCAAACACCGCCGACTGCTGATCATCGCTGGTGCCGTACTGTGCACTGCCATTGTCGCCTGGCTCTGGCTGCGACCCGCTCCGCCGCCACCGCTGCAGCTCGCGCCCGTGGTACGTGGAAACATCGAACAGGTGGTGGAAGCCACCGGCACCCTGAAGCCATCGCGATTGGTGAGCGTGGGCGCGCAGGTCTCCGGACGCATCGAAACCCTGCACGTGAAGCTGGGCGACAAGGTGAAGGCAGGCGACCCGATTGCCGACATCGACTCCCGTACCCAGCGCAATGCGCTGCTGAGTGCGCAGGCGGCACAGCGCACCGCACGCGCCAACCGCGATGCACTGGCCACCGATCTGCGCCAGTACGAACTGACCCTGCGGCGGCAGCAGCAACTGGTGGCATCGCAGCTGGTGGCACGTGCCGACTTCGATGCTGCAAAGGCCAAGGTGGACGCGACCCGCGAACAGATCACCGCGCTGGACGGTGAGATCGTGCAGCGGCAGACCGACGTGGACATCGCGCAGACCAACCTGGAATACACCCGCATCACCGCGCCCACCGACGGCACGGTGCTGGCGGTCGTGGCCCGCCAGGGACAGACGGTAAACGCGGTACAGAGCGCACCCACCATCGTCATGCTCGGCAACCAGGACGTGATGACTGTCTACGCCGAAATCTCCGAGGCCGATGTTGTACACACCGCGGTCGGCCAGGAAGCCTTCTTCACCATTCTTGGCGACGCGGGCCGCCGCTACAGCAGTACCCTGCGCGACATCGCGCCAGCGCCCGAATCGATCACCAACGAAGATACGTCCAGCCTCGCGTCGCCAGCGCTTTCCGGTGGCAGTCGTACCGCCATGTACTACAACGGCCAGTTCGACGTGGACAACGCCGACGGCCGCCTGCGTAGCTACATGACCGCGCAGGTGCGCATCGTACTCGGCCGTGCCCACAGCGTGCTGACCATTCCGCCAGCCGCCTTGGGCGCACGGGCCGGCGATGGCAGCTACACCGTGCAGGTGCGTGGTGCAGACGGGCGCGCCGTGGCGCGGCGTATCACCATCGGGCTGGATGACCAGATCCAGGTGGAAGTGCGCAGCGGCTTGAAAGAAGGCGAGCAGGTTGTTCTGGCTCAAGCCGGCGACGAAGACGCCGCCGCACCCGCTCAGCCCCGATGAGCACCCCCATGAGCGAGCCACTGCTGAGCGTGCGCGGGGTACGCCGTGAATTCGCCGCCGGCGAGCAGACGCTGGTGGTACTGGACGGTGTGGACCTGGACATCCGCGCCGGTGAACTGGTGGCCATCGTCGGCCAATCCGGCTCGGGCAAGTCCACGCTGATGAACATCCTCGGCTGCCTCGATCGGCCGTCTGCCGGCGAATACCAGATTGCAGGACGCCAGACCGCGCAGATGTCACCCGACGAACTGGCCGAACTGCGCCGCGAACACTTCGGCTTCATCTTCCAGCGTTACCACCTGCTGGCCGATCTGACCGCGCTGGGCAACGTGGAAGTGCCGGCGATCTATGCCGGCATGCCCTCCCCCGCGCGTCACGCGCGGGCCGCCCAACTGCTGGCGCGGCTGGGCCTGGGCGAACGCATGCAGCATCTGCCCGGCGAGCTGTCGGGTGGCCAGCAGCAGCGCGTGTCGATTGCCCGCGCGCTGATGAATGGCGGTGCGGTGATCTTTGCCGACGAACCTACCGGTGCGCTGGATACACAGTCGGGCAAGGAAGTGATGAAGATCCTCGGCGAGCTGCATGCCGAGGGCCACACCGTGGTGCTGGTGACCCATGACATGGCGGTGGCCGAACACGCCCAGCGCATCATCGAGATCCGCGATGGTCGAATTGTCGATGACCGTGCGACGGGTACTGTCTCGGCAGCGGGCATGGCGCCGACCGCGCTGCCGCAACGCAGCGATGGCAGCAGCTGGCAGGCCGTGCGTGATCGCTTCTCCGAGGCTTTCCGCATGGCCCTGCGCGCCATGAATGCACACCGCATGCGTACCTTCCTGACCATGCTCGGCATCATCATCGGCATCGCCTCGGTGGTGTCGGTGGTCGCGCTGGGTACGGGCGCGCGTCAGGCCATCCTGTCCAACATCTCTTCGCTGGGTACCAGCACCATCGAGATCTATCCAGGCTCCGGCTTTGGCGACCTGCACGCGGCGCGGGTGGAGACCCTTACCCCAGGTGACAGCGTGGCCCTGGCCGGGCAACCGTTCGTGGACAGTGCCACCCCCGGCGTAGCCACCACGGGTACCGCGATGCGTGGCAACCGCTCCGCCAGCGTGCAGGTGCAGGGCGTCAGCGAACAGTACTTCCGCGTGCATGGATTGAAACTGGGCGAAGGCACCTTCTTCAACGCGCGGGGTGTGGCTGGCTATCAGCAGGTGGCGATCATCGACGCCAACACCCGCGCGCGCTTCTTCGCCGCAGCCGAGAACCCCATCGGGCAGACCCTGCTGCTGGGCACCGTGCCGGTGCGCGTGGTGGGTGTGGTGAAGAAGGACGCTGGCGCGGCCGGCGACACCTCGCTGCTACGGGTATGGATGCCCTACACCACGGCCATGGCGCGGATGCTGGGCCAGAGCCATGTGTCCAGCATCACCGTGCGCGTATCAGATGCGATCAGCATGGACGCGGCCGAGCAGGCCATTGCACGCTTGCTGATGCGCCGCCACGGCAGTACCGACTTCTACATGAGCAACAACGCGCAGATCCGCCAGTCGATTGAACAGACCACCGGCATCCTCACCATGATGATCAGCTCCATTGCAGCCATTGCACTGGTAGTCGGCGGCATCGGAGTGATGAACATCATGCTGGTGTCGGTAACCGAGCGCACCCGCGAGATTGGCGTGCGCATGGCCGTGGGGGCACGGCGCAGCGACATTCTGCAGCAGTTCCTGATCGAGTCGGTGCTTGTATGTCTGCTCGGCGGCGTGCTGGGCATTGGCGTGGCGTTGCTGCTGGGCGCAGTGCTGGCACTGGCTGACGTGGGCTTCAGCCTGGTGTTCTCGGCGAACTCGATCATTGCGGCATTCGCGTGTTCCAGCCTGATCGGTATCGGCTTCGGTTTCCTGCCTGCACGTCGTGCGGCGCAGCTGGACCCGGTGGAAGCACTGGTCCGGTAGTCACTGCAATTGCCTGCGGTGACGGCAGGTTCGCGCAATGTCTGCGGTGTGTACTGCAGAGACCGACGATGTCCGCACAGGAGCTGGACGATGTTTCTGAAAACAGGAAGGGCTGTGCTGCTGCTTGTAGCGGCCGCGCAACTGCTGGTGCTGCTGCCCTACTCGGGCGATGCCCATGCGCAGCGTGGCGACCGTTACAACCCGCAGTGGAACCAGGACTATCGTGACCGCGAACGCGATGACTGGCAGCGCCGCGAACGTGAGCGTGAGCGTGAGCGTCGGCACGATGCCAAGACCACGGGCGTGGTGGTGGGCGTCGTGGGCGCGGCTGTGGTGGCGGGCGTGATCGCGGCAGCGGCGAAGCGCGAGCGGGAAACACGCGAGCGCGCCGATTACTGCATGAACCGCTACGGCAACTATGACCGCCGCACCGACAGCTATCGCGACCGCGATGGCTACACCTACCCCTGCCGCTGACTCCCTCGCTGAAGGACTACATGCAATGCATATGAACAAAACCGCCCTGCTGATCGCGCTGTGCGCCGCCCCGCTGCTTGCACAGGCGGCGCCAGCCGACCCGAAACAGGCCTATATCGATTCCACCTTCACCGCGATGGACAGCAACAAGGACGGTCGCGTCGACAAGGCCGAGTTTGCTACGTATCAGCAGGCACGCTTCAGCAAGCAGGCTGACTCGATCGATGCCGCGTTCGCTGCGATGGACAAGAACAAGGACGGAAAGATCAGCAAGGAAGAAGCGACCGTGGTGCCGGAAATTGCGAAGTACTTCACGGGGCTGGATACCGACGGCGATGGCTACCTGTCGCTGAAGGAAATGCAGCAGGCGATGGTGGCGGCGCAGACTGCCGACGCACCAGGGAAGTGACGGGTGCGGGGCAATGGGAATACCCCACTGCCCCTTGCTGTGCACTATGCCAGGCGCATTGCCGGATGCTCGCGCACCTGGTTGTCCAGTTCCTGCTGCTGACGCTGGGACAGGGCCTGTTGCCGTTCTGCACTGGCCAGCTCCAGACGGTGCAACGACTGCTCTACCGGCGTCTGCACGGCCACATCGGTGGGCATGGAAGCCCTCAGGTGTGCCGGGTCGTTCATCTCGCCCTGCACCACGAACACGTTGCGGCCCGCTGGGCTGTCCGCCGTCTGCGCGCTGAGCAGCACATGGTCGGCACGGTCCAGGTTGTTCTGCCGGGCCAGGACCATCACGCTGGCGGTCAGACGTTCACTGCTTTCATCCGCCGTGCGTCCTGCTCTGGCATCGATGCCGGCGACATGCCCGCTGACCTGCTGCAGCAGACTGTACTCGGCGTGGCCCGGGTCAATGTCCGCCAAACGCGTTGGCGAACGCTGGGGGCCTGGCATGCCATCGACCGATGCAGTGAGCGGGCTGCGGGTGATGGAGCGGTAGGGATCTTCCGGGTGGAAGTGGGTGGCCTTCTGCTGGCGCTCAAGGCGGACTTCGCGCGCGTCGTTGAGCTCGGCGATGCGGGCCGGATCGGTGATCTCGCGCAGCGAACTGTGCCCACCGCCGGAGGTGACACTGACCCACTTGCTGTCCTTTTCAAAGTACAACGCGTAGGAATTGAGGCCGCCAATGACGTTGGGGTCGACCGAGGAGCGGCCACCCAGGGCCTGGGTGACTTCATGGAACGTCAGCGTGCCGAGGTACTGGCTACCCCTGCTCAATCCCATCTGGGTGATGGCATCGCGGCTGGTACTTCCCACCCGAGGCAATCCGGCCCCATCGTTGTCGAGCATGTTGCTCCAGATCTGCTCGAGCTTCTGCGGGCCACTCTTTTCCAGTGCGGCCTGAAGCAGCACGCGGGGTGTCCAGCAATTGGGATCCATGCGATGCTGCTCGAACGCGCGGTCGTGCGCGGTCATCACATCCTTGCCGGGCAGGTTCAAGGCAAGATCCGGGCGCTGCTGCTGCGACCAGTACTGCCGCAACACGAGGTCCTGCTTGAGCAGACTCTGTCCGAAGGCTTCCCATTGCCGTTCACTCAACACCGCATTGGGGAAGCGTGAACCATCGTCGTGCTGCGTTCTCGCATGTTCCTGGGCGTAGCTGTTTGCCACCCGCCCGGGCAGGCTGTCGTTGCGCACAACACCCAACGCCAGCGTTCCATAACCGTCTGCACCGGGAAGTTGCGAGAGATAGTTCCAGTAGAGCTCCCGGTTGCCCGAATCCGCATAGGCAGTGAGGATCCTGATGTCCTTCTGGGTCAGTCCACCCATGACTTACTCCTTGAATTGTCTTCGGATCACCTGGCCTTGGTGCGTGCCAAGGCATCCCGTACCGCGTCTTCCATGCGCTTCCAGTCCTTCAGGAATGCCCGCTTGTAGTTCAAGGTGATCGAGAGCTTGTTCTCGACATCCACGAAATAGTGCGTACATCCTGCCGCCACCGGGTCGTCGAGGTCGATGACCTGATCGCCTTCCAGGCGCACGCCATCACCCCGGAACGAGATGGTCTCGCACTTTATGAATGTGGTGAGCTGACCATCTTCGTTGCGCGCAACATACCAGTCATCTTCATAGGCCGGGTTTCGAACAGGAGGCTTGCCGTAGCGGGCCTCGTAGTCCTTTGAATAGCGGGCCATCTTCTCTTCATCGATGGCATAAGGGACCAGCCCCAGCGTCGCTGGCCGGGCAATCCGCAGGTCCAGGCGTGCCCGTGGATCACCACGTTCCACCGATCCCTCCTCGGTGATGGCCTCGTTGGACGACAGTCGCGCAAGCGACGTTTCGATTGGAATCCTGTCGATGTAGTTCACCGCCACCGCGATCTCCTTGCGGAAATCATTGGTCCTCGGATTCGCCCGTGCGCCCGGCGCCGTCGGCTTCATGTCAGGCCATTCGATAACCAGCGTCACCCCCTCCCCCGGCCAAGGCGCAATCTGGCTGTCCAGATAATTGGCGGGGATGCGGAAGGTATTCGGCCCCAGCTTCACATCCACGGGCGCGTCGGTGTAGGTGTGGCCGTTTAGGGTGCGGCCGGTCTGCGTTGCGCCAGGCATGGTGGGATTCCTTTCGTGTTCGGTGGATGGCGGTCGTGCGCAGGCACTGGCGCTCACAGCGACGGCGATTGCGAGTGCCAGGCACCGGCCGGAGGACATCGGGTGCATCGGGCCATTCCATTGCGGGGTTTGGCTCCACTATAGGCAAAGGCCGATCAACGGGACAGGAACGTCATCACTACCCGCCCACGATCAGATTTTTCCTACGCACCTCCATCGCCGTGCCAGTTGGCACCTTCAACGCCACTGCAGATCGACGCGGCACTGCGGGCAGGAGTGGTAGGCAGATGCCGGGCGGACCGCGAGTGCACCCACAATGCCGATCAGTATCGACATGGCCAGCATCCCGATGACGCCCATCAATACGAAACCAACTGCACCGCCAAGCAGCGCGAGAAGCGTGAATGCCCACCCCGAGCCAGACCAATGCACGCGGCCATTGCGGATGGCCATCGGGCCGCGGTATCCGCAGGCAAGGCAGATTGTCGATGTTGTGCTGCCAGGCGGCGCTGGCCGCGAAGACGGCTTCATACGCTACTCCGACCCACGATGCTACAAATAATGTAGCATACGAATTGTGGGGCGATTGCCATCCTGTAGACCGTTACAGAATGCGCCCAGGCGGGTAATGTCGCCCACACCTCTCCGCGACCAGTTCACCAAGCGCCTCAAAGAAGCGCGCTTGGCGATGGGCATCTCCCAGCGCGAGCTGGGCCGGCGCATTGGCTTGTCTGAGGATGTGGTGTCCAGCCGGGTGACACGTTACGAACAGGGCACGTCGGAGCCGGACTTTGCCACTGCCGGAAAGATGGCTGCCGAACTGGGTGTTCCGCTGGCCTATCTTCTGGCCGATAGCGACGCACTGGCCAATGTCATTCTCGCCGCCGCCAAAATGCCGCACGCAGAACAGCGACGCCTGGTCGCTGAATTAAAAGAGCGCGCGAAGCGGTCGAGCGGCGCAGATCAAGCAGAAAGCGATAACGAGTAGCACGGCGCTTGAACCGCAGGCATGGGGACCAGGTTGGAGGTCCCCCCCCTGCCCGCGCACCGGTGAATCAAGGGTCAAGACAGCGCTCTACCTGTAGTGACAGCGCCTCGCAGGCATCGAACAGACCATCGACCATGGCCGCCGACGGATAGAAGCCCGGATCATCGTTCTCCCGAGCTACGTGTGCGGCGTGCAACATGGCAGTGAGCGCGGTGATGCCCGAGGCACTGCGGGTGGCCAAGGCCAAGTCGAAAGCGCGACCGGGCGTGAGGCGGTTTTCGGACCACGGTGTGCCGTCCGCACGATGGCCTTTGCCGTGGCCTCGCAGGAACGTGAAGAACGCAGAGGGAGGCGCGGACTCGGCGACATCACTGAGTGCGTCTTCCATCTTTTCGGCGAGAGCATTGGGAAGATCGCGCACGGCATCGCCGAGCAGCGCGTGCAGACGAGGATAGTCGGGAAGCAGGTCAGACATGGTGGCAACCTCGCGGTGTAGCCACCTGCAGATGCAAGGTGGCGGACGGTGCGGGTTGGCGTGCCGGATACGTACCACTAAAGCCGGCGGATCGAGAGATCCCCACGCACCGCCCGCCATGGACTGGCAGACGGTGCATTGTCGTGATTGCAGTTGCGGCTGCAACACGATCCGTAGTGATACGTAAGTTCGGGACGCCAATCCCGGCCTAGGCAGGTGCCTTGGCGAGGCCATGATTCGCGTGCCGTCCGGCGCTGAAAAGAGGCAGAAACAGCATTGTGTGCAGCCTGCGACAGCCGGGGCCTTCTGCGAAGTGGAGCCGTGACGAAGCGCACGCACCGGAGCAGTCGACCGTCGCCCACGGCATGGCCGATTACGACGATCGGATTACCCAAAGCGCCGCCATCATGCAGATCACGACCCGCCTACAGGTTCGACGCGTTCCGCCACAGACTGCTACGGGCGCGCATGGGGCATGGCCACGGTCACTACTGCCCCATCATGATGGGCGCCTTGCATTCACTGCGGAAGTTCGCCGCCTTGCGGTCCAGCGCTAGGCGCAGTTGCGGAACCCGCGCCATCTTGCCGCGCATCGCTAACACGGGCAGCGCGCCCGCAAACTCGGACTCGGTCACACCCAGCGGATCGGGACCACGACGGATGTTCCAGACAAGTGCATCCAAGTCCGTACCAAATGCCAGCACCGTGTCCAGCGACAACAACGCTCGTCCATACAGGCTTCCATCCTGCAGGCGCGTCCAGTCCATGGTGTTGGTCAGGCTGGTGGAGTGAACCGAGAACCGTCTGGCCGGATCGGCGAAGCGGTACAGATGAATCCACGTATGCCCCGGGTCTTTCAGTGGCTGGCCGATCTCCTTTGCGTTGAACCGGAACTCCATGCCCACAACCACGTCGCGCTCGGGAACGGTCTTCTGACGGGTCGCATCACTCGGCCAGTGGTAGATCAGATTCCAACTGAACGAGGCACCGGTGCCGAAAGAGACCTGCTTCGATGTCCATTGATAAGTGTCGCGCGATTCCGTAGCCCCGGTGGCTCCATCCACATAGCGCAGGGCGTCCCAAGTCCCGTCAGCCTCTTCCGACCAGAGACCACACGCCAATGATTGGACGGCTGCCTGCGCAGCGGCGGGCAGTGCTGCGGCCAACAGCGCGACGGCCAACACACGGATTCGGCGCGGGAAATGCTGCATCAGCTTCGACATGGGAATCCTTCCTGGATTGCAACCATTGAACGACGGCGAGCTCGGGTTGCGGGCCCCATGGTAACCCGGTGCAAGCCTGCGTTCGCCCAGACGGAGGCGGTACAAGCCACAAGCGACACCAAGCCCGCTTATCATTGGCTCGTAAGGGCACTTTACGCCCATTGACGTATGCAAGGCAGTTTCTGGATGTCTATGGAATGGCGCCCCTCGGGCTGGGGCCAGCGTTTGACCCGTTCAGCACACTGGTTGCTGCGGCTGGAAGGCGAATACGTCGAGATTCGCATGGGTGGCAAGCACTACCGCCAGCACGTGGACGATGATGCGCGCGTGCGGATCATTCCGGGCCTGTTCTGGGCCCGGGTCGAGCTGCAGACTGAAGACCATCACACGGTGTCCGTCGATGGCCTGCCCAACCGCCAAGCATCCCAGCTTTCGGCCGCCGTGCAGCAGGTCCTGTTTACCTGCACGACCCGCGGTCGCAAAGCGCTCTTTGCAGACATCCTCGCGCAGATCCACTGCTGGCTGGCCAAGGCAGACACCCTGACAGACCGCGGCAGCGCCGACCGCCGCTGGATCACCCACGAACAGCAGCAAGCACTGCTGGCCGAGCGCCCCGCCCTGCCCCTGCAGCCGTCCGAGCTGCAGCAGCTGTTCCTCGATGACGCCGTACACGAAGACCTGCACGCGCACAGCCACCGTGCCGCGCTGGACGCCCTGCGCGACTGGGAACTGGATTGGCCATCCGTCTGGGCCGAGGCCAACGCGTCCATGGCAACGCGCGAACTGGTGCTGGCCAGGAACTTCCTGCAACGGGTGGAGAGCAAGCCGCTTACCGAAGAACAAGCCCGCGCGGTCATCTGTTTCGACAACCGCGTGCAGGTGGTCGCCTCAGCCGGCTCCGGCAAGACCTCCACTATGGTGGCCAAGGCTGCTTACGCTATCGACCGTGGCTTTGTGACCCCCGAGCGCATCGTGATGCTGGCCTTCAACAAGGATGCCGCCAAAGAGCTGGAAGATCGGGCACAGCGATCCTTCGAGCGGCTAGGCATGGGCGATACCGTGGTGGAGGCGCGCACTTTCCATGCACTTGGCCTGTCCATCATCGCCAAGGCGACGGGGCGCAAGCCCGATATTCCCGAATGGGCCATCGATGCAACGCTGGGCTTCAACAAGCTGGCCGAGCTGGTGGACAACCTGAAGGACCGCTCGACCCACTTCCGCACCCAGTGGGACATGTTCCGACTGGTCTTCGGGCGCGACCTGCCGCCGCTGGGTACGCAGATGCTGGCCGATGGCTACGACCGAGATGGCACGCCCTATATCCGCACCCTGCAGGGTGAAAGGGTGAAGAGCCAGGAAGAGTGCGTGATTGCCGATTGGCTGTTCTACAACGGCGTGGCCTACGACTACGAGCGGCGCTACGAGTTCGATACCGCCACCGATACCCATCGCCAATATCGCCCGGACTTCTATTATCCGGACGCCGAGTTGTATCACGAGCACTTCGCGCTGGATGCCGACGGCCAGCCGCCGCAGCAGTTTGCCAACTACGCCGATGGCGTGCGCTGGAAACGCGAGCAGCATGCCGCACGCGGTACCGCGCTGGTCGAGACCACCTCGTTCGGGCTGCGCAGTGGCGAGGCCCTGCACCACCTATCGGAACGGCTGGGCGAATCACGCATCGAGCTGGACCCCAACCCGGACCGCGAACTACCCGATACCGGCGCCAAGCCGATGCCCGATGCCGATCTGATCGGGCTGATGCGCACTTTCATTGCGCACGCCAAGAGCAACTGCCTGAGCCTGGAAGGCATGGCCGAGCGTCTGCGGCAGATGCCCGAGGATCAGTTCAAGGAGCGTTACCGGCGCTTCCTGGAAATCGCCGGGCCCGTGTTCCAGGCGTGGGATGACGCGCTGGCCGACGAGGGCAGCATCGACTTCGAAGACATGTTGAACATGGCCGCCGGGCTGCTGGAACAGGGCCACTATGAATCGCCCTACGAACTGGTGATGGCCGACGAATTCCAGGACGCCTCGCGCGCCCGCGCCCGCCTGTGCCGCGCCCTGGTCAACCGCCCAGGCCGCTATCTGTTTGCCGTTGGCGACGACTGGCAATCGATCAACCGCTTCGCCGGCGCCGATGTTTCAGTGATGACCGATTTCCGCGAATGGGTGGGGCACGGGCAAGTGCTGAAACTGGAGCAGACTTTCCGCTGTCCGCAGGAGCTGTGCGACATCTCCAGTCGCTTCATCAGCCGCAATCCGACGCAGATTGCCAAGACGGTTCGTTCTGCTACGCCGGCAATGGGCCCGGTGCTGCAGGCGTTCCAGATGAACCGGCGTGAGGAGGTGCAGGATGGTGTTCGCCAGTACCTTGCCAAGCTGCACCAGCAGCTGTTGTCAGGTGCGGTTCCGCAGGGACGCGACGGGCGCGTTAGCGTTTTTGTTCTGGGGCGCTACCGCGCGGATCGCGGTGCAGTGCCTTCGGATTGGAAGACGACCTTCGGCAGCACGATGGATGTCGAGTTCCTCACAGCACATCGATCGAAGGGGCGCGAGGCGGACTACGTGATCCTGCCGGGCATGATCAATCGCAGCTTCCCGAGCCTACGCTCGGATGACCCGGTGCTTTCCCTGGCAATGCCGGATGGTGATACTTATCCACTGAGCGAAGAACGACGGTTGTTCTATGTCGCGCTGACGCGTGCGCGACGGTCGGTTGCGATGTTCACTCTGCAGGGGAAGCACTCACCGTTCCTGGACGAGCTGGTGAACGAAGGTGCCGTAGAGGTCACCGGGATTTCAGGGACGGCTATCAACGACGAGCGCTGCCCCGTATGCAAGGTGGGGGTGTTTGTCGACAGAACGGGACCGCATGGGCCTTTCAGGTCATGCTCCAGTTACCCGTTGTGCCATAGCAAGCCGAAAGGTGGTTTTCGTGGGTAAGCGCACCCGGCCTCATCCACGCGCGCGTGCATACATCAGGGGCGCATGCTGATCTGACGGTCCGATGGGCGCGCAGCTGCGGCGACAACAAAAACCCCTGTTTCCAGGGGCTTTTTGAAAAAGCTGGCGGAGAGAGTGGGATTCGAACCCACGGAAGGTTTAACCCTTCGCCGGTTTTCAAGACCGGTGCCTTAAACCGCTCGGCCATCTCTCCGTATCGGCCCAGCCTGCTGGCCGGGCACGCATTCTCGCACGGCCGGGCGATTTGCCCAAGACCGTTGTTCCTTAGGAGGCAACCCTCAGCCCGCGTCCACCGCCAACGCACCCAGCGCACTGGCCTTGATCCGCTCCTTGGCCTTCTCGCAGGCGCCACCGCAATCCAGGCGCGAGGCCTCCAGCTGCGGCGGCAGGTGTTCGGCCAGGAAGTCGATGAATACCCGCACCGCCGGCAGCAGGCCGCGACGCGAGGCGAACACGGCATGGCACACGCCCTGCGGAAGCGACCAGTCCGGCAGCACCACTTCCAGCTCGCCGTTGCGCACGGCATCGGCGCAGACGGTTTCCGGCAGCATGGTGATGCCGAAGCCGTCCTTCACCATGCTCTGCAGCAGCGGGAAGTCGAAACCAGCCACGCGCGGCTGCAGGTCCACCCGGCGCACCGCGCCTTCCGGTCCGTGCAGTTCCCAGCGCTGGCGCGCTTCGTCTTCGCTGATGCTGAGGGTTACGTGGTTGGCCAGCTCTTCCGGGTCCTTCGGGCGACCGGCGCGGTCCAGGTACTTCGGGCTGGCCACCAGCAGTTCCTGCACCTGGCCAAAGCTGCGCATCACCAGACTGCCGTCGTCGTCCAGACGCGAACGCACGCGCAGGGCGACGTCGTAGCCTTCGTTGATGATGTCCACGCGGCGGTTGCTGATGTTCAGCTGCAGCCGCACCTTCGGGTACTGCTCCAGGAACTTGGGCAGCAGCTTGGGCAGCTGCATCTGCGCCAGCGAGACCGGCACGCTGGCGCGCACCAGGCCGCGTGGCTCGGCGCTGAGGCGGTCCACCACCTCGCGCGCGGCCTGCGCCTCGGCCAGCATGGTCTGGGCGTGGCGGTGCACGCTGGTACCGACGTCGGTGACAGCAAAACGCCGCGTGGAGCGCTGCAGCAGGCGCACGCCCAGGTCGGTTTCCAGCTGGCTGATGCGGCGGCTCAGGCGCGACTTGGGGATGCCCAGTGCGCGCTCGGCGGCGGCAAAACCGCCGTGGTCGACCACCATCGCGAAGTAGTAGAGATCATTCAGGTCATGCATACCCGAGTTCCATTAGTAGAACAATAAGTGGCATTCAACCACCTTTATCCCGCCCTTGCAACAACCTATTGTTCTCTCCGTCGGCGGCAAGTCCGCCACCTCTCCCGAACATAGGTACTGCCATGAAGCTTCTGCACATCGACGCCAGCGTGCTTGGCGACAACTCCGTCTCCCGCCACCTGACCGCCGCCGTGGTGGCCCAGTTCAAGCAGCAGATCGACGGCCTGCAGGTTGATTATCGCGATCTTGACGCCAATCCGGTACCGCATCTGCGCAGCGGTTCGCTGGCCAAGACCGATGCCGCCGAGGCTGCCGATGCTGAACAGGTGCTCGAGCAGTTCCTGGCTGCCGACATCGTGGTGATCGGCGCGCCGATGTACAACTTCAGCGTGCCCTCCACCCTGAAGGCCTGGATCGACCGCGTGGCGGTGGCCGGGCGCACCTTCAAGTACACCGAGAACGGCCCGGTGGGCCTGGCCGGTGGCAAGCGGGTGATCGTGGTCAGCAGCCGTGGCGGCATCTACACCGATTCGCCGGCGGACTTCCAGGAGCCGTTCCTGCGCCAGACGTTTGCCTTCTGGGGCATCAACGACATCGAGTTCGTGCGTGCCGAGGGCATCGCCTATTCGCCGCAGCATCGCGAAGACGCCATTGCCGGTGCACTGGCAGCTCTGCCGTCGCATGAGCCGGCGGAAGTGGCAGCGGCGTAACGCGTTCCAGCGTTCGGCGCCTCTCTCCCTCGTCTGGGTGCTGAACGCGGGCCGGGATTCCCTCCCCCATCCCGGCCCACCCTGGCGGCCCTGCTTTTGCGGGGCCGCTTTTTTTTGCCACCATGGGCCGATGAACTACATCGTGATGGCTGCGCACCGCAGCGAATTTCCGCATCCGATCACCCTGCACCGTGGCCAGGCACTGGTGGTGGGCGAACGTTATGAGGGGCCCGAGGGTTGGGAGGACTGGTTTCTGTGCGAGGCCGAGGGACAGCAGCCGGGGTTCGTGCCGGCGCCGGTGATCGGTCGCGATGCGCAGGGTGGCGCGTTTGCCACGGAGGATTACTGCGCACGGGAGCTTGATGTGGACCCGGGGCAGCACCTGCGCGGCGTGCGCACGCTCAATGGGTGGGCGTGGTGTGTGCCGGCAGCTGGCGAGGCCGGTTGGGTACCGCTGGAGAAGCTGCGCATAGCAGGTTGATGGATTGCGGCATCCACGCATGGCGTGGATCTACTGCAAAGCCCTAAGCCCCAGCGCCTGGATGCAGCATCGCGCCAGTAGATCCACGCCATGTGTGGATGCCGCACCGCCTCAGTAGATCCACGCCATGCGCGGATGCCGCACCGCCTCAGTAGATCCACGCCATGCGCGGATGCCACACCGCCTCAGTAGATCCACGCCATGCGCGGATGCCGCACCGCCTCAGTAGATCCACGCCATGCGTGGATGCAGCACCGCGTCAGTAGATCCACGCCATGCGTGGATGAGGTGCCATGCAGGCATGGCACCCACCAAAGCCAGAGCAGTGCCATGCAAGCATGGCATCTACCGGGTTCAGCCAATGGTTTCGATACCGCCCATGTACGGGCGCAGGGCTTCAGGCACGGTGATGCTGCCGTCGGCGTTCTGGTAATTCTCCATCACCGCGATCATCGCGCGGCCGACGGCCACGCCCGAGCCGTTCAGGGTGTGTGCCAGCTCCGGCTTGCCGGTGGCCGGGTTGCGCCAGCGGGCCTGCATGCGACGGGCCTGGAAGTCGCCACAGTTCGAGCACGAGGAAATCTCGCGGTAGGTCTCCTGCGACGGCAGCCAGACTTCCAGGTCGTAGGTCTTGATGGCCGAGAAGCCCATGTCGCCGGTGCACAGCAGCACCTTGCGGTACGGCAGGCCCAGCTTTTCCAGCACCACTTCGGCGCAGCGGGTCATGCGCTGGTGTTCGGCGTCGCTGTCTTCCGGGCGGCAGATCGAAACCAGCTCGACCTTCTCGAACTGATGCTGGCGGATCATGCCGCGCACGTCGCGGCCACCGCTGCCGGCTTCGGAACGGAAGCACAGCGAATGGGCGGTCATGCGCAGCGGCAGGCGCTCGGCGTCGAGGATCTCGTCGCGGGCAATATTGGTCAGCGAGATTTCCGAGGTCGAGATGAGGTAACGCTTCTGCTCACCCAGCTGGGTGATGAACATGTCCTCTTCGAACTTGGGCAGCTGGCCGGTGCCGTACAGGCTGTCGGCGTTGACGATCACCGGCACGTTGGTTTCCTGGTACTCGTGCTCGCCGCTGTGCAGGTCGAGCATGAACTGGGCCAGGGCGCGATGCAGGCGGGCGATCGGGCCACGCAGCACGGTGAAGCGCGAACCGGACAGCTTGGCGGCGGTCTCGCCGTCCAGCCACTTGTTGCGGGCGCCCAGTTCGACGTGGTCGAGCACCTTGAAATCGAACTGGCGCGGGGTACCCCAGCGCGACTGCTCGACGTTCTCGCTCTCGTCGGCGCCGGCCGGTACGTCATCGGCGGGAATGTTCGGGATGCCCATGGAGATCGTGTCGATCTTCTCGCGCAGCTCGTCCAGGGCCACTTCCGAGGCCTTCAGCTCATCGGCGAACGCGGCGACCTCGGCCATGATGGCCGAAACGTCTTCGCCCTTGGCCTTGGCCTGGCCGATAGCCTTGGAACGGCTGTTGCGCAGGCTCTGCAGCTCCTGGGTCCGCACCTGGATGCGCTTGCGATCGGCCTCCAGTGACTCCAGGGCAGACACGTCGAGCTCGAAGCCGCGGCTGGTGCGCAGGCGTTCGGCGAGGTCGGCGGGCTGGTGGCGGAGCAGGGCTGGATCAAGCATGGCAGGCGTCGTGGTGGGTAACAGGAACGGGATTATCGCCTGTTATACGGAATTCTGCCGCCCGGTTCATTCCGGCCGTGGCAGAATCGAGGCATTCCGTACTGGTCTGGTCCATGTCTGCTCCCCGTCCGTCGCCTGCCAAGTCGTTCACCGTGCATATCCCGCGCAACGCCCTGAAGATCGCCGGCATCGCCTTCGGCGTGGGCATCCTGCTGTTCGTGCTGGTTTGGCTGACCGGACGCGACAAGGAATTCTTCCGTGCCGACCCGGCCGCGCAGACGCCGCAGGAAACCGCCCAGGTGGAACCGCTGCCCGAACCACTGGCCGCGGCGGCCGGTTCCAGCGACATGCCAGACGCCAAGCCGGCCCCGGTGCCGGACGAGGAAGATGCGCCGAAGCTGGTGGAAACCGCCCCGCCCCCGCCACCGGCCACGGTTGAACCCGCTCCGGCCGCGCCGGGTACTGCGGCACCGGCAACCGCCAATGCGCAGCCGATGCCGATTGCCGGCCAGTCGCCGCCGCCGGCCTACCCGGCCGCCGCCCTGCGACGCGGTGAAGCGGGCAGCGTGGTGGTGCGGGTGGAGGTGGACGCCACCGGCTACCCGAACAACGTGACGGTGATCCAGCGCAGCGGTTCGCGCGAACTGGACCGTGCAGCGACGGACGCGGTGCGTCGCTGGCGCTTCAGCCCCGCAGTCAGCAATGGCCAGCCGGTACCCGGCAGCATTGAAGTGCCGTTCGACTTCAAGCCGCAGTAACTGAACGCTTCCCCGCAGAAAAGCTGAACCTTGCAGGTCGCGTTGACGCAATGCTGACACGCTGCGACGCCGCCTCGGGCAACACTCTGGGCGTCGTTACTGACGTGAGGAGTTTGCGATGACTGCCACCACCCACGAGAACCTTCATTCGCCGCAACTGCAGCAGGATGGCGCGCTCGAGCCGCGCTCGACCTCCCCTTGGCTGTGGCTGGCCCTGATCGTGGCGATGTTCGCCGCGGCACTGGTCTGGCTGCGTTTCTCCAGCCATGACGACGTTGCGCCTGCGCCGGTAAGCGAGCGCATGCTGCCGGCCACGGAAACGCCGGTTGCCACCGCGCCTGCACCGGCTGCGCGACAGGCCGCGCCCGCGCAGAGCGAGCGCAAGGCAGCCCCGGCCGCACGCAACCGTGAGGCGCGTCCGCTGGCCAGCAACAGCAAGCCGAACTATCCGGCCGCCGCGCTGCGCAGTGGCGTGCAGGGCAGCGTGGTTGCCAGCTTGAACGTGGATACGCGTGGCAACGTGACCGACGCTGCTATCGTGTCGCGCAGTCAACCCCATGAACCTTTGGCGGGACGCGCGAGATGCCGGCCAGCGGCCGGCACTCCCCCCGATCAGGCCAGGTTGAAGCCGGCGCTGCGAGCCAGTCCGTCGAAATCCGGGAAGGACGTTGCGACGTTGGCGATGTCGTTGATGCGCACTTCACCATGGCTGATCTGGCCGGCAATGGCGAAGGCCATTGCGATGCGATGATCACCGTGGCTTTCAATGGTGCCACTGCCCAGCGATACGCCCCCGTGCAGGGTGGCACCATCTTCGGTTTCGTCCACCTGCATGCCCAGCGCGCGCAGGCCGGTCGCCATCGCGGCCAGGCGATCGGATTCCTTCACCCGCAGCTCGGCGGCGCCGGTCACCACGGTCTGGCCTTCGGCGGCAGCAGCGGCCACGAACAATGCCGGGAACTCGTCGATCATGTCCGGCACCAGCTCCTCGGGAATGCGCGCACCCTTCAGCGGCGCGTAACGCACCAGCAGATCGGCCACCGGTTCGCCGCCCTGCTCTGCCGGGTTCTGTTCGGTGATGTCCGCGCCCATCAGGCGCAGCGCGTGCAGCAGGCCGGTACGGCGCGGATTGAGGCCGACCTGCTTCAGGCGCAGTTCGGAGCCGGGAATGATGCTGGCCGCGACCAGGAAAAACGCGGCCGAGGAGAAGTCGGCCGGCACCACGATATCGGTCGCGCGCAGGCGCTGGCCACCACGCAGGCGGGCGTTGCCCGGCGAGAACGCGATGTCCACGCCGAACGCGGACAGCATGCGCTCGGTGTAGTCGCGGGTCGGGTGCGGTTCGGTCACGCTGGTTTCGCCGTGCGCGTACAGGGCGGCCAGCAGCACGGCGGACTTGATCTGCGCACTGGCCACCGGCGAGGCAAAGTCGATGCCGTGCAGCGTCTGCCCGCCATGCACGTGCAGCGGCGGCGTGCCGTCTTCCTCGGTGTCGATCTTCGCGCCCATCTGCGACAGCGGACCGGTGACGCGGCGCATCGGACGGCCGGACAACGATTCGTCGCCGACCAGCGTGCAGTCGAATGCCTGACCGGCCAGCAGGCCGGCCAGCAGGCGCATGCCGGTGCCGGCATTGCCACAGTCGAGCGGTGCGCTGGGTGCCTGCAGGCCATCGATGCCGACGCCGTGCACGATGCGCTGCGACGCACTGGGGGTTTCGATGCGCACGCCCAGCTGGCTGAAGATGCGCGCGGTGGCGCGGGTGTCTTCGCCTTCCAGGAAGCCTTCGATATGCGAGGTGCCATCGGCCAGCGCGGCGAACATCACCGAGCGGTGCGAGACCGACTTGTCGCCGGGAATGGTCAGGCTGCCCTGCAGGGGCTGGCCCTTGCGGGCGATCCAGTGCTGCGCGTTGCTCATCGTTGAATGGTTCCGTAAACGCCGGCTCGCCGGCGGTGCATCAGGGGCGGCGGCCGCAGCCGCCGCAGCAGGGATCAGGGCACGGCTACCGGATAGGAGCCAAGCACCTTGATCTGCGCCGAGTGCGCTTCCAGTTCGGCAAGTGCGGCCTGCATCGGCGCGTCGTCGATGTGACCGGCCAGGTCGATGAAGAAGCCGTATTCCCACTTGCCGTGGTGCGAGGGGCGCGACTCGATGCGGTTCATGCTGATGCCATGGCGCGCGAACGGGCTGAGCACATCGAACAGCGCGCCCGGCTTGTCATGGATGAACACCAGCACCGAGGTGCGATCATGGCCAGAGGTCGGGAAGATGTTGCGCCCCACCACCAGGAAACGGGTGGTGTTGTCGGCATCGTTCTGGATCGGCTTGGTGACGACCTTCTTCAGGCCGTACACATGGCCGGCGCTCTCGCCGCCAATGGCCGCTGCATCGTCGGCGTTGCGCGCACGGCGCGCACCTTCGGCGTTGCTGGCCACCGGGATCTTCTCGGCCTTGGGCAGGTTGGCGCGCATCCATGCCGAGGTCTGCATGAACGACTGCGGATGGCCGTAGACGCGTTCGATGTCCTCGATGCGGCCACTGCGCGACATCAGGTACTGCTGCACGCGCAGTTCCACTTCGCCGCAGATCTTCAGGTTGGAGGTAAGGAACATGTCCAGGGTGATCTGGATGGTGCCCTGCCCCGAGTTTTCCACCGGCACCACGCCGAAATCAGCGTTGCCCGCTTCCACTTCCTGGAACACTTCTTCGATGCTGGCCATCGGCAGGCCCAGCGCCGAGCGGCCGAAGTGCTTGAGCACGGCCTGCTGGCTGAAGGTACCTTCCGGACCGAGGTAGCCGATCTTCAACGGCTCCTGCTGGGCCAGGCAGGCCGACATGATTTCGCGGTAGACGTGCACCAGCAGCTCATCGCTGAGCGGGCCTTCGTTGCGATCCACCACCATGCGCAGCACCTGCGCCTCGCGCTCGGGGCGGTAGTAGTCGACGGCAGCGGCGAGCTTGCCCTTGGCCTTGCCGACCTGGTGGGCGAACTGTGCGCGTTCGGCGATCAGGCTCTGGATGTCACGGTCGATCTGGTCGATCTTCGAACGCACATCGGCCAGTGCCAGTGGCGCCAGGGTCGGCACCGCGGTTGCCTTCGACTTGCCCTTGGGCTTGGAAGTGGCGCTGTCCTTGGCCGGCTCGGCCTTCTTCGACGCCTTCTTGCTGGGTTTGCTTGCCATCGGAATTCCTTGTTGCGGGGCGCGCACCCGACGATGCGCGCCGTTCATTGCTCAGCCGTGACGCTGCTGGAAATCGGCCATGAAGGCGACCAGCGCCTCCGCCCCGGCCAGCGGCATGGCGTTGTAAAGCGAGGCGCGGATGCCACCGACCACCTTGTGACCCTTCAGCGCCAGCAGGCCGGCGGCCTTGGCATCGGCGACGAAACGGGCATCCAGGTCGGTGCTGGGCAGGAAGAACGGGATGTTCATCCGCGAGCGCGCCGAATGGGCGACCTCGTTGCGATAGAAGCCGCCGGAGGCATCAATGGCGCCGTACACCAGCGCGGCCTTGGCGGCGTTGCGCTTGGCGAACTCGACCACGCCACCTTCGGCCAGCATCCACTTGAACACCAGTCCGGCCAGGTACCAGTTCCAGGTGGGCGGGGTGTTGAGCATGGAATCGCGGGCGACGTGCGAGCGGTAATCGAAGATGTCCGCGCGTGGCTGGCCAGTACGCTCCAGCAGGTCGCGACGGATGATCATCACCGCGATGCCGACCGGGCCCAGGTTCTTCTGCGCACCGGCATAGATGACACCGTAGCGGCGCACGTCCAGCGGCTCGCTGGCGATGGACGAACTGAAGTCGGCCACCAGCGGCACGTTGCCGGTCTCGGGCACATCACGGAACTCGACGCCGTGGATGGTCTCGTTGGCAGTGATGTGCACGTACGCGGCGTCGGGAGAGAGCTGCCAACCGGCGCGCTCGGGCAGCTGGCGATACCCTTCGGCCTCGCTGCTGGCGGCGATGTTGACGTCCACGTAGGGGCTGGCCTGCTTGACTGCGGTCTTGCCCCAGTGGCCGGTGACCACGTAGTCGGCACGCTGGCCGGGGCTGGCGAAGTTGAGCGGGATCAACGCCTGCTGGGTGGTGGCGCCACCGGGCAGGAACAGCACCGCATAGTCCTCGGGAATGTCGAGCAGGCGACGCAGGTCGGCCTCGGCCTCGGCGGCCACGGACATGAACTCCGGACCGCGATGGCTCATTTCCACGATGGAGGCACCGCTACCGTGCCAGTCCAGCATTTCCGCCTGCGCCTGGCGCAGGACCGATTCCGGCAACGTTGCAGGGCCGGCACTGAAGTTGAACGCGCGCGTCATGGCACACCTGTGGGGCAAGACCCCTAGTATGCCGCACTGCACCAGCCTTGCGGCCTAGTGGCGCAAGGGAAATTTGGTTGCATCCGTATCCATTGGCACGGCGGCTCTGGTAGYGCCGGGCCATGCCCGGCGGAACGAATTCAGCGCGCGCCGAACCAGAGCAGCAGGCTGAGCACGGCTGCCAGCAGCAACGCACTGCCCAGCAGCCACGGCCAGCGCCGCACCCGACGCGGGGCGACCGGCACCACCGGTGCCTGTTCGGCTTCGTCGCTGCCTTCGTCATCGGCCAGTGGCGGTCGCCGGCGCGGGTCGTGCGGCACTTCCAGCACGAACCGGTGCTGGCCGTCGAACACGACCTGGTCGCCGGCCTGCAGCCAGCAGTGGCGTACGGCAACGCCGTTGACCCGGGTGCCATCGGCACTGCCCAGGTCGCGCAGCAGTACCCGCTCGCCGTGGACTTCCACCCGCGCGTGCTGTTCGGCGAAGGCGGGCTCATCGATCTCGATGTCGACATCGCTGCCACGGCCGATCACCCGCGCGCGCGACAGGGGGTAGCTGCGGCCGTGGTGCAGGCCGCCCACACCGCGCAGCAGGCGCTGCTCGTCACCGCTGCCTTCGACGCTGGCTGCCGGCGCCGGTGCCTGCAGCAGGGTGTCGACCTCGCCCTGCAGGACCATTTCCACGCCATCGACGTAGACCGCGTCGCCCGCCCTCAGCAGGGCCATGCGCCGCACCGGGCGACCATTCACATGGATGCCACGGATACCGTTGCCGACCTGCAGCCAGAGGCCGCGGTCGTCCATGCAGAACTGCGCAAGCAGCAGCGCGCCGTTGCCGGCATCACCGAGGCGCACGCTGCCGTTTGCCTGGCGCACGATGCGCTGCACCCCGGGCCGCAGCGGCTGGTCGGGCTGTTGTTGTTGACTGAAGTGAACTAGCAGGTTCTGCACGCGGCGCAGACTAGCAGGTTGGCCGCCCACGAAGAAGAACCTGCGATGAGCGCTTGGCGTGGGCGCCGTCGATGCGCACAATGCTCGCCCTCTCAATTGATCCCCGCCCTGCGCCAGGAGCCTGCATGTCCACCATCGATGTCCGCCACGCCCACACCCTGCCCGACACCCAGGCACGTGAAGCGATCGAGCAGGTTGCCGCCAAGCTGGGCGAACGCTTCGGCCTGAAGTCGTCGTGGGCCGCCGACGTGCTGAATTTCTCCGGCAGTGGCGTGGACGGTGCGATCGAACTGCAGCCGGGCGCGGTACGGGTCACGGCCAAGCTGGGCTTCCTGCTGTCGGCAATGAAGGGCATGGTCGAAAGCGAGATCCAGCGCGTGTTGAAGGAAAAGCTGGGCTGAATCTGCGCTGCGGCCATCACGGCCCAGCAACGGCGCGCCGCGCTACTCTCGGGATAGGCCCAACTCCCACGGGGAATGCAATGAACCGTTACGAGAATGACGATCGCCGCGACGACGATGCCGGCTTCGGCGACCAGGCAGAGCGCTTTTCGCGCAAGCTGAGCGATTCGGCACAGCAGGTCTGGCTGGCTGGTTTGGGCGCCCTGGGGCGCGCGCAGGCAGAGGGAGGCCGGTTCTTCGATGGCCTGGTGAAGGAAGGCGAAGCCTGGGAAGCCCGCCGCCGTGAACGCAGCGGCGAGCAGGAACCGGGCTGGCGCGACAACGTCGAGCACTCGCTGGACGAAGCCCGCGAGAAGGCGTCCGGAACCTGGGACAAGGTCAACAAGGCCTTCGACGACCAGGTGCAGGGCGTACTCAAGCGACTGCACGTGCCGACCGCCGATCAGGTGACCGCGCTGGAAGCCCGCATCGATGCCCTGACCGCGCGCCTGGCCAAGCTCGAACACCGTGCCTCCACCGACGTGGACGCCCCCTCGCCGGGCAGCCATCAGTCGCCGGGCAGCACGCCCTGAACCGCCTTTGTTGCAACGCAATAAATTTTCGTTGACAATCGCGTAGAACCCGCCAATCGCTTCGGCTGCCGTTTGTTCCCTCCCCTCACGGCTTCAGGATTGGCGGGTTTTTTCGTGTCTGGCGCGTGCGGATCTGCGGGCTGCATCACGGTTGTTGTCGGGAACACCCTGACGCAATCAACCGGTCCGCCCTTTACACTGTGGGCTTCCGTTTTCGCCCCTTCCGTCGTCGCCCTGCATGCTTCCCTGGATTCTGGCCCTGCTGTCGGCCCTGCTTACCTGCACCCTGGCCACCGTGTACCTGTGGTGGTTCAAGCGTCGACGTACCGAAATGCAACTGGGCCTGCAGGCTCTGGCGGGCATGCACTGGCGTGAGTTTTCCACGCTGATCAAGCGCATGCTGCGCGAGCAGCGCG
This sequence comes from Stenotrophomonas sp. 2YAF26, assembly GCF_052114625.1. NCBI lineage: Bacteria > Pseudomonadati > Pseudomonadota > Gammaproteobacteria > Lysobacterales > Lysobacteraceae > Stenotrophomonas > Stenotrophomonas sp. 2YAF26. Next base: position 197,671 of record NZ_JBFRFC010000008.1, on the reverse strand, counting down.
GCCTGCGTGAACTGCAGGATCCGAGCGAGGAAAGCCGCGAGCCGAGCAGCGATTTCCTGCTCAGCGATGGTCCGAACAACTGGCGGGTGTCGTGCAAGCACGGCCTGGCCTATCGCATCGGCACCGCTGCGGTGAACGAACTGGGTGCTGCCGCGCGGCTGGCAGGCGCCAAGGGCGGCATGCTGATCACCGAAGGCCGGGTTGAACGCGATGGCCTGGGCGCTGCGGAAAAGCAGGCAGTGGAAGTAATCGATGGTCCGCGCCTGTGGCCACTGCTGCAGCCCTACCTGCCGGCCGATGTTGAGACCCGCGTGCGCGCCATCGCCCGCCATGAGGCGCTGCGCCGCATCGCCATTGCCGCACTGGCCTCAGTGACGCTGGGCCTGCTGGTCGGGCTTGGCCTGCAGGGCCTGCGCCCGGAACAGGCGGACTCGGTCCCAGCACCGGCCGTTGCACCTGTAGCGCCGCCGGCTGCACGTCCTGTGCCGACGCCCGCCGCGCCGGAAAGCGCCGCGAATGCGCCCGCTCCCATGGTCGCCGCAGCCGCGGCGCAGAATGGCGACGACGCGCGCAGCAATCCCAACCCCGACACCGCCACGCTGGACCGCTACCAGGCTGAACTGGCCCGCGCGCTGGCCGGGCAATCCGGCATCGCCAGCGGTGTCTGGCTGACCCGACAGACGCTGGCGATCAACCGCACCGGCGAACTGGAAACCGTGTGGCCGCGTGTTTGCCAGGAAGTGCTGCGCTACCCTGCCCTGCGCAACGTGCGCGTGCAGCTCAACGCCCGCCCCGGCGTGGATGAGCCGGTGCGCTGGCGGCAGTGCGCGACGTATTGATGGGCTGAGGCGTGATGGTGCCGAGCTCGCTCGGCTGCTCGTCACCGCATCCACGCATGGCGTGGATCTACTCACGGCGATTCATTCCCGCTTGGCTGAAAGCGCCCTGGGAAGAAGCCGAGCGTGGGTTCGCCCCTATCGCGTCCCAGGCGCGAAACGGGCGACCAGATCCCAGGCATCACCCAGGAACATCTGACGCACGCGGGTGATCGGCTGTTCGCCGCGCCAGGTCAGGCGCTCGATCACCAGGCAGGCGGTACCGGGCTTCACGTCCAGCAGCTTGGCGGTGGGCGCATCGGCGCCCCAGGCGCTGATGCGGTGCTGGGCGCGCGTCCACGACACGTTCTGCAGCAACCAGCTGCCCGGCGCCGTGGTGCTGAAATCCACCTCCAGCACCTCGGGCACGCCGACCGGGCTGATCAGGCGATGCTCCAGCGCCAGCGGCCGGCCATCGGCCAGATGCAGGCAGCGCATCGCCAGCAACTGCTCACTGCCGGCCAACTCCACTTCGCCGGCATTGGCTGCCTCGGCCAGGCGCAGTTCACGCTGCAGCAGCCGGTAGCCGTATTGATGTCCGCGCGAGCCGACCTCCATCGCTATGTCCGGGATCTCCAGCGCCACCTGCTCCAGGTGCGGTGGCTGCCGAGCCACGAAGGAGCCCGCTCGGCGGCGGCGCTCGATCATGCCGCTCTCGGCCAGCGCCGTCAGCACCTTGTTCACCGTCATGCGCGAGCACCCGTACTGCTCCATCAGCTCGTGCTCGTACGGAATGCGGAAGCCCGGCGCCCACTCTCCGCTGAGGATGCGGCTTTCCAGGTCGCTGCGGATGCGCTGGTTGAGCGTGGCGGACTTGCTGGCCTTCACGTGGTGGAGTCTCGATGGTGGGAGGCGATCAGCCCAGCACGCCACGCAGGGCAGCGGCGAAAGCGCTGGTGATGGCCTCGCGCTGCAGGTGGCGGCCGTCGGCCACGCACTGGCGGCCATGGCGCCAGACCGATCGCAGCGCGCCATTACGTGCGGCGAACACCCAGCTGTCAAGCCATGCGTCACCGTGTCGCGCCTGCAACGCGGGGTGCGCGGCGTCCAGTTCAACCATGTCTGCGCTGGCACCTACATGCAGGCCGGCGGCCACACCCAGCGCCTGGGCACCGCCCTGCAGCGCACCCTCGAACAGGAAGCGCCCGGTGCTGCGGCCGGCATCCGGGGCCAACACGTTGCGACCCCGCAGGGTCAGGCGCTGGCCGTACTCCAGCAGGCGCAGCTCTTCTGCGGCATCGATCAGCACGTTGGAATCGGAGCCGACACCGAAGCGCCCGCCCTCGCGCGCGAAGGCCTGCATCGGGAACAGGCCGTCGCCCAGGTTGGCCTCGGTGATCGGGCACAGCCCGGCCACGGCGTTGCTGGCGACCATCTGCGCGCGCTCGTCGTCGGTGATGTGGGTGGCGTGCACCAGGCACCAGCGCGCATCGACAGGGGCATGCTCGTACAGCCACTGCACCGGTCGCCGGCCACTCCACGCCAGGCAGGCCTCGACCTCGCGCACCTGCTCGGCAATATGGATGTGTATCGGGCCATCGGTCAGCGGCAGCAGTGCGCTCAGCTCCTCGCCCGTCACCGCGCGCAGGCTGTGCGGGGCGATGCCGAGCACCGCATCGGGCAGCGTGGCCAGCGCGGTGCGGGCGCCATCAAGCAGCTGCGCGAACCCGTCTACGTCATGGATGAGGCGGCGCTGTGCCGGGTTCGGCGGCGCCCCACCGAAATCGGCGTGTGCATAGAACACCGGCAGCAGGGTCAGGCCGATGCCGGTCTGCGCGGCTGCAGCTGCAATCTGCGCGCTCATCTCGGCGCGATCGGCGTAGGGGCGGCCATCGGCATCGTGGTGCAGGTAATGGAATTCGCCGACGCGGGTGAAGCCGCTTTCCAGCATTTCCATGTAGGCCTGGGCGGCGATGGCCTGCACTGCGTCCGGGCGCAGATGGGCCAGGAAGCGGTACATCAGTTCGCGCCAGCTCCAGAAACTGTCGCCGTCGCCGCCACCGATCTCGGTCAGGCCGGCCATGCCGCGCTGGAAGGCGTGGCTGTGCAGGTTTGGCAGGCCCGGCACCAGGATGCCCACGCGGGCATCGCCTTGCTGCGCAGCCTGCCCACGCGTGACCTCGGCGATGCGCCCGTCCTGCACCTGCAGGCGGACGTCGGCGGCCCAGCCGTCGGCCAGCAGGGCGTGGGCGGCATGGAAGGAGTGCGCGGGACGCGAATCGGACATGGCTGGACAACCCGAATTGGACGCCTATATTGTATAGACATATAAGCACAGCTGCGTTGTGGATGCCATGCACGTCGATACCCTCTGGTCCAACGTCCACCTGATGACCCTCGATGGCGAGGGCCTGGGTGTCCTGCGCGATGGAGTACTGGCCGCCACCGATGGCCGCATCGTGCATGTCGGCCCCGCCGGCAGCGATGCCCATCTGCAGCCGACCACCCGCATCGACGGCGAAGGCCGATGGATCTCGCCCGGTCTGATCGATTGCCACACCCACCTGGTCTACGCCGGCAACCGCGCCAACGAATTCGAGCAGCGCCTGCAGGGCGTGAGCTATGCCGAGATCGCCCGTGCCGGTGGCGGTATCGTCTCTACGGTGCGCGCCACCCGTGCTGCCTCGCCAGAGCAGTTGGCACGCGAGAGCCGCCCGCGCCTGCTGGCGATGCGTGCCGAAGGCGTGACCACCATCGAAATCAAATCCGGTTACGGCCTGACCCTGCAGGACGAGCGCAAGCAGCTGCAGGTGGCACGCGCGCTGGGCGAGGAATGCCGGGTGAACGTGGTGCCGACCTTCCTCGGTGCGCACGCGGTGCCGCCCGGTCGCGAGGCGCAGGAATACACCGATGAGGTGTGCGAGGTGATGATTCCGGCCATCGCTGCAGAAGGCCTGGCCGAGGCCGTGGACATCTTCTGCGAGAACATCGCGTTCTCGCCGGCGCAGGCCCGTCAGGTATTCGAAGCTGCGCGTGCGCATGGGCTGGCGATCAAGATCCATGCCGAACAGCTGAGCAACCAGCATGGCGCCGAACTGGCGGCCGGTTTCGGTGCGCTGTCGGCCGACCATATCGAACATCTGGACGACGCCGGCATTTCCGCGATGGCCGCCGCCGGTACCGTCGCCGTGCTGTTGCCGGGCGCGTTCTACTTCACCCGTGATACCACCCTGCCGCCGATCGCCGCGCTGCGTGCGGCCGGCGTGCCGCTGGCACTGGCCACCGACAGCAACCCCGGCACTTCGCCGCTGACCAGCCCGCTGCTGGCAATGAACATGGGCGCCACCCTGTTCCGCCTGACCGTGGACGAGTGCATCGCCGGCTTCACCCGTGAAGCGGCGCGTGCGCTGGGCCATGGCGAGCGCATCGGCCGCCTGGCCGTCGGCATGGACTGCGACCTGGCGATCTGGGACATCGACGCCCCCGCCGACCTGGTCTATCGCATTGGATTCAACCCGCTGCACGCGCGCGTGGTGCGCGGACAGCCCGACCTGCCTGCCTCCTGGAGCAACACATGAGCAACACCCTGGTTCTTCGCCCCGGCCATGTCACCCTCGCCCAGTGGCGGCAGGCGTATCGCGGTGCGCCGCTGTCGCTTGACCCGGCCGCGTTGCCGGCGGTGCGCGCCAGTGCCGCAACGGTGGCTGCCATCGTCGCCAAGGGCGCACCGGTGTATGGCATCAACACCGGTTTCGGCAAGCTGGCCAGCGTGCGCATCGAACGCGAGGACCTGGYCACCCTGCAGCGGAACATCGTGCTCTCGCATGCCGCGGGCGTGGGCGAGCCGATGCCGGCGAATGTGGTGCGGCTGATGATGGCATTGAAGCTGGTCAGCCTGGCCCAGGGTGCTTCCGGCGTGCGCGAGGAAACGCTGCTGCTGCTGGAAGCAATGCTGGTGAAGGGCGTGCTGCCGGTGGTGCCGGCGCAGGGCTCGGTCGGTGCCTCGGGCGATCTGGCACCGCTCTCGCATCTGGCCAGCGTGATGATCGGCGTCGGCGAGGCCTTCGTCGGCGAAGAACGCCTGCCCGCCATGGACGCACTGGCTCGCGCCGGCCTGCAGCCGGTGGAACTGGGCGCGAAGGAAGGCCTGGCCCTGCTCAACGGCACCCAGTTCTCCACTGCGTACGCACTGGCCGGCCTGTTTGAGATCGAAACCGTGTTCCAGGCCGCACTGGTCACCGGCGCGCTGTCTGTGGAAGCGGCCAAGGGCTCGGATACGCCGTTCGATCCGCGTATCCATGCGCTGCGTGGCCAGCGTGGGCAGATCGCCACCGCCGCCACCCTGCGCACGCTGATGCAGGATTCGGGTATCCGCGAATCGCACCGCGACAACGACGTGCGCGTGCAGGACCCGTACTGCCTGCGCTGCCAACCGCAGGTGATGGGCGCGGCGCTGGACATCCTGCGCCAGGCTGCTACCACGCTGGAAATCGAAGCCAACGGCGTGTCCGACAACCCGCTGGTGTTCACCGACACCGGTGAGGCGCTGTCCGGCGGCAACTTCCACGCCGAGCCGGTGGCCTTTGCCGCCGACATGCTGGCGATGGCCGTGTGCGAAATCGGTTCGATCAGCGAGCGCCGCCTGGCGATGCTGGTCGACCCTGCGCTGTCCGGCCTGCCGGCCTTCCTGACCCCGCGTCCGGGTTTGAACTCCGGCTTCATGATTCCACAGGTGACCGCCGCTGCACTGGTGTCGGAAAACAAGCAGCGCGCGTACCCGGCCAGCGTCGATTCGATTCCCACCTCGGCCAACCAGGAAGACCACGTGTCGATGGCCGCGCACGGTGCACGCCGCCTGATGCAGATGGCCGAGAACGCGGCCAACGTGATCGGCATCGAGCTGCTGGCCGCTGCGCAGGGCTGCGACTTCCATGCGCCGCTGCGCTCCAGCAAGGCACTGGAAAACGTGCGCGCCACGCTGCGTGCACAGGTGCCGATGCTGCAGGAAGATCGCTATTTCCACCCGGACATGGTGATCGCAACCGATCTGGTCCGCAGCGGCGCATTGGCCAAGGGCCTGGCCGAGCTGTTGCCCACGGTGGAACCGCAGGCATGAACGGCCATCCCGAATGGCTGACCGTGCACGAAGGCGATGCGCCGCTGATCGTCAGCTTCCCGCACACCGGCAGCGAGCTGCCGCATGACCTGATCGGCGATTTCCACTCGCCGTGGCTGGCGCGCCGCGATGCCGACTGGTGGGTGCATGAGCTGTACGACTTCGCACGCGGCATGGGCGCGACCACCGTGCGCTCGGCAATCTCGCGTTCGGTGATCGACCTCAACCGCGACCCCAGCGGCGTGTCGCTGTACCCGGGGCAAAACACCACCGGCCTGTGCCCGCTGACCACCTTCGACAACCAGCCGCTGTACCACGCCGGTCGCGAGCCGGACGACGCCGAGATTGCCCGGCGCCGCGACACGTATTTCGCGCCGTACCACAACGCACTGGCCACGCAGATCGCACGCCTGCGTGCACGCCACGGCACCGTGGTGGTGTACGACGCGCATTCGATCCGTTCGCACATCCCGCACCTGTTCGAGGGCGAGTTGCCGCAGTTCAATCTCGGCACCGCCGGGCCGTCCGGTGCACCGGACACCTCCTGCGACAACGCACTGAGCGATGTGGTGGAAAACCTGCTGGCGCTCAGCGGCATGAGCCAGGTGCGCAACGGCCGCTTCAAGGGCGGCTGGATCACCCGCCACTACAGCAGCATTGCCGGTGGTGTGCACAGCCTGCAGATGGAACTGGCCTGCCGCGGCTACATGCACGAGCCCCTGCCCGACCAGGTGGACGAGCACAGCTGGCCCACCCCGCTCGACCCCGACCACGCCGCACCGCTGCGCCATACCCTGGCGCAGGTGCTCAATGCCTGCCTTGAATTCGCTACGAACCGGAGCGCCGCATGACCCGCAACGACCCGTCCCGCACCATCGCCGCACCGACCGGCACCACGCTTACCGCCAAGAGTTGGCTGACCGAAGCGCCGCTGCGCATGCTGATGAACAACCTGCACCCGGACGTGGCCGAGCGCCCGCAGGAACTGGTGGTGTACGGCGGCATCGGCCGTGCCGCACGCGATTGGGAGAGCTTCGATGCCATCGTCGAAACCCTCAAGCGCCTGGACGATGACCAGACCCTGCTGGTGCAGTCGGGCAAGCCGGTGGGCGTGTTCCGCACCCATGCCGATGCACCGCGCGTGCTGATTGCCAACTCCAACCTGGTACCGCGCTGGGCCAACTGGGATCACTTCAACGAGCTGGATAAGAAAGGCCTGGCGATGTATGGCCAGATGACTGCCGGCAGCTGGATCTACATCGGCGCGCAGGGCATCGTGCAGGGTACCTACGAGACCTTCGTGGAAATGGGCCGCCAGCACTACAACGGCAGCCTGGCTGGCAAGTGGCTGTTCACTGGCGGTCTGGGTGGCATGGGTGGCGCGCAGCCGCTGGCCGCAGTGATGGCCGGCGCCTCCTGCCTGGCAGTGGAATGCCGCAAGAGCAGCATCGAAATGCGCCTGCGTACCGGCTACCTGGATACCTGGACGGATGATCTGGACGAGGCCCTGCGCCTGATCGAAGAATCGTGCACCGCCAAAAAGCCGCTGTCGGTGGGCCTGCTCGGTAACGTTGCCGACGTGCTGGACGAACTGCTGATCCGCGGCGTGAAGCCGGACCTGCTGACCGACCAGACCTCCGCCCACGACCCGGTGAACGGCTACCTGCCGCAGGGCTGGACGGTGGAAGAATGGGATGCCAAGCGCGTGACCGCACCGAAGGACGTGGAAAAGGCCGCGCGTGCGTCGATGGCCAACCACATCCGCGCCATGCTCGGTTTCCACTCGCTGGGCGTGCCTACCGTGGATTACGGCAACAACCTGCGGCAGATGGCGCTGGAAGAAGGTGTCGAGGACGCGTTCGATTTTCCGGGTTTCGTGCCAGCCTACATCCGCCCGCTGTTCTGCCGCGGCATCGGCCCGTTCCGTTGGGCCGCGCTGAGCGGCGACCCGGAAGACATCGCCAAGACCGATGCCAAGGTGAAGGAGCTGATTCCGGACAACCCGCACCTGCACCGCTGGCTGGACATGGCCGCCGAGAAGATCAAGTTCCAGGGCCTGCCCGCGCGCATCTGCTGGGTTGGTCTGGGCGATCGTGATCGACTGGGCCTGGCCTTCAACGAGATGGTGGCCAACGGTGAACTGAAGGCGCCAGTGGTGATCGGTCGCGACCATCTGGACAGTGGCAGCGTGGCCTCGCCGAACCGCGAAACCGAAGCGATGGCCGACGGCTCCGATGCTGTGTCCGACTGGCCGCTGCTCAATGCCCTGCTCAACACCGCCAGTGGCGCGACGTGGGTGTCGCTGCACCACGGCGGCGGCGTGGGCATGGGCTTCTCGCAGCACGCCGGCATGGTGATCGTCTGCGATGGCACTCAAGCGGCGGCCAAGCGCATTGCACGCGTGCTGTGGAACGACCCGGCCACCGGCGTGATGCGCCATGCCGATGCGGGGTATGAGATCGCGATTGAGTGCGCGAAGGAGAAGGGTCTGGATCTGCCGGGGATTCTCGGCTGATCGCAGGGGTGCCGGCCGCTGGCCGGCACCGCCCGATGCACTTTGACTCTGGTAGATGCCGACCTTGGTCGGCACAACCCTCCTGGCTTGACCCTATCCCCCGCCGTGACCAAGATGCGCCATCGCCGCTGACGGATCACCGCGATGTACCGCACGCTCGCTTCTGCATTGCTCTGCGCCCTGTTCGCCACCCCGTTCGCTTCGGCACGGGATGTTCCGCCAGATCTTGCTTCCCAGCTCAACAGCCAGCTGCAGGTCAACCGCGAACGCTATGGCATTGCCGGCCAGGCGGTACTGGTCGCACACAACGGCAACGTGCTGTACGAGGGCGCCAGTGGTGAACGCGACCCGGCCACCCACGCGCCTGCCACCGTCGATACCATCTTCGCCGCGCAGTCGATGGCCAAGCTGCTGACCAGCACGCTGGTGATGCAGCTGGTGGACCAGGGCAAGGTGGATCTGGATGCCCCCGCCAGTCGTTATGTGCCGGACCTGCCGACCGCGTGGCAGGTCATCCACGTGCGTGACTTCCTCAACCACAGCTCTGGCATCGGCGAATACTACGACCGCGTGGACAACCGCTGGGTGAGCAAAGGTTACCCGGGCGTGGCGCCCGATCTTGCTGCTGCGTTGAAGGTGGCCGGTTCGGCACCGATGCAGTTCGCCACCGGTAGCCGCGTGCAGTACACGCAGGCGAACTACCTGGTGCTCACCGCATTGCTGGAAACCCATTACGGCAAGCCCTATCCGGCCATTGCACGCGAACGCATCCTGCAGCCGCTGAAAATGACCAGCACCTCGTGGGGAGCAGCCAGCGTGCCGGCGCAGCGCGCGGCGGTGCCGTACATCGGCAAGGAAGGCCAGCTGCAGCCGGCCAATGAAGATCCATGGCCGAACTACGGCTGGGGCCACGCCGATCTGCAGACCACCGTGGGCGACATGAACCGTTTCCTGCAGGCGCTGGCGACCGGCAAGCTGGTGCGCACGGCCACGCTGGAAGCGCTGTGGCAGCCACAGACACTGACCGGCGGCGGCAGCAACTTCTTCTCCACCGGCTGGGATACGACCCGCAGCGATGGCTATACACAGGTCGGCCACGATGGTGGCACCCGCGTGCGCGCGCGGCTGGCCTTCAAGGGCACGCTGGCCAGCGGCTACTGGGTGATCGTGTACCTGACCAATGGCAGCGCCCGCAATGCCTGGTCGAGCACGCTGGTGGAAAGCACTATGGCAGTGGCTGCACCAGGCGAGTTTCCGCATGCAGCACTGTCCGAACGTTTGATCGGCTATGCCTTGACCGGCGACAGCAGCAGTGAAAGCAGCCTGCGTGCGTGGCTGAGCGAAAGCAGTGGCATTGCATCCGACGAACTGGAGCGGGCCATCAATGCAACCGGCTACGCGATCCGCAACAATCTGGGCAACCGGCCCGCGCTGAAGGTCTTCGCCCTCAACACGGCCCTGTATCCCACCTCGGCCAATGCCTGGGACAGCCTTGCCGAATGCCATGCTGCGCTGGGCGAGAAGGAGACCGCTGATCGGCTGTATGCGAAGTCGAAGGGGCTGGCGAAAACCTCGCCGTAGATTCTTCTGTGAATCCACGCCACGCATCGGGGTGAGCCCATACGCACCCGGTAGGTGACGTACCGCACCCGACCTGTTAACTTGCGCGCCTGTTTTTTGGTTTACAGACTGTCCGCATGCCCTTTCTGCCGTATCGCCCCACCCGCTCCCCGATGTCGCTGGCCATCCTGCTTGGCCTGTCCACCGCCGCCCACGCCGCGCCTCAGGCCACCACGCTGGACGCGGTGCGGGTCACTGCCGCCGATGCCAGCGCGCAGGCGCGCGAGGCGCTGAAGCGCGTGCCGGGCGCCAGCAACGTGATCGACGTGGCCAAGGCGGATAGCCGCCTGTCCAGCAGCGCCGACGTGTTGGCTTATCAGCCCGGTATCAGCGCACAGTCGCCGGGCAACGAAGGCACCAAGGTGTCGATCCGCGGGTCGGGCATCAACCGCGGCCCGGGTGCACATGCTTCCGGCATCGCGGTGTCGATCGACGGCCTTCCACTGACTGGCCCGGGCGGCACACCTTACGAACTGCTGGAACCGTTGTGGCTGTCGCGCGTGGAAGTGCTGCGCGGTGCCAACGGCTTCGAACGCGGCGCGCTGGCCCTGGGCGGAGCCATCGACTACATCAGCCGCAGCGGTCGCGACTCGGCTGGCGTGCAGCTGCACTACGAAGCCGGCAGCCGCGGCTACCAGAAGCGCGGGATCAGCTGGGGCGGCGTCAGCGGCGATGTCGATTACTTCCTGGCCTATACCGATACCGAATTCGATGGCTACCAGCGCCATGCGGCCGGCGATGGCAAGGGCGCGATGGCCAACATCGGCTGGCAGATCACCCCCGATCTGCAGACCCGCTTCTTCGTGCGCTACCGCGAAACCAACCACGAGACACCCGGGCGCCTGACCCGCGAGCAGATCCGCAATGATCCGCGCGCGGCGAACGCGGCCAACCTGGCCATCGATGCGCGCCGTCCGCAGCCGGGCAGCACCTGGGTGGGCAATCTCACCACCCTGCAGATCGACGAGGATTCCTCGCTGCAGGCCGGGCTGGTCTATCACAAATACCCGATGGACTTGAACGAGAGCCTGTACCGCCAGCAGCTGGACTACGCCAATCTCAACGCCACGCTGGACTACCACCGCCGGCACATGCTGTTCGGCCTGGACAGCGAAACCACCATCGGCCTGCGCGTTACCCACGACCTGGATGCCGATGTGCGCGAGTCGCTGCGCTTTGCCAACAACGGTTATGCCGCCGGCACCCGCACGCGCGACTTCCGCCACCACGGCACCGACAGCACGCTGCACATCGGCAACAACCTGGCCGTGAATGAACGCCTGCGCGTACAGACTGGTTTTGCACTGATCAACACCCGCCGCGATGTGCAGGTCACCTGGCCGACCAGCGGCGGCCGCCTGCGCGACCACGACTGGGATTACGCGCCGCGGCTGGGCTTCACCTGGCAACAGACGCCGCAGACGCAGTGGTTCGGCAACCTCAGCCGTTCGGTGGAAGCGCCGCACCCGTGGTCGATGATCTGGGGCTCGAACCAGTACTTCAGCGCAGGCAATGGTCCTTCCACCGGCCGCCAGCGCGCGCCGGTGCCGATGCAGAACCAGACCGCCACCACGCTGGAACTGGGCGCACGCGGCGAAGCGGCGCTGGGTCGTTGGGAACTGACCGGCTACTACGCGCACGTGAACCACGAGCTGCTGAGCGTGGAACTACAGCCGGTGCCGAACCTGTTCATCGCTGAGAACAACGCCAGCCCCACCGTGCACCGTGGCATCGAGGCCGGTCTGGACAGCACCTTGTGGCAGGCTGCACCGGGCCGTCTGTCGCTGCGCCAGGCGTACACCTTCAGCGATTTCCGCTATCGCCATGACACGCGCTTCGGCAGCAACCGCCTGCCCGGTCTGCCGCGCCATGCCTACCAGGCCGAGCTGCGCTTCGACCACGCCTCGGGCCTGTATGCAGCACTGAACACCGAGTACGCCTCGCGCATCGCGGTGGACTACGCCAACAGCTACTGGGCCGACAGCCACGTCATCTTCGGTACACGCATCGGTTACGACGCACCGGGCGGCCGCTGGCAGCTGTGGGCGGAGATGCGCAACATCGGTGACCGCCATTACGCCGCCACCGTCACCCCCGGTTACAACGATGCCGGCAAGGACGTGGCGCGCTCGACGCCCGGCGAAGGCCGCGGCGTGTATGCGGGCGTGCGCTGGCGCTTCGACTGATTCCAGCAGGCGGCGCCGGACCTGATCCGGCGCCGCTGACCCCAGGTCAGCCGATACGCCACGCTGGCAGGCGTTCGCTGCGCTTCCAGAGGGCTGGCGCAAAAGCGATCAACACCATTGCTGCCAGCCACTTCGGCGACGTGCTGAGCAGTGTAGAAGCCAATGCGGCATCCAGCGGAGCCGCGTCCTCCTGCCAGGGGTTGTAGCCCAGGTAAATGATGCTGCCCGCCCACCACAGCAGGGCCACCCCGATACCCACCAGCAGCATGGCCATCGTGCGACAGGTCCAGCGCTGCGAGGTCGTCCCCCATTCGCGGGAAATGGCCACCAGCAGGCCGACCACCAGCAGCGACACCAAGGCCACCAGGCCGATGTCGACCTTGTGCCCGATGCGTTCATAGGTGCAGGCGCGGCACTGGGCTTCTTCGGCGGCCGCATCTGTTGTGGGCGGGGTGGCCGTAGGCCCGGACTGGGCCAGCACCGCGAAGGGCATCAACAGGGCGAACATCGCCACCATCAGCCAACGAACGAACTTCCTGTTCCTGCGTGCAGCGACATCCATGCGCTTCTCCTTGCGTGTGATTGATATTAAACGTCGTGGCAGATCCTGTTACAACGCCTTGAATACCTGCATCAGGCTGACCGCATCCGGCGCCAACTGCTGCGCAAGCCAGCCCAGCCCGGCGAAAAACACCAGCAGGCCCAGCAGCGGCCAGATCGTATGGGACAGGCACAGCCGCCACCACCCCTGCGCCTGCATGCCCTGCATCCGCTTGTACAGACCCCCGGCGATGGCCGCATCCACCAGCAGCTCGGCCATCAGCACCGGCGCCGACCAGACCACCCAGGCACTGGCCACGAGCACTGTAGCCACCAGCGCGATGACGCCGAGAATGGCCAGCAACGGCAGGCCTGCGTCGCCGTCGGCCACGTCCAGCAACGATGCGCTGTCGGCGCTCGCGCTGGAGGACGCTGCGGCTTCACCCCAGGAAGCGGACGCGCCACCACCGCCGGAATGCCCGCCGCTGCCGGTCCACGGCGATGCCTGACTGTCACCGCCGCCAGGCGCGGAACCCAACCCATCGGCCACCGCATCCCAGCGCCACCGGATCCAGACCCACATCAGCAGCAGGAACACGCCATAGGCGATCAGCACGGCCAGCGGATAGCGCAGCAGCATCGCGTCCATGCCTGCCAGGCGCAGCACGTGCGAGGCGAGGAATCCGGCGGCACCGGTCAGCACGACAATCACGGCCATCTGCAGCCGCGGCCAGCCACGATGCTGCAGCTGCCGACGTGCACGCATCGCTTCGCTGCTGCGGCTGCCCGGCATTGAAAAAGGCTGGCGTGCGTGCTTCATGCCGCCGCCTTGGTCACCGCCTCGATGCGATGACCATCTGGATCGATCACGAACGCAGCGTAGTAGCGCTCGCCGTAGTCCGGGCGCAGACCGGCAGGTCCGTTGTCCTGGCCTCCGGTGGCCAAGGCAGCACGATGGAAGGTATCAACGGCATCGCGCGTAGTTGCCGTCAACGCCAGATGGAAGCCAGGTCCCGGCGCAACCGCATCGTCGCGCAGCTTCAGGCACAACAGGTCTTCATCCTCGACCAGGCCATAGCCGATCGCAGTGTCGTCTTCGAAAACGCGGCGGTAACCGAGTGCTGCAAGAACGGCATCGTAAAAGCGACCTGCACGCTCGAGATCGCGGACACCCAACGAGAGGTGGTGCAGCATGCAGACATCCTTGCCAAGCACGCGCGGGCTGCGCTGGCCGGATTCTACCCTGCCGTGGCGCCGCGTCTACAGGTCACGTCCCGTCCAGTTCCCGCCCGATCCACGGCAACCGCATTCCGGTGTGGATCCTATATTCTGGGCAGCCACGGAACGGATCGGCTCCTGCATGCAAGCGTCCCAGTTCACCCGCCCTGTTGCCATCGTCATGTTCCTGCCGATGATCGGCCTGGCAGGCTGGGGGTCGTGGTTCGCGACCTATTGCATGAGTGACGGCTGCCTGGGCGTGTTTCCACTTTGGCTTGGCGCAATGGCGGCCTTGTTCCTGCAGGCACTGCTGGTCTTGCCTCTGCATGCCTGGGCACTGAAACGGCAAGGGGCCGATGCGGCCAGCCGCTATGTACGCTGGCTGGTGGCATCCAGTATCGCTGTGATGGTGCCCATGTTTGCCGGGTGGGTCTACATGTTCTTCAAGTAGTCCGCGCGCCGCTCAAGCAGGCGGTGCGGCTGCCTTCAACAGCTGCGCAGCCACCTGGTCGAACGGGGCGATGTCCTGCAGTGCGCGGCTCATCGCCACTGCGCCTTCCACACTGGCAATCACCAGGCTGGCCAGGCCGGTCGCCTGGGCAGGCGCGTGCCCATCGGCGACGAACGCCTCAGCCAGGTGCCCCTGCCAGCGGGCAAACACCTCGGCGGCCGCCGCACGTGGCTGGCTCGGCAGGGCCTCCACCGGCTCCTCGACGGCTGCCGCCAGCACCGGGCAGCCGGCACGAAAACCGGTGCGCAGCAGGCGCTCGCGCCACAGCGCCAGGAACTGCTGCAACCCCTGCACCGCGCCGCCCTTCAGCAGTTCGATCAGCAGCGCCTCCACCTTGTCGCCGGCCATCGTGGTGGCCCGTGCCAACAATTCCTGCTTGCCGCCCGGGAAGTGGTGATACGTGGACCCGAGCGGCGCATCAGCCAGTTTGGTCACTTCGCGGATGCTGGTCGCGTTGAGGCCCACACGCGCGAGCATCTGCGCTGCGGCATCGATCACACGCTGGGGGGCATCGGATGATCGCGGGCTCACGGCCGGCTCCTTGCTAAGACAGTCGTCATAGACTAGCGTATCGACCGTTCTATAACAGTCGTCATAACCATGAATCTCTGGTTCCGCCTGCTCCACCTGCTGCTGTGCAGCCTGTTCCGGCCGAAGCTGGAGGCCCCGTTCGGCGTCTCCCGCCTGCAGTTCCGGGTGCTGCCCAACGACCTGGACAGCAACCTGCACATGACCAACGGCCGCTACTGGAACATCTTCGACCTGGGCCGGCTGGACCTGATCCTGCGCATGGGCCTGGGCAAGGTGGCGCTGCGTGAGAAGTGGGCGCCGATTGTTGGCGCCGGCACCATCCAGTTCCGGCGCGAGCTGAAGCCGTTCCAGCGCTTCACCCTGGAAACGCGACTGGTCGGCTGGGTCGGCACACGCGGCATCATGGAGCAGCGCGTACTGATCGGCCCGGAGCAGAAAACCGCCACGCGTGCACTGCTGATCACCGGCATCTACGACCGCCGCGCACGTCAGTTCGTCGGCATGCCACAGATGATGGAATCGATCGGCGTGGTTGCTCCGCCCTCGCCGGCCCTGAGTGCGGCAGCCGAGGCGCTGCTGGCTGCCGACCTGGCGTTGAAGCAGGACCATGATTGACCCCTGCGGCGCAGATCAGGGGGCAGACGCCTCCACCTTCATGGGGGTCACGAAGGTGATCTGCGTGCGGCCACCCACATGCAGCACATACTCGAAGGTCTGCCGCATCTGGCTGTACGCGCCACCTTCGGGCGCGCCATAGTTGGCGCCGACGCTCACGGTGTGCCGACCGGGCGTCAGTGGCTTGAGCATCAGCCAGTAGCCGTCGGCCGCAGCCAATCTCGAGTCGTCGTCATCCGGATCCATGCGGAAGCAACCTTCGCTCTTCACCCGGTGCAGGCGCATGTCACCCAACGGCTGCCCGTCCAGCAGCACCACAGCGCTGACAAGATAGTCGTTGTTGATCGCCGCGCCGGCCTGCAGCTCCTCGCAGGAGACGTCTTCCCCGGTCTGGTAGCTGGCCATGTTGATGATGGGCAGCAACAGGTGCCTGCCTTCGGGCACCACGCACTGCCTGCGTGGCTGGAAGCGGCCATTGGTTCCTGCCAGGTTCCAGACCGGCCCCTCCTGGCCCAGTTCGCACAGGCGACCATCGGGATCCAGGTAAGGCGCAACCCTCTGCGCGTCAGCCCAGCGCCACCAACGCGCTGTCCATTCGCTCAGGGAAATGCCGGCCACCGCCTCACGTGTGACCGGTGACGCTGCAGGCGCGGCAATGGCGCTCGCCTGACCTGCAAACATCAGTACCGTGGCCACGCCGGCCAAGCGCAGCCTGCTGCCGATTCCGTTCTGCATTCCCTGCCTCGTCGTCCCTGGCGGCCACCGTGCGCGGCCCGCTCGGTCCGCTGGCCGGCAACCCGGTGGTCATGCAGATTGAGGTTGCCGGCCAGCGACCGGCACTACCCCAATCTCAGCGCTTGGGCGCGTTCGCCCGTGCGCGTTTGATCGCCGCCTCGGCCAGCGGTGCCATCAGCGCATAGCCCTTCGCCGTCGGATGCACGCCATCGATTGCCAACTGCGCATCCAGTCCGCCGGCACGGTTGGCCATCGGCGTGTAGTAGTCCAGATAGACCAAGCCCCGCGCATCAGCCTGCCGCTTCAACGCAGCATTCAATGCACGCACCTTGGGTGCAGGTGCTATGCCCGGCATCCACGGGTACTCGCTGACCGGAAGCACCGACGCCAGCACCACCGCGATGCCATGCGCTTTCGCCAGATCCAGCATGGCCTGCAGGTTGTCCTCGATCATCGCCTGCGTGGATGGGCCGGTGTTCCCGGCGATGTCATTGGTGCCGGCCAGGATCACCACCACATTCGGGCGCAGCGCCAGCACATCCTGCGAAAAGCGCACCAGCATCTGTGCGGTGGTCTGCCCGCTGATGCCGCGATTGAGGTAACCCTTGCCGGGGAAGAACGTGCTGCTGCCTTCCTTGCCCCAGCCCTCGGTGATCGAATCGCCGAAGAACACCACACGTGACTGGCCGTCCCGTGGCGCGGGCAATGCAGCATTGGCTGCGCGGTACTTCTGCAGCTGCGGCCAATCGGACAGACGCTGCTGCATGAAGCGCACTTCGTCTGGCTGCACCTGCTCCACTGGCTTGGTCAGCAATGGATTGCTGGCCGCCTGCACCAACACTGGCGCGGCCAGCCCCGCCATGAGCGATCCGGCCAGCAGCCAGGCCAGTGAAGTCCTCCTGCGCATGAGCATCCTCCGTTGTCGACCTGGGGCAGTCTAGCGCGGCCTGCCAATGGTCACTTGGCCGATGCAGCCGCCCTTGCCGCCACACCCGTCACCTTGGCCGGCATCCACATGCCTGGCGTCCAGCCGCTGGCCTGCAGGATCGCCTTCGGGTTGTCCTGCTGGATCAGCGCGCGCACGGCATCGCGCTTGTTGCCGGCCTGCAGGTAGTACGCCTTGGCGATGCGGTAGCCCACCCAGTAACCCAGGTCGTAGGGCTCCTGCGAACCCGGCGTGTGGTTGTACAGCCAGGGCGTCAGATCGGTGCTGTCCACGTCCAGCGCGAAGGCGCTTTCGATATGCACTTCCCTGCCCCGCGTCCAACCGGCATGCCGGCCATTGCCAACGTTGCCGGAAATCAGCTCGGCGATGAACTCGGCGATCCCCTCGCCCAGCGACTCGCGCAGCACCGTCGCCCGCGGGTCGCCTGCTTCGTACTCGCTCACACCGGTCTGCTGGATATGCACATACTCATGCGCGATCACGTGCACGAAGCGGTCCTGCGCATTGGCGTTCATGAATTCGGCGGCGCACAGTGCTTCCAGGCCGATCACCACCCCATCGGGATACGTCATGCCCACCGGCTTGCCGCGCCCAACCACGATCGCCACCGGCGGAAACTTCGCCTGCGGATAGATGGCCTGCAGATTGGCGAACACCTGCACCAGTCGCTGCCGCACTGCCGGCAACTCCGCCAGACAGGCCCGCCCATTCGCATACACCGCAGGCTCGCGCGCCATTGCTTCGGCCATGCGCTGGGCGGTCACCCGGCGCAGCTTGGCGAACTGGGCCAGGCTCGGCGTGCCCTGTGCCAGGTACTGCTCAAGCTGGGCCACGCTGGGCTTGCCGCCAGCGGCCTCGTACAGCGCGTAGAAACGGGTGGCATCGGCGGTCAGGATTTCCGGTCCCGACACCGCCGCCTGGGTGGCGCCGATCACCCCGCCGAGGGCCAGGGCAAGCAGGCAGCGCAATGACACGAACATGGCTCCGTCCTTGGTGGAGTGCACGCGAAGCGCGCAATCTACCACCGCGTCGGCGCATGCGCTGCCGTATCGTGCAACGCCCTCCCCTGCTGTGCCAGACTCGCGGCGAGCGGCTGCCATGGAAGCAAGGGGAAGACAGGATGATGATCGTTCCAGCCTACTGGGCCGAAGCCCGTCTGCAGGACAGGTACAGAGGCCGCCCGGTGGTGGTACGCCGGTTCGGCTGGTCCGACGACGACCAGGACACCGCGCAGGCCCACGCCGATGCACGTGCACGCGAAGCGCTTGATGCCATCCTCAGCGGCCAGTCCGTGCCGCGTCGCGAGCGACGGACCAACTACGGTGTCGAAGGCATCCCGATCCGCGAGCAGATCGTGCAGCGCAGGGATGATGTCATTGTCACCCGCAACAGTTACGGCGCGCTGTGCCTGAACACCCCCGATGTGCTGTTTGCGGATATCGACCACGTGCCCACTCCCTCAGGCTGCGCATTGCCGCTGCTCGGTGCGCTGGGGCTGCTGGCGGCCGGTGCGCTGATCGGAGGTGCGCTGGGCAACTTCAATATCGGCCTGGCGGCCGGCGGCATTGCGATGGTGGTGGTCAACCAGATCCTGTCGGGGCGGCGCAAGCGACGGCTCGCCCGGGCCGGCGGCGTCGAGGGCATCGCACTGCAGCGCGTGCAGGCGTTTGTCGAGCACCACCCCGACTGGCACCTGCGCGCTTACCGCACCCCGGCCGGGCTGCGCATACTGGCGATGCATGCCACGTTCGAACCACAGGATGCGCAGGTGCATGCCTTCTTCAAGGCGTTGGGCACCGACGCGTTGTATGCACGCATGTGCACACTGCAGCATTGCTTCCGTGCGCGGCTGACACCCAAACCGTGGCGGCTTGGCATCATCGCGCGCATCCGCCCGCCGGTAGCGGCCTGGTCGGCCGAGCAGGCCAGCAACCCCGACCGCCTGGCGTGGATCGCCGAATACGAAAGGGAAAGCGCCGGCTTCGCTGCATGCGCCTATGTCCGCAGTTTCGGCGATGAGCGCCGCGTGGATGCCAAGGCCGAACGCGTGCGCGACCTGCATGACCGGATGTCGCGTGCGCTGGATAACCTACCGCTGGGCTGAGTGCGCGTCCTGCTCAGCGGCCACCCTGCACGAAGGGTTGGCCCGCCAGCGTGGTTCCCACCTGCAGAGCAACCTGCTGCCCATCCTTGGCGAAGGTGCTGCTGCAATTGTTGCCGCCCTTCTGGCAACCCACTTCCGGGAAACCGTCCAACACTTCGGCCGCGTCGCGTGGCGGGCTGGCCTGCCATCCTGCGGCATCAAGAAGGCGCTTGGCCTTGCTGTAGGGCATGCCGGCAGTGATGCCCAACGCTGCCAGCTCAGCCGGCAGCGGCTGGGCGAATGCAATGCCCGGGACAACGGAAATCGACAGCGATACGGCGAGGATGAAGGCCTTCATGGAGCGAACCCGTAGCGGACATCAGATGCGCAGCGTACCGCAGCTTTGCGGCCGATCCATGCCTTTATCACAGATGGTTACGCAACACCCACAGGGGGATACCTGGACTGGATGTGCCGTCGCAGTCCCCCCCTGTTCATGGCCCGGTCGTGCACTTCAATGCCTCCAGCTCAAGCTCCTGTTTCAAGCGAAGCTGCAGCCAGGTGCTTTTGAAGCGGGCACGTGTTGCCTCCCCCTCTGGCAGCAACCGGGTCAACGCGTCACTCAGCGCGGGGCGCCACTGATCCGGCGCGAGCGACAGTGATCGCTGATTCACCTGCCCACTAGACAGCTGCTTCCATGGCAACATCAAGGCCTTCTGCGATCTCGACAGAAACACCACGTCAGGCTTGCCCTGGCGCTTCACCGTTACCGACATCACCGGATAATCGTCAGTCCACGCCACCCCGTCCCCCCTGAAGTGCTGCTGCACCCGCTGGTGCAGCCCCTGGACAGTCAATGTCCGACGGGCCCACGCCTGCTGATCGGCGAAGGTGCACGATGCCGGAGGCATTGAAGTCAGTTTCGGATCCAACTCCAGCATCTCGGCGCGATCGAGGCGGCCGGCAATCAGACTGATCGTGGCCTCCTTGGACAGCGGGGCAGCATCAATAGCCGCTTCGAACGCTTCGACCGCAGCAGCCCGCAATATCTGCTTGGGCAATTCCTGGCTTCCCGCCGAATCTGTGACACGAACACGCGTGGTGATTCCACGTACATCGCGCTCGATAAGCCAGTGCTCCGAAACACCTCCCCAACCGGACCAGTCGTAGGCCACATCGATGCGCATGGGCCCATCGGCTGCAGCAGCCATAGCGGCCGGACACAGGGCTACGACGACGAGAAACCAGGCCTTCATGACGCTCCTTGGAAAGCAGATTCTGTGGCACATGCAGCCTTCGTGCATAGCAACCGGGCATGGCTCGGTGCTACTGGACGCCTGAAACAGAAAGGCCGCCCCGGAGGGCGGCCTTGCCGGATTACTTCGCGTTCTTCACGTAGGTGTCGAACCAATTCAGCATTTCCGACACCAGCTGCTCGTTCGATTCCAGCGCGGTGTACCAGTGCGGCTCGTTCGGCAGCATCACCAGACGGGTGGTACCACCATTGCCGCGGATCGCCTGGTACAGCTTGCGCGACTGGAACGGCTCGGTGCCCGGGTTGGCATCGTCCTCGCCGTGGACCAGCAGCAGCGGCAGCTTGATCTTGTCGGCATAGAAGAAGGGCGACGCCTTCAGGTACACATCCTGCGCCTGCCATACCGAACGCCGCTCGTTCTGGAAGCCGAACGGGGTGAAGGTCTTGTTGTACGAGCCACTGGTCGCCACGCCGGCCTTGAACAGGTTGGTGTGGGCGATCAGGTTGGCGGTCATCAGGCCACCATGGCTGTGGCCGGTCACGCCGATGCGGTTGCGGTCCACCACACCCAGCTCCACGGCCTTGTCCACCGCCGCCTTGGCGTCGGCTTCCAGCTGTTCCAGATAGGTGTCGTAGGCGTTCTTCGGGTCACCCACGATCGGGAACGAGGCGTTGTCGATGATCGCGTAGCCGGCCAGCAGCATCAGGCGGTACGGCTGCAGACGGGTGAACGTCTGCTGCGAACCAGAGACCTGCCCGGCCTGCGCGGCATTGGCGAAGTCGGCCGGGTATGCGTACAGGATCGCCGGCACGCGCTGGCCTTCCTTGTAGCCCGGCGGCGTGTACAGGGTGAACGACAGGTCCACGCCATCGGCGCGCTTGTAGGTCACCAGGCGCTTCTGGATCTGCCGCACTTCCGGGGTCGGGTCGAGCAGCTTGGTCAACGCAGCAGGCTTGGACTGGAACTGTGCCTCGCCGGCCTTGGCATCGTTGATGCGCTCACCGAGCAGACGCACGAATGCGTTCGGCGGGTCCATCACCGACTGGTGCCAGGTCAGGAAGCGACCCGGTGTATTGCTGAACCCCAGGAACTGCTCGTACGCATCGGCATCACTGCGGAACAGGCGTTCGGTTTTCAACGTAGCCAGATCGAGCGCATCCAGGAACGGACGGTCGCCCTGCGGCGAGGCCCCCTGCCCGCGCAGGAACACGGTGTTGCCCTCCTGGCGCACCACCGGCGCACCGCTGGGCAGGCGCTTGAACACCAGGTTGCCCGGGTTGCCGTACAGCTCATCGCTGGACATGTCCCACAGCAGGCGACCTTCCTTCTTCGGCTGGTCCACATCCACGATGCGGGCCTGCATCCAGTGGCGGTTCTCGTCGTTCTCGAACTGGAACGACACGGCCGGGTCGGCCGACCACGCAAAGCCCTCGAAGCGCTGTGCAGTGCGGGCGATTTCCACCGGCTTGCTGGTGAACGGGGCCTTCAGCATCAGCACGCGATCGCGATGCGGCACGCTCACCTTCCAGTCGCCCTTGTCCAGCGCTTCGGCATAGACCAGGGTGGCCGGGTCGGTGGAGCGCCAGTCATAACCCCGCGGGCCTTCCGGCACACCGTGTACCGGCACGCGATCGGCCAGCGGCAGGCTGGCCAGAACCGTATTGCGGCCATTAGCCAGGTCCAGCACCGCCACATCGTTGGCGAAGCGCTGGTAGGTCACCGCATGCGAGAACGGCGCCTTCAGGGTTTCGGTCAGCACATGCACACCGTCGGGCGCGGCGTTGACGTCGTTGTACAGCGCGGGCTGGCCAACCGGGCGCACGCTGCCGGCAGCGGCATCGACCACCGCCAACTGCGAGGCACCGTAATAGGCGAACAGCTTTTCATCGTGCACGCTGGTCAGCGTGTCACGCGCTTCATAGGTACTGCTCTCCCCACTGCTGCCCAGCGACTCCTGCGCGTCCGGGCCGGTGGGCGTACCGCCGTTGGACGGCGCCGGGCCCTGGTTGGCCGGCACCAGCTTCACCAGCAGGTTCTGGCTGCCACCCAGCCACTGCACCGTGCTGCCGAAGATGGGGTTCAACTGCACGTTCGGCACCTGCTTTACCTGGCCGGTGGCGGCGTCGCCCACCCACAGCTGCACGCTGGTATCGACGGCATTCTGGAAAGCGAAACGGCTGCCATCGGCCGACCACTGTGCGCCACCTGCGCACCCCTGCGGGAGGTTCACCTTGGTGCTCTTGCCGCTGACGATCTCGACCAGGGTGAAGTCGGCCACACAGGCCGGAATACCATAGCCACCGGGGGTGTCGTGGCGGCTGCGGTTCTTCGGTTCCAGGCGCACGCCAGCCAGCTTCAGGTACGGCTGGGCGACGCGGGTGATGGACGGATAGGTCTGCGCGGTGGTCAGCAGCAGGCGCTGGCCGCTGGGGTCGATGTTCGGTGCCGGCGGCGGCGGCGCCTTGAGCACCTTGAGCAGGTGTTCCGGCGGCTTGGCGTAGTCGGCGAAGGCCGGGCCGGCGGCCAGCAGGCCGAGCGTGGCAACGGCAACGGCCGCCGCCAGAGAGGTACGACGGATGAGCATCCTTTTCCCCTGGGGTGTGAGTTGGGTACCCGCACGGCGGGCATGGGCCGAATCTAACACCCCCTGCCCACCGGGAAATGGGCCGGAAGGGCTAGTCGCCCCATCCTGCAAAGCGTGGCCCTGCCTGGCCCGGCCCCTCTCTGGATGCCCCTCGCCTACTGCCGCGCGTGCAACTCCCAGGTGGACAGATAATCGGGATCGATCACCGTCACCCCACTGGACCGCAACTGGTACTCACCCGGCGCAGCCGGCAGGTACTGGTCCAGCATGGGCGGCAGGTAGCGCTCATGGCCGTCATCGCCATCGGCCAGCACCAGCCCTTCTTCGGCACTGACCCTCAGCACGGTGCCGGCAAACTGCTCCAGCCCCTGCACCTGGCCATCGCCACCAAAACGGGTAACGCCCACCAGCACCAGCTTGCCAATCATCTGCGCGGCCTTGGCATCATCCAGATCCAGGGGCGGCAGGGCTCCTCTCGATTCGTTGCTCATCGTGCACCTCGGAAGCCTGCGTGGACATCGTGGACGAGATGCGCGCCCAGTGCTGCGAACAAAGCAGCGTCGTGGGGCGACTCGCATGCATGTAGTGGCTCTGCGCACTGCGGGATGCAGAGCCAACCATCGGTGCTCAACTCACGGAAGAATTCTGTCTGAGGCTGCATGAACCGCAGCAACGTCTTCAGCATGTCTGCCAACACCAGCGCACGCTGCCTGCGCGACAGGCTGGTTGCTGATGCGGTAGGTATACGCGTGAACAGGACTGTGCATCGCGGGCCTCCTTGCCGAGGGGAGTGGCCTCGCAGGACCACGTTCAACGCTGCGCAAATGTGCCGGAAACAAGCTGGCGGGTGTCGGTCGCGGGGAAGCGGCAGGGAGGCCTGCAATTCAAGGCCACGCCAGTGCTTGATCGACTCACGGCTGGATGCTGCCACCTCTCACGGAATGAGGAAGTGAAGAAAATTCCATGGCATGCAGAGCCGACTGCGCGCTGCCAGGGAGCGCCCGGCGCTGGCAACTCCGCCTGCAGCAAACACCGGAGGTTCTAATCGCCCGGCCCCGGTGCCAGCAATCGTCAATTCCATTTAACCTGTGATTCACCTGGCCCACTTTAGGGTCAGCGCTCAACATGCAAGGAACGCTTATGCTTGGGTACGCATTCACACGGCCGTGGACGATCGTCCTAAGTGCGGCCTCGCTCTGCGCCTGCGCACACGCGACTGACCATTCGTCGACTTCTCAAGGACCCGCTACCATGGCATCGACTGCCTCCGACGCCGCAACGCCGTCTGCGCTCACCGCAGACCAACTCCTGTTGCGCCTGCTGGATCTGATCAAGGACACCACCTCCACCCGTGAACTGACCCTTGAACGGGTATCGCAGGCCATGCAGGCGCCCGCGCAGAGTTTCGGCCCGGGGCACTTCGGCTACGGCGGCACGCTGACGCCGGAATGGAGCTACGGCCTCGAAATCAAGACGGCTGGCGCCGCCGATACGCGTCTCGATCTCAATTTCATCGACACCACCGCCGAGCGTAAAGCCAACGCATCGGCGATCTGTCAGGTCGACTTCGATCAGTTCGCCTCGGGTCTGCAGGCCGCGGGCTTCAAGCGTGAAACGATCCGCGGCGAGCACGGCCGCATCATCCATGACCGTTTCGATCGCCCGAACCTGAGCATCAAGGTCGACACGATGGCTGAGAATCCGACCCCGTCTGGCGAGCCGGTGCATGCCTGCGTCCGCCTTGTCACCGTGCAGTAAGGAGCACCGCACCATGCCTACGCTTTCAGCGGATACGGAACGCCTGCTGACCGAATTTGCAGGAAAACCCGATGTAACGACCGATCAGGTCGACAACCTTCGCAAGGCCATCGCCAACTCTCCGGCGCTGGCAGCCCAGGTCGACTCGGCCATCGCCGCCGGTCATCTGCAGCGCTTTGAGCTGCTGCCTGCCGACAGCAGTGTGGGCGGCGAGTACGACGGCGGCGCAAAGACGATCAGCCTGCCGGCATCCAGTCTGTCCACACCAGCGCGGGACAGGCACGACGCTGCAGAGCTGACTTTCGTACTGGGCCATGAGCTACAGCATGGGTTCAATGATGCAGCGACCGAACGAGCCTATAAGCAGTTTGATTCCGATATTGCAGACATTGCCGCACGCGATTCGACCCACGACTACACCCAGGCCATCGGCACCCTGCTCGCAGCCAACCGGCGCGACGAGGCATCGGCGAACATCGAGGGCTGGAACGCATTGGTAGGCATGGTCAAGACCGCCAACCCGGACGCCACGCTGGAAGATCTCTACAAAGCAAGTAACCGTGCAGAGGAGTTCGTGCGCGTGCAGCCCGGCCCGCCGATGACCTATGCCGCGCATCCGGACCTCACACTCAATGCAGACCTGAGCATGACCGCCACTGCCGCCAACATCGAGGGCATGGGCAAGCACTACTACGATGAAGGTGTGTCGTCGCGGCTGGGTCCCAACGGCAATTCGGACTACCAGAACTTCTACGCTGCTTATGCCATCGGCCGGGTCTGCGAGGAAGAGGCCAGGAACCCGGCACCCGATGGCATCAGCCGGATGTCGGTGAACATGGCAAAGCTCGGCCTGCAGGAAAGCCTGCTGGAACAGAACGGCCTGTCTCTGGGTGAGGGCACGCAGCCACGGCAGCCCTACTTCGATACCAGCACCTCGCCGTCCACGCTGCACTATTTCGACCACACCGAGGGCACTTACGCCCACGTGCCCATCACCGCGCAGGCGACCGCCACTCCCTCGGTCGAGGCCCACGCTGCGCCGCTGGCGGGCGGCAACGACCGCGCCCTGCACGACCAGATCCGCGGCAAGGTGGCAGAACTGGATGCCGCCAATGGCCGCAGCTTCGACGCCTCCAGTGAACGCCTGAGCGCAAGCCTGCTGGTGCTGGCCCGCGAGAACGGCCTGGACCGCGTGGATCATGTGGTGCTCAGCCGCCAGGCGGGAGATGTCGGGGCATCGCCCSGCGCACGCCATGCATGGGCCACGCTAGAATGCGCCCATGCGTACCGTCCATGCCCTCCGCTACATCACCCCCTTGCGGGAAGGTGGCTCACTGCCCGCCGTGGTCGAGACCGACGACGACGGTATGGCGGTGCTCAAGTTTCGTGGTGCTGGACAGGGGCCCAAGGCGCTGATTGCCGAGTTGATCGCGGGCGAGATTGCACGCGCGATGGGCCTGCCGATTCCGGAGATCCTGTTCGTGGAGCTGGACAGCGAGTTCGCCCGCACCGAGCCGGACCCGGAGATCCAGGACCTGATCCGCGCCAGCGAAGGCCTGAACCTGAGCCTGGATTACCTGCCCGGCGCGATCAACTACGATCCGGCGGCGATGCCGGTGGACGCCGACCTGGCCTCGCGCATCGTCTGGTTTGATGCACTCACCAGCAACGTCGACCGCACCACGCGCAATCCGAACCTGATGGTCTGGCATCGCAAGCTGTATCTGATCGACCACGGTGCGGCGATGTACTTCCATCACGACTGGGCCAATGCTGGCGACGCCTGCGAGAAGCCCTTCGTACTGATCCGTGACCACGTGCTGCTGTCGTTCGCCAGCCGCATCGCCGAGGTGGATGCCGAGCTGGCTGCGCGCCTGCCTGATGCGGAAATCGAGCGCATCGTCGGCCTGGTGCCGGACAGTTGGCTGGTCGATGAGCCGGCCTTCGACAGCCCCCAGGCTTACCGGCAGGGCTACATCAACTACCTGAAGCATCGCCTGAAGGTGCGTGCGGTGTTCGTGCAGGAGGCCATCCGTGCCCACGCTGCACACGTATGACTATGCCGTCATCCGCGTGGTACCACGGGTGGAACGCGAGGAGTTCATCAACGTCGGCGTGATCGTGTCCTGCCCGGGCGCACGTCACCTGGAAGCGGCGATCGAGATCGACGCTGCGCGGCTGCAGGCCTTCGCGCCGGCGCTGGATATTGAAGCGCTGCAGCCGTGGCTGGATGCCATCGTGGCGATCTGCCGGGGCGATGCGGGCGCCGGCCCGATTGCGCAGCTGCCCGCGCGCGCGCGATTCCATTTCCTGACCGCCAAGCGCAGCTCGGTGGTGCAGATGTCCAGCACACATGTGGGCCGCACGGCGGACCCGGCGGGCGTGGTCGAACACCTGATGTCGAAGATGGTGCGTGTTCCGACCTAGCGCGCTACTTGCCGCCGCCCCAGCGTGCGGTCATTTCGCTGCGGATCGGCATGCGCTCGGTGTTGCTGTCCGTTGCAGTGAAGCGCATCGCCTTGACCGCGTTCAACGCCCAGCCGCTGAAGGCCGTCGACGGCTTGGCATCCACCACCTTTACGTCATACGTGCGGCCGCGCTTGTTGACCGAATAGGCCACGGTCACTTCCTCTGCAAACTGCACACGCCCGGGATCGGCATTCAGTCGTGGGCGGAAGGTGCCTTCCACCGGCTTCCAGTATGTCAGCGCTTCGGCCTGCTGCAGCTGCAGCGGCTCGGGAGACGCGGCGATGGCCATCGGACTCATCGCCAGGGTGAGCGCGAGGGCGGCAGCGCGGAGCAGCATGGGAGGCATGGTTGTCATTCCTTGTACGCCAGTGGTTGGTTTCAAGCGTACGCCATCAGGGGCCTTTCCGGTTCACCGCAACGGTCACCATGAAGTAGGGAATCGCGCTCCACTGCGTGCGCGGATGATGCAGCGATTCCACGCCCATGCCGATCTGGTACTTCACGCTGCCCGGCTGCTCGCGCCAGACGTAAGGCGCGCCGTTGCTCCAGCCACAGCAGACGTACTTCAGTGGCGGCATACCGAAGGTCTGCTGCAGATAGGCTTCGATCTTCGCCGCCGAGGCGCCGCTGACGCGATACCGCGCTTCCATCGGCTGGATGTAGGAATCGTCGTCCTGCGTGCAGCCTACGTATTCCAGCTCGGCTGGTTTTCGTCCCATCGCCTGCAGGAAATCCTGGCAGACGGTGTCGGGCCGGGCCAGGCCTTCGACACGGCCGTGCAGTTCCCATTCTGCAAGCGCACCGGCAGGCGTCTGCGCGCTGGCAGTGACGGCGCTGCCGATCAGCAGCAGCACCCCGACGCCGCAGCGGAGGCGGACGAAACAGGACGCAGGGGGATGCAGCAGGGCGATGGCAGATCCTTCGTGGGCGTGACGAAATGCCATCGTAATCGAACGACGCCACCACCCACTGCGCACGCTTCGATCAGCGCTCACGCGCCATGCTCTTTTCGGTGAAGCGCGCCACGCAGAAATCCAGAAAGCTGCGCAGCTTCGGCGTCACCTGGCGATGGCGGGGATAAAGCAGATTGATCGACGTGGATACGGGCACGAATCGAGGCAGTACTTCCACCAGTTCGCCGCTGGCCAGAGCGGCAGACATCATCTCGAACGGCTGCAGGATCAGTCCCAGCCCACCGACCGCGGCGGTCAGCAGCGGCTCGGCCTGGTTGACCATGAAGCGACTGGAGACCGGCACGGTCAAGACGCCGCCCTGTGGGTCATGGAAGCTCCACCGCGTACGGATCGCCGAGTGGGCGAAACCCAGGCATTCATGCCGGCTCAGGTCCTGCGGGCGGACGATCGGTGGCCGTGCAGCCAGATAGCTGGGGGCAGCGCACAGCGCCAGCGGGTACGGTCCCAGCCGCCGCGCGACCAAGCCGCTGTCGGCAAGATCACCGGTGCGGAACACCAGGTCGTAGCCGTCTTCAACCACGTTGACCAGGCTGTTGGACAGGTTCAGATCCACCTGCACGTCGGGATACTGCTGCATGTAGGCCACCACCGCCGGCCCCAACGCATGCACGCCGAAGGTGACCGGCGCACTGATCCGCAGCCGGCCCATCGGTCGCCCGCGCGCGATCTCGGCCAACTGCTCGGCACTCTCCACTTCCTCCAGGATGACCCGCGCGCGGGCCAGGTACGCCTGCCCGAAGTCGGTCAGGCTCTGCTTGCGCGTGGTGCGGTTGAGCAGTCGCACGCCCAGATGCTGTTCCAGCGTCTGCACATGCTTGCCGACCAGTTGCGGCGACAGATCCAGTGCGTCGGCAGCTGCGGCGAACGAGCCCACCTCGGCCACCTTGGCGAAGCTGCGCAGGGGTGCGATAAGGTCCATTGCAAACTATTGTTTTCCAATGAAACGCCAGATTACCCCTTCTTTCGTTCGCCGGCCACGCGCACAGTAGCGCTCTGTTCCCCCGCCCGGCCACCAGCCGGCGTTCCCTTTGGAGACCCCCATGACCCAGGTTGTCCGCATCCACGCCTATGGCGACGCCGATGTGCTGCGCGTTGACGATATCGATGTACCCGCTCCTGCCGCCGATGAGATCCAGATCCGGGTCAAGGCCATCGGCCTGAACCGCGCCGAGGTGATGTTCCGCAACGGCGCCTATCTGCAGCAGGCAGAGTTCCCCAGCCGCCTCGGCTATGAAGCGGCTGGCCTGGTTGAAGCCGTAGGCAGCGCGGTGACCGGTTTCACTGCAGGCGATGCTGTCAGCGTCGTGCCACCGCTGGATATCGCCCGCTGGGGCACCTATGGCGAGCTGGCCAACGTGCCGGCGCGACTGGTGGTGAAGCATCCGTCTTCGTTGGGCTTCGAGCAGGCCGCAGCGGTGTGGATGCAGTACGTCACCGCCTGGGGTGCGCTGCTGGAGCAGGCCAAGCTGGGTGCCGGTGATTTCGTCATCATCACTGCAGCGTCAAGCAGCGTTGGCCTGGCTGCCATCCAGATCGCCAATGCGGTGGGCGCAACGCCGATTGCGATAACCCGGGGCCCGGGCAAGCGCCAGGCGCTGCTCGATGCCGGCGCCGCCCATGTCATCGCCACTCAACAGCAGGACCTGGTGGCCGAAGTTGCCCGCATCACCGCAGGTGCTGGCGCGCGCGTGGTGTTCGATCCCATCGGCGGCCCGCAGTTCGTGCCGCTCACCGAAGCGATGGCACGCGGCGGCATCCTGCTGGAATATGGCGCGCTGAGCAGCGAGCCGACGCCGTTCCCGCTGTTCAATGTATTGGGCAAGTCGCTGACGCTGAAGGGCTACCTGTACTCGGAAATCGTGTCTGACGATGCGGCGCTGGCGCGTGCAAAGGCATTCATCGTCGATGGCCTGGACAAGGGCGTGCTGGTGCCGCTGATCGCCAAGGTGTTTACGTTCGCGCAGATCCAGGACGCACACCGTTACCTGGAATCGAATGAGCAGATCGGCAAGGTGGTGGTCACGGTTTAACCGCTTGCGCGATACCCCTGTGGCGTTGGGAATGTGCCCACAGGGGTCGTCGCTGCTGACCGTCGGTGTTGCCTGCCCTGCGGCTCATCGCGGCAACGCATACGCCATCACGTAATCCCCCGCCGGCGTCTCCATGAAATGGTGCCCACCGGCCATGATCACCAAGTACTGCCGCCCGCCGTGCTCGTACACCATCGGGTTGGCCTGGCCGCCCGCCGGCAGCTTGGTGTGCCACAGCTCCTTGCCGGTCTTCAGGTCGATGGCACGCAGCAGGTCGTCGGTCGCTGCGGCGATGAAGATCAGGCCGCTGGCGGTCACCACCGAACCGCCATTGTTCGGCGTGCCGATTTCAATGGGCAGGCCGGAGCGGATGTCGAAGGGGCCGTTGCCACGCGCGCTGCCGAACGGCCGGTCCCACAGCAGCTTGCCGCTGCGCAGGTCGATCGCACGGATACCGCCATAGGGCGGCTGCTTGCACAACAGGCCGGTGAACGGCAGCCGCCAACCGGCGTTGACGTCGATGCCATAGGGCGTGCCGACCTGCGGATCCCCTGCCCCTTCGGCACCGCCCTTGTCGGCGCGCATCTGCTCGCGCGGCAGCCAGCCCTTGCGGTCGGCTTCGGCGCGCGGCACCAGCCGGTTGTAGTTGGGCATGTCGTTGTAGTTGGCCACTATCACGCCACGCCGCGTATCGATGGCCACGCTGCCCCAGTCCGAGCCACCGTTGTAGCCGGGGTATTCGATGGAGTGGTGATCGCTGCTGGGCGGTGTGTAGAACCCTTCGTAATGTGCCTTGCGGAACTGGATTCGGCAGACCAGCTGGTCGATGGGGGTGATGCCCCACATGTCACGCTCGGTCAGCGCGTCGTCGCGCCGCAGCGTGTGGTACAGCGAGAACAGCTGGGTGGCGGCGCGCTGCTCGGGCTCCACGCCGCCCTGTGGCACCTTGCGCTCTTCGGCCGGGGTCAGCAGCTGGCCGTTGCGACGGTCGAGGATGTACATGTCGCCCTGCTTGGTGGGCAGCAGGATCGCCGGCACCTTGCCCGATGCCGTCGGGTAGTCGATGAGGCTGGCCTGCGAACCCAGGTCGTAGTCCCAGACGTCCTTGCGCACGGCCTGGAAATGCCAGACCGGCTTGCCGGTAGCCACATCGATGGCGACCAGCGAGGTCGCGTACCTGTTCTCGTTTTCGGTGCGCGAGCCACTCCAGTAGTCGCCTGCGGAATTGCCCATCGGCAGGTACACCAGGCCCAGTGCTTCATCGCCGGTAGCGGTGGTCCACATGTTCGGTGTGCCACGTGTATAGGTCTGCTCGCGCGGTGGCAGGCCGCTGCGCTCGGGCTGGTCCATGTCCCACGCCCAGCGCAGCTTGCCGCTGATCGCGTCGTAGGCCTGGATGACGCCGGAGGGCGCGTCGCGGCGCTGGCCGTCCAGTACCTGGTGGCCGGTAACGATGACACCGCGGACGATCGCCGGCGGCGAGGTGATCGATACGTAACCCGGCGGCACCTCGCCCATGCCCAGGGTGATGTCGACCTGGCCGTTGTTGCCGAAATTCGCGCAGGGGCGACCGCTGTCGGCGTCCACCGCGATAAGGCGGCCGTCCAGCGTGCCTTCGATGATGCGTGCGCTGCAGGCTGAGCGGCTCCCTGGCGCCGCGCTCTGGTGGGTGCGGGTCGGCGGCGGTGCGGGCAGCGCGAGATCGGCGGCCACGTCAGCCAGTGCGGCATCGGCGAGGGTCGGCGCGCTGGGCAGCTCGTAATAGGACACGCCACGGCAGGCGGCCGTATACGGGATCGACGCATCCTTCACCTTCGGGTCGAAACGCCATAGCTCCTTGCCGCTGCCGGCATCGAGGGCGATCAACTGATTGCGTGCGGTGCACAGGTACAACCGATCACCGATCTTCAGTGGCGTGGTTTCCGCACCCCAGCGCTTCTTCGGCAGGTCGCCCGTGCGGAACTGCCATGCCAGTTGCAAGGTTCCCACGTTTTCCGGGGTGACCTGCTGCAGCGGCGAATAGCGGGTGGCGGCATTGCTGCGCCCCCATGCCGGCCAGTCTCCTTCTGCCGGCTGGTCGGCAGGCTGCAGGCCGGTGGTGTCACGGGTGGGATCAAGCCCGGCGCTGACCGCCGGCTCCGGGAACGGCTGATGCCCGTCGACCATGCCATGCGGGGTGAACGCGAGGCCGAAGGCGGCCACGAAGACCAGCATCAGTACAGCGGCCACGCTGCGCGACAGCCGCCTGGGCACCGGCGCCTGCAGGGTCGGCGCCAGCAATGCCAGGACGATGCCGAGGGCGGTCACCAGGCCCAGCCGTGGTACCCAGCGCCAGTAATCGCTGCCCGATTCCCACCAGGTCCACAGCAGGCTGCCGATGAACACCAGTGCATACAGCAGTGCACCGCTACGCCGATTGCCCCACAACAGGATGCCGCAGACCAGCAGGCCCAGGCCGGCGATGGCGTAGTACCAGGAGCCACCGAGGCTGAGCAGCCACGCACCAAGGCCGCCGATGACCAGGCCGAGCACGATCAGCAACAGGGCCAGCACGGTAACGAGAGGATGGCGGGGCGGAGGCGCGTAAGCAGACTGCGGCGTGGCGGACATCGTCGATCTCCGGGGGCAGCATGCGCCCTTATGCCACCGTCACCGTGAAGTGCGTGCGTATTTTCGACTGCAGACACGACGACGCCGGCACAAGGCCGGCGTCGTCGGGTACCTCAGCATCGCGGCAGGATCACTCCTGCGCGGCGTCCTCGCTGCTGGCAGCAGCCGGTGCGCCGTCGGTCGTGGCCGGGGCGGCGGCGGCCACCTCGTCCTCGTCCTCGTCGATCGAGGCATCCATGCGCTCCACCGCCTGCAGCTTCTCGTCCTTGGACAGGCGGATCAGGGTCACGCCCTGGGTGTTGCGGCCGACGCGGCTGATTTCCGAACCACGCGTACGCACCAGGGTGCCGCCATCGGAGATCAGCAGGACTTCATCGTCGGTACCCATCAGCACCGCGGCAACCAGCTTGCCATTGCGCTCGGTGGTCTGGATGCCGATGACGCCCTGCGTGCCACGACCCTTGCGCGGGTAATCCGGCAGCGGGGTACGCTTGCCGTAGCCGTTTTCGGTGGCGGTGAGGATGTAACGCAGGTTGGCGTCGTCGGCACCTTCGATCAGCGCATCGCCCGTGGCGATGGCCTCCTCGACACCGTTGTCGTCCTCGTTCTCGTCCTCGATGCCGCCAGCACTCTCGGCCACGATCAGGCTGACCACTTCCTCGCCGGCCGGCATCCTGATGCCGCGCACGCCGGTAGCGGTACGACCCATCGAGCGGACCTTGTCTTCACCGAAGCGCACGGTCTTGCCGTTGGAGGCGAACAGCAGGATGTCGCGCTCGCCATCGGTCAGGCCGACGCCGACCAGGGCATCGCCCTCGTCGAGGTTGATCGCGATCTTGCCGCGGGCCAAGCGGAAGGCGAACTCGCCCAGAGGGGTCTTCTTGACCGTACCGTTTTTGGTGGCGAAGAACACGAACTGGCCATCGGCGTACTCGCGCACCGGCAGCACGGCCTGCACGCGTTCGCCCGGCTCAAGCGGGATCCAGTTGATGATCGGACGACCGCGGGCATTGGAACCGGCTTCAGGCAGCTGGTACACCGGCAGCCAGAACACCTTGCCCGAACTGGTGAAGGTCAGCAGCGTGTCGTGCGTGTTGACCAGCCACAGCTGTTCGATGAAATCYTCTTCCTTGGTCGACGCCGCGCTGCGGCCACGGCCGCCACGGCGCTGCGCGCGGTACACGCTCACCGGTTGGCGCTTCACGTAGCCGGCGTGGGAGACGGTGACCACCACGTCTTCCGGGGCGATCAGGTCGAGGATGTCCAGATCTTCTTCGCTGTGGCGGATCTCGGTACGGCGCTCGTCACCGAACTCGGCCCGCACGTTGATCAGCTCTTCGCGGATCACCTGCAGCAGGCGATCGGGATCTTCCAGGATATGGATCAGCCCGGCGATCACTTCCAGCAGCTGCTTGTATTCCTCGGTCAGGCGGTCCTGCTCCAGCCCGGTCAGGCGATGCAGGCGCATTTCCAGGATCTGGGTCGCCTGGATCTCGGTCAGCTGATAGCCGCCTTCGATCAGGCCCACGCCCTTGGGCAGGTCATCGGGACGCGAGGCTTCGGCACCGGCGGCGCCGAGCATCGAACCGACCAGGCCCGGTTCCCACAGGCGCGCAAGCATGCGCTCGCGTGCCTCGGTGGGGTTCGGCGAGGTCTTGATCAGTTCGATCATCTCGTCGATGTTGGCCAGCGCAACGGTCAGGCCTTCCAGCACGTGGGCACGGGCACGCGCCTTGCGCAGCTCGAACACGGTGCGGCGGGTGACCACTTCGCGACGGTGGCGGACGAAGGCCTCCAGCATCTGCTTGAGGTTCATCAACTGCGGGCGGCCGTCGACCAGCGCCACCATGTTGATGCCGAACACCGACTCCATCTGGGTCTGCTGGTAGAGGTTGTTGAGCACAACCTCGGCCGACTCGCCGCGCTTGATTTCGATGTAGATGCGCATGCCGTCCTTGTCGGACTCATCGCGCAGCTCGCTGATGCCTTCGATCTTCTTTTCCTTGACCAGCTCGGCGATCTTCTCGATCAGACGCGCCTTGTTCACCTGGTAAGGAATTTCAGTGACGATGATCGATTCGCGGCCGTTGTCGGCCACTTCGACATCCGCCTTGGCACGGATGCGCACGCGGCCACGGCCGGTGCGGTAACCGGCGATGATGCCGGCGGTGCCGTTGATGATGCCCGCAGTCGGGAAATCCGGGCCCGGGATGAACTCCATCAGGCCGTCGATATCGATTTCCGGATTGTCGATCAGCGCGATGCAGGCATTGATCGATTCGGTGAGGTTGTGCGGCGGAATGTTGGTCGCCATGCCCACCGCGATACCGGCCGAACCATTGACCAGCAGGTTCGGGAACCGGGTCGGCATGACCGTCGGCTCCAGTTCCTTTTCGTCGTAGTTGGGCTGGAAATCGACGGTTTCCTTGTCGATGTCCGCCATCAGCTCATGCGCGAGCCGCGACATGCGCGCCTCGGTGTATCGCATCGCCGCGGCGGAGTCGCCGTCGACCGAACCGAAGTTACCCTGGCCATCGACCAGCATGTAGCGCAGCGAGAACGGCTGTGCCAATCGCACCAGCGTGTCGTACACCGACTGGTCGCCATGCGGGTGGTACTTACCGATGACGTCACCGACGATACGTGCCGACTTGAAGTAGGGCTTGTTGCTGTGCGCGTTGAGTTCATTCATCGCAAACAGCACACGACGATGCACCGGCTTGAGGCCATCGCGCGCATCTGGCAGCGCGCGCCCCACGATCACGCTCATGGCGTAATCGAGGTAGCTCTTGCGCATCTCGTCTTCCAGGTTGACCTGGATGATTTCCTTGGCGGTTTCTGCCATTCGGGTTCCGTTGTCTGGTAGCGGTCCAGTCCGGCGCATCCACCCGGGGGTGGTCGTGCCGGAACCTCGATTCAACCGCTGGATTCTACCACACGGGGCCGTTTTCCGCCTGCCTTTACGGTGATTTTACCGGCACAAATCAGGAACTTAGGGGGTTGCCGGCCAGCGGCCGGCACTACCGGACGCCGGGGTCGGAGCCCTTTCCAGCGGAAAGGCACCCGCCCCTGCCCGCGTCAACCGCCGAAGGCGGTACGCATGTTCTCTGCGGTCGGGTTCAGGATCACCCCCCGCTCGGTCACAATGGCATCGATCAGCTCGCCCGGGGTGACATCGAACACCGGGTTCCAGGCGGCGATGCCCTCGGCCACGGTGCGGGTGCCCCCCACGCCGTACAGTTCGCCCGGATCGCGCTGTTCGATCTCGATCTGGCTGCCGTCCACGGTATCCATGTCCACCGTCGAGGACGGCGCCACGACCATGAACTTCACCCCGTGGTGGCGGGCCGCGATGGCCAGCTGGTAGGTGCCGATCTTGTTGGCGGTATCGCCATTGGCGCAGATGCGGTCGGCGCCCACGATCACCCACTGCACCGCACCGGTCTTCATCAGGTGCGAGGCGGCCGAGTCGGCGATCAGCGTCGCGTCGATGCCGTCCTGCTGCAGCTCCCATACAGTCAGGCGCGCACCCTGCAACCACGGCCGGGTCTCACCTGCGAACACACGGGCGATGCGGTCCTGGGCCATGCCGGCGCGGATCACGCCCAGCGCCGTACCGAAGCCGGCGGTGGCCAGCGAGCCGGTATTGCAATGGGTCAACACGCCGCTGCCGGCCTCGATCAGGCCGGCACCGAGTGCGCCCATGTGGCGGTTGGCGGCCAGGTCTTCTTCGGCGATCGCTTGCGCTTCAGCCTCCAGCAGCGCCTTCCAGTCGGCGCCGGCAGCGCTCAGGCAACGTCGCATGCGTGCCAGCGCCCAGGCCAGGTTGACCGCGGTCGGGCGCGAGGCATTCAGCCGCTGCAGCGCCGGTTCCAGCTGCTGCAGGGCATGCGCGCCATCGGCAGCCTGCACATCACGTGCGGCCAGCACCACACCCCAGGCAGCGGCGATACCGATGGCCGGCGCACCGCGCACGGTCAGGGCGTGGATGGCGGCAGCCACCTCATCACTGTCATGGCAGGCCACATGCTCGACCACGAACGGCAGCTTGCGCTGGTCAAGCAGTTGCAGGGCATCGCCGGTCCACAGGATCGGGCGGATGTGGTCGTAGCGGGCGTAATCGAGGTCGGTGGCGGTATTCATGGCCCCATTGTAGGGCCACGCCACGCACGGATGGACCCCGTCCGGGGTCAGTTCACCGAGAATTCGGCGCGGCAGCCGCCGTCGACCCAGATGCCGTTGCGGTTCCAGCCCCAGGTGCTGCCTTCCTCGCACGGGGTGCTGGAAAGCTGGTTGGAGATGGTGGCGCTGGTGGAGATGCTGGCGCCACAGAAGCGGCGCTTCTTGGACTTGGATTCGCAGGTCAGCCGGCGCGGCATGTCGACGAAACGGCCCTGCTCGTCGGCCACCTCGAAGTCACCCTGGCAACCCCGGGTGGTCCACACCTCATTGCGCTTGTAGCCCCAGCCCTGCCCTTCCCGGCACGGCAGCACCGACAGCTGCCGCAGCAACCGTACCGGCGCACCGTCCAGGCGTACCGGGCAGCTCTGCGGGCGACCGTTGGACTCGCAGCGCACCACCCGTCGCACCAGGCGCTTGCGACCCTCGGCCGAGGGCGCG
Organism: Stenotrophomonas sp. 2YAF26; assembly: GCF_052114625.1. Lineage (NCBI taxonomy): Bacteria > Pseudomonadati > Pseudomonadota > Gammaproteobacteria > Lysobacterales > Lysobacteraceae > Stenotrophomonas > Stenotrophomonas sp. 2YAF26. The sequence goes on along the minus strand of NZ_JBFRFC010000008.1, from coordinate 159,939 downwards.
ACATCATTCTCTGCACGGCGCGCGCGGAACTCGGCGCGGCAGCCCAGTGTCACCCACACGCCACTGCGGTCGGTGCCCCACTCGCTGCCACGGATGCAGCTGTTGCTGGACAACTGGCGGATCAGGTCGACGCCGTTGCTGACATCGATGTCGCAATGCACCCAACCCATGTCACGGGATTCGCAGGTCACTACTTCGTTGTCATAGCCAAGTGACTGCGCCGATGCGGTCGACGGAAGCAGGCCACCCCATATCGCCATGGAGTACATCGGTGCCGCTACGACCGCAAACCACTTGACCAAAGCCTTCCCCATGAATGGATGAACCACGACGCAAGTGTGCGGTATCGGCTGTGATAAGAGCATCATCGTGCTTGCTGAATCAAGCGCGCAAACGCGTGTTTTCGTTCAGCCTGCCAGGTCCAGGGGAAATCGGCTCATGCGTGGGCGAAATCGAATGCAAGCACGTCGGCGATGCGCGGTGTGCGGTGCATCGCCATCAGCAGGCGATCAATGCCAACGGCAACACCGGCACAGGCGGGCATTGAAGGCAGTGCACGCAGCAACGCTTCATCCAGCGCGGGCTGTACCTGCCCCCGTGCATGGCGACGCTGCAGGTCATGCTGGAAACGCGCGCGCTGTTCAGCCGCATCGTTCAGTTCGTGATAACCGTTGGCCAGTTCCACCGCGCCCAGGTACAGCTCGAAACGCTCGGCCAATGGCGGTGTGCCGGGGCGGATGCGCGCCAGTGCCGCTTGGCTGGCGGGCCAGTCGTGGACCACGGTCATGACCGCGTCATCGAAATGCGGTTGGATACGGTGGGTCATCAACAGATCCAGCCAGTCATCGCGGGTCAGGCCCACCGGATCGATGTGCACCTCGCCCAGCGCAGCGCGCAGTTGCCCCTCATCGGCATCGAACGGGTCCACGCCTGCGTGTTGCTGGAACAGTTCGCGATAGCTCAGCACGCGCAATGTCGCGCTGCGGCCAACCAGCGCCAGTGCCTGCACCACCAGTTCCGCGGTTTCCTGCAGCAATCGATGGTGGTCCCAGCCAACCCGATACCACTCCAGCATGGTGAACTCGGGATTGTGGCGGCCACCGGCTTCGCCATTGCGGAACACCCGGCCGAGCTCATAGCAATCGCCCACGCCGGCAGCGAGCAGGCGCTTGAGCGGGAACTCCGGCGAGGTGCGCAGCCAGCGGCGTCGACCGCCCGCATCGACGTGGCCGCTGAAATCGGTATGGAAGCTGTCGATGTTCGGCTCGGTGTTGCCGGCCACGGAAAGAATCGGCGTTTCCACTTCCAGCACGCCACGCTCGGCGAAGAAGCGCCGCACCAGCGCATTGAGCGTGGCGCGCTGTTGCAGGCTGCGCAGCAGTGCCTCGCTCACAGGATGCCCTCCGGGCGCGGATGGTCTAGCGGCAGGGTCAGCAGATCGCGCGTGTCATCGATGTAGCCACTGGCCAGGTACAGGCGGCGCGCCAGTTCGTTGTGATGGTTCACCTCCAGCCGCAGCCGGCTGACCCCGCGCCCGCGCGCGCGTTGTTCGCAGATGGCCAGTGCCCGCTTGCCACGGCCACGGCCACGCGCGCGGTGGCTGAGGTAGAGCTCGTCCAGCAGCATGAAATGGCCGCCCTGCTCCAGGCTGAAGCCCATCGCGATGACCGCATAGCCAACGACGGCCGCGGCCTCGTCCAACCACAGCAGTACTTCCCCGTTGCGCGGATCGGCCAGCAGCGCATCGACACCACGGCGTACGCGCGCATCGTCGAATTCGATCTTGTCTTCGGCGTAGAAATCGCGCATCAGCGCGATCAGCAGTTCCTCGTCGGCACGGGTGGCCAGGCGGAAATCCAGCGGAGCGGTCTGCATCAGTGTTCCTTTGCGGTTGCGTGCCGGGTGCCTGCGCACCCGGCCGGTTCATCACTCGTGTTCGGCCAGGTAGGCCAGCAGGCGCTCTTCATCCCACACCGGAACGCCCAGCGATTGCGCCTTGTCCAGCTTTGAACCCGCCTCGGTGCCTGCCACCACGAAACTGGTCTTCTTCGACACGCTGCCGGACACCTTGGCGCCCAGCGCCTCCAGACGCTCCTTGGCGGTATCGCGATTGAGCTGGGCCAGCGTGCCGGTAAGCACCACCGTCTGCCCGTCCAGCGGGCCGGCCACCACTTCGGCCAGGGCCGGCGCAGTGGCCAGGATGTGCTTCATTTCCACTTCGGCGGCCAGCAACATCGCGCCATGGCCCTCGCTGTCCAGCCAGTCGGCGACGCCGCGCGCGGTGTCATCGGGCAGGCCGGCATTGACGAACTGGCCGTGCTCGGCGTCCAGCACCGACTGCGCGCTGGGCAGTGCGGCCACCAGCTTCTCGGCACGCAGGCGGGTAATGCCGGGAATCTCCGCTTCGACCAGCAGCTGGGCAAGGTCCAGCCCCTCGCGCAGCTTCGCACTTGGCGGGTGCACGTCGCTGATGCGCACCTGCCCCACCTGCAGCAGCGCGTCGATGGCCTGCTGGTTGCCTTCCTGTTCGAAGAAATGGCCCAGCGAGCGCGCCACTTCGCCACCGATGTCGGGCACGCGCTTGAACAGCGGCCACGGCAGACGGCGGATCAACGCCAGATCGCCAAACCACAATGCCAATGCCTTGGCGGTGCTCTCGCCGACGTGCTCGATGCCCAGTGCGAACAGCAGTCGCTCCAGCGTCGCATCACGGCTGGCATCGATCGCTGCGATCAGGTTGTCAGCCCACTTGGTGGCGATCTTCTTCGTGTTCCATTCGAAGGCCGCCGGCTGCGCCAATGCCTGCGCGCGCCACCCCGTATCGTTGCCATCCAGTTTCAACACAGCGTTGAGCACCGCGCCACTGCCTTCGGCCGGCAGGTGCAGTTTCAGGCTGGCCGCGAGTGCCGAAGGGTCTTCTGCGTCCAACACCAGCTTCAGGTGCAGCAGTTGGTCGCGGGTGAGGCGGTACAGATCGGCCACGCTCCTGACGATGCCGGCGTCCACCAGGGTTTCGATGTACTTATCGCCAAGGCCGTCGATATCCATCGCCCGTCGTGAAGCGAAGTGGGCGATGGCCTCCTTGCGCTGCGCCGGGCAGGACAGCTCGCCCGAACAACGCCAGGCAGCAGCCCCTTCCTCGCGCACGATTTCCGAGCCGCACACCGGGCAGCTGGTCGGCATCTGCCAGGGCGTGGTGCCCGCAGGGCGGCGATCGAGGATGACGCTGACCACTTCCGGAATCACATCGCCGGCACGGCGCACGATCACACTGTCGCCCACGCGCACATCCAGGCGCGCGATCTGGTCAGCGTTGTGCAGGGTTGCGTTGGACACGATCACCCCAGCCACCGCGACCGGCGCAAGGCGCGCCACCGGGGTGGCAGCACCGGTACGGCCGATCTGGATTTCGATGGCCTCCAGCGTAGTGCTCTGTTCCTGCGCCGGGAACTTGTGCGCGATGGCCCAGCGTGGTGCGCGCGACACGAAGCCCATGGCCTGCTGGCCGGCGCGGTCATCGAGCTTGTAGACCACGCCATCAATGTCGAATGCCAGGCCGTCGCGACGCTCGCCGATGTCACGGTAGTACGCCAGCAGGCCGTCGCTACCTTCCACCACCTGGCACAGATCGCTGACCGGGAAGCCCCATTCGCGCAGCTGTGCCAGCGTGCCCGAATGCGTATCGGGCAGCTCACCACCCTGCACTTCACCGGTACCGTAGGTGAAGAAACTGAGCCTGCGCTGCGCACTGATCTTCGGGTCAAGCTGGCGCAGCGAACCGGCCGCGGCATTGCGCGGATTGGCCAGCACCTTGCCACCATGCAGGCGCGCGCGCTCGTTGTAGGCCTCGAAGTCGGCGCGGGCCATGTAGACCTCACCGCGCACTTCCAGCACATCCGGCCAGTCCCTGCCTTTCAGGCGCTTGGGAATGTCGCCGATCTCGCGCAGGTTGGCGGTCACGTCCTCACCGGTGCTGCCATCGCCCCGGGTGGCGCCCAGCACGAAATGACCGTCCTCATAACGCAGGCTGATCGCCAGGCCGTCCATCTTCGGTTCGGCGGAAAAACGCAGGGTGCCGCGGCGCAGGCGCTCATCGATGCGGCGCACGAAGTCGGCCACTTCCTCATCGCTGAAGGCATTGGACAGCGACAGCATCGGTACTGCATGGGTGACTTCGGCGAAACGTCCCGACGGACGTGCCCCGACCTGCTGGGTCGGGCTGTCGGCACGGGCGAGATCAGGATGCTCGCGCTCCAGCGCCTCCAGCTCGCGCACCAGGCGGTCGTAGTCGACGTCGGGGATCTCCGGCGCATCCAGCTCGTGATAGGCGCGATTGGCCTGGGCGATCTGCCGGCGCAGGTCTTCGGCACGTTCGGCGGGGCTGGGGCTCATCGGAATCCGCGGGTTCTGGGATGGCCGGGAATTCTACCGCGCCTGCGCGTCAGGGCCTGTCTGTAGCGTCGAGCGCGGCTCAACGGGTGGCGAACAGCAGCCGAGCGCGGCCTGACTCTGCACGACCGCTTGCCGGCAATCACTGCCAGCGCTAGCGTGCGTCGGTCGCCCTTCCGGAACTACCCCTGTGACCCTGCCTGCCTCCCGTCGTCACTTCCTGCAACTGGCCGGCGCCGGACTCGCCCTCGCCAGCAGCGGCCCGCCCCGGTCGGCCCAGGCACAGCCAGCGACCGTGACTTCGCCAAACGCCAATGAAGGCGCGGTGCTGCTGAACTTCAACGAATGCCCCTATGGCCCCTCGCCCGCCGCCCAGCAGGCGGCACGCGACAGCATCGCCAGCTGCGGGCGTTACCGCTTCGCCCTGGCCGGTGAGGTACGCGATGCCTTCGTTGCCCAGGCCGGCATTCCCGCTGACCACGTGCGCCTGTATCCGGGCTCCAGCGAACCGCTGAACCGTGCGGCGACGCTGTGGACCGGCCCGCAGGCGGGCCTGGTAGTGGCCGACCCGACCTTCGAGACATTGGGTGAGATGGCAGCCGCGCGTGGCGCCCATGTGCAGAAGGTACCGCTGCGCAGCGATGGCGCGCACGACCTGCGCGCGATGGTTGCCGCCGCGCACGCGCAGCCGACCGGCCTGCTGTACGTGTGCAATCCCAACAATCCCACCGGCTCGATCAGTCCCGCCGAAGAACTGGCCTGGCTGCTGGCCAACAAGCCAGCCGGCACCCGCGTGCTGCTGGACGAGGCCTATCTGCAGTACAGCGAACAGCCCAGCCTGATTGCACAGGTAGCCCGGCGCGATGACCTGATCGTGCTGCGCACCTTCTCCAAGCTCTACGGCATGGCCGGCCTACGCCTCGGCGTGGCTGCAGCGCATCCCGAACGCCTGCGCGAGCTGGCCAGCCTGGGCGAGAACCCGCTGCCCGTGCCTGCGCTTGCGGCAGCCCTGGCCAGCCTGCGTGACCCCCAACTGATCCCGCAGCGACGCCTGCAGAATGCCAGGATCCGGCAGAGCACCATCGCCTGGCTGGGCAAGCGTGGCTTCAACTGCCTGCCGACCGAAGCAAACTGCTTCGTGGTGGATGTACAGCGCGACGGCGCTGCCTTCGCCAAAGACATGGCGGACAACGGCGTGGTGATCGGCCGCAGCTGGCCAATCTGGCCGCAGCGCGTGCGCGTGACCGTGGGCACCGAGGAAGAGATGGTGCGCTTCCGCAGCGCGTTCGCGAGGGTGGCAGGCGTACCGGCCTGACACAGTTGGCAGGGGCGAACCTTTGTTCGCCCCATCCACGCATGGCGTGGATCTACTGGTCTGGTGGGTGCCGACCGTTGGTCGGCACGCCAGGACCTGCCGCGCTTACCAGCGCGGGGTCTTGGTCAGCGGCGGGGCCTGGTGCTGGCGGTCATAGGCGCGCAGCTCATCACGGATGTGGGCGATGCGCTGGCGACCGAGCGCGTTGCGGCCGTCATCCAGCACCACGCCATCGAGCAGCTCGGCCATGCGCTGCACGGTCGGCAGCATCTTCTCCCAGGCGTCCAGCGCGGTCAGCGGCGCCGGAAGAGTCAGGAAGAAGGCGATGGCCGGGGTTTCCATGGCGCGGATGTTGCCCATGTCGAAGCTTCCCGGTTTCATGATGCTGGCCATCGAGAAGATCGGGCCCCGTTCGGGATGACCCTCGACCAGCCGGTGGAAGACATTCATGTGGCCAAACACCAGACCGGTCTTTTCCGCTGCCACGACAATGTCTTCGCCGCGCAGTTGTTCGCCGGCGCGGGCGGCGACGAACAGCGAAACGATCTTGTCGAAATCCTGGGTCGCACGCTTGCCCAGATCGTTGGCCGCGCCATCGACGTCGGGCAGCCCCAGTTCGGCCTGCTCGACCGCGTCGCCCATGCCAGGCTCGACGCGGCCGTCGGTCACGGGCACGCCATCCTCGCCCAGCACCGGCTCGCGGCGTTCGCCGCTGGTCGGTTCAGCGCTATCGAGGCGACGGCCCTGGGGCTTCTTCTTGGGACGGCCAAACAGGAAGATCGCAGCGACCAACAGCAGGCCGGCGGCCAGGATGCCGATGCGCAACAGTGCCGTGTCGGACATTCGTTAGGTTCTCCGGCTAGTTCATTCAGGTAACTAGGATGGCACGTCAGGCCGCGCCCGCCAATCGCGCGGCTTCTTCCAGGTCCACGCTCACCAGGCGGCTGACACCCGGTTCGCGCATCGTCACGCCCGACAACTGGTGCGCCGCTTCCATCGTGGCCTTGTTGTGGCTGACGAACAGGAACTGCACCTTCTCGCTCATTTCCTTGACCATGTTGGCCAGGCGGCCGACGTTGGCTTCATCCAGCGGCGCGTCCACTTCGTCCAGCAGGCAGAACGGCGCCGGGTTGAGCTGGAAGATCGCAAACACCAGCGCCACGGCGGTCATCGCCTTTTCGCCACCGGACAGCAGCGAGATGCTCGACACCCGCTTGCCCGGGGGGCGCGCCATGATGGTCACACCGGTGTCGAGAAGGTCTTCGCCGGTCAGCTCCAGGTAGGCGTGGCCGCCGCCGAACAGGCGCGGATACAGCGCCTGCACACCGGCGTTTACACGGTCGAAGGTGTCCTTGAAGCGACCCCGGGTTTCGCGGTCGATCTTGCGGATCGCATCTTCCAGGGTCTCCAGCGCGGTGGTCAGATCCACGTGCTGGGCATCCAGATACTCCGAGCGCTGCGAGGCTTCGCCGTACTCGTGGATCGCGGCCAGGTTGACCGGTTCAAGCCGGCGCATGCGACCGTCGATCTGGTGCACGGCCTGTTCCCAGTCGCCCAAGCGCGCCTCTTCGGGCAGCGCGTTGATTACATCCTGCAGCACGAAACCGGCCTTCTCCACTGCGCCCTGCAGGGTTTCGGCACTGAGTACCAGCGCCTGCTGGTCCAGCTTGCGCTGCGAGATACGCTCGCGCTGGGACAACGCCTGCTCGTCGCGCTGGTGGCGGGTCTGCTCGTAGTTGCGCAGTTCGGCATCGATGCCATCCAGCAGCGTGCGCGCTTCGGTCAGCACGCGATCGGCACGCACGCGCTCTTCCAGCGCGTTCTGGTGCTCGGCCTGCAGCGACTCGACCGGTGTATCGCCTTCGTCCAGCTGCGAATGCAGTTCGCCCAGGCGCGAATCCAGCTGGCCACGCTGGGTGCTCATGCGTTCCAGCGCCTGGCTCAACGAGGCCACCTGGGCGCGCTGCGATTCCAGGGTCAGGGCCAACGCGTGCGAACGCTCGCGTACCGCACGGGCGGCGTCGCGGGCCAGATCGCGCGCCTCGGTCAACTGACGGCGTTCGCCCTCCAGGCCCTGCCGGTTCGACTCCAGGTCACCCATGCTGTTGACCGCATTCTCCAGCCGCGAACGCGCTTCACGCGCCTGCTCGCGATTGATGTCCAGGGTCTCCAGCAACTGGCTCAGCTCGCCTTCGATACGGTCGATGCGCGTACGTGCCGCCTCGACCTTGCCCTGCTGGCCCTGCAGCTGGCCGGCCAGTTCGGACACCGCGCGGTGCGCCAAGTACAGCGCGCGCTGCGCATCCTCGCGCTGCTGTTCGGCCGCCAGCAGGTGCTCACGGAAACCGGCCAACTGTTCTTCCAGTTCGGCTTCGCGCGATTGCAGCTGTTCTATCTGCTCGCGCAGCTCATTGATTTCGCGTTCGCGCAGCAAGGCGCCCTGCTTGGCGGCGCCGGAGCGCGATACGCGCACCCAGCCTTCGCCCAAGCGTTCACCGCCCTGGGTGATGATGGAATCACCCTCAGGCAGGCTGGCCTGCAGTGCATTGGCTTCGGCCAGGTCGCGCGCACCGTGCAGGCGCGCAAGCAGGCGCCGGATCGGCGCCGGGCCACGCACGCGTGCAGCCAGCGAGGTCGGCGCAACCTTCAGGTCCGCGCCGTCATTGGCAACCAGCGCGATGCGGCCTTCGCCCAGTTCGCCCAGCGCGTCGACCAAGCTGGCCGGGTCATCGACCAGCACGCCTTCGATCAACTGGCCGAGGGCGCTTTCCACTGCGTTTTCCCAGCCGGCATCGACGTCCAGGCGCTCGCCCACGCGCGCGGCCGAATCCAGGCCACGCGACTTCAGCCACGCCACCGCCGCGCCCTGCTCCTGGCCGAGTGCAGCCTGCTGCAGGGTTTCCAGCGAAGACAGGCGCCCGCGCAAGCCATTGACCTGCTTGCGCAGCTCGGCCAGCTCGTTCTGCCCGTTGCGCTGCTGCTCCTGCACGGCGGCGACACCGTGCTTGCGCTCCTCGACCTGCTCGGTCAGCTCATCCAGCGCGGTCTTCTGCGTATCGTGCTGCAGGTGCAGCTGCTCGAAGACTTCATCCAGTGCATCCACGTCCAGCCCAGCACGTTCGGCCGCCAGCGCTTCGCGGCGGCGATCGGCATCAAGGATCTGCTTGTCCAGGTAGTCCACGCGGGTGCGCTCGACCTCGCCAGCGCGCGAGGCTTCCGAGCTCTGCGAGGTGTGCTGCTCCCAACGCTGCTGCCAATCGGACAACCGCGCTTCGGCCTCACGCAGGCCTTCCTGCTTGATCTCGTTCTCTTCCTGCAGTTCTTCCAGCTGCGGGGTGGCCGCATCGACCGCTTCGCGCAGCACCATCAGCTTGGCTTCGTCACCACTGATGTGCTGGCCAAGCTCGGCCAGTGCCTGGCGGGTTTCATCGCGCGCCTTGTGCAGACGCTGCGACAGTTCGCGCTGGTGCTGGATCTGCTGTTCGAGACGGGCCAGCGTACTGCCCACCTGGTAGACCTCGGCCTGCGCGGCATTGAGCGCGTCGGCAGCCTCCTCGCGGCGCACGCGGGAAGTCTCGATCCGCGCCTCAGCGTCGCGCTGGTCGGCAATCAGCTGCTGCAGCTTGGTTTCTTCCTGCGACAGCCCTTCGCGCAGCTTGGACAGGCGACCATCCAGGCCACGGTATTCCAGCGCCTTCCACTCCGCATCCTTGACCCGGCGTTCTTCCTGCAACGCCTGGTACTGCTCGGCCTGCTTGGCCTGCCGCTTGAGGTGCTCGAGCTGCTTGGTGATTTCCTCGCGCAGGTCGCCAAGGCGGTCCAGGTTCTCGCGGGTGTGGCGGATGCGGGTCTCGGTTTCCTTGCGGCGCTCCTTGTACTTGGAGATGCCGGCGGCCTCTTCCAGGTACACGCGCAGGTCTTCCGGGCGCGCTTCGATGATCTGGCTGATCATCCCCTGCTCGATGATCGAGTAGCTGCGCGGGCCCAGGCCAGTGCCGAGGAACAGGTCGGTGATGTCGCGACGACGGCACTTGGTGCCGTTGAGGTAATAGTTGCTGCTGCCGTCACGGCTGACGGTGCGCTTGACCGAGATCTCGTTGAACGAGGCGTACTCGCCGGAGATCGTGTGGTCGGAATTGTCGAAGATCAGCTCGACGGTGGCCTGCGAGACCGGCTTGCGGGCATTGGAACCGGAGAAGATCACGTCGGTGAGCGAGTCACCACGCAGGCGGCTGGCCGAACTTTCGCCCATGACCCAACGCACCGCATCGATGATGTTCGACTTGCCGCAGCCATTGGGGCCTACCACGCCGGTCATGTTGGTCGGCAGGTGCAGGGTGGTCGGATCGACGAAGGACTTGAAGCCGGACAGCTTGATCGTGGAAAGACGCATGGCGTGATTGGGTTCCGGGCAAGGGCCTTACGGCCGCCACCATAGTGGATGTCAGGTCAGCCAGCACCTCAAGCCCTTGATTTCAAAAGAATTCAACAAGGCCAAGGGTGACGCAATGGAATGAGTATAGCGGGGCCAATGTTCCACGGGCGGGATGACCGTGGGAGGAGGCTCAGCGCTCACGCCCGCTGGTGCTTCCCCGCTCTGCCGGGGACCGCCCCGTAAACCGACCCGGGTCCGGAAAATGAGACCAACGCATTGATCTTCATGGATTCATCCAGGATCTATCGACACGGGCGTCGCACGCCAAGCACCGACCCGGCCGGACGGGCCGCCCCAAAACAAAACGGGCACCCTTGCGGGCGCCCGTTCTGGTGATACCAGGCCTTGCGGCGTGGGATCAGGCCTTTTCGGCTTCAACCACGACCTTGACGGTGGTCTCGACGTCCGCGTGCAGGTGCACCAGGACTTCGTACTCGCCAATGTTGCGGAAGGCGCCTTCGCCCAGGATGACTTCGCTCTTGCTCAGCGCCAGGCCGGCAGCGGTGAAGGCATCGGCGATTTCGCGGGCGCCGACCGAGCCGTACAGCTTGCCTTCGGTCGAAGCGTTGGCGGCGACGGTCACGCTCGCGCCTTCCAGCTTGGCCTTGCGGGCTTCGGCTTCAGCGTGGATGGACTGGGCCTTGGCTTCGTAATCGGCGCGCTTGGCTTCGAACTCGGCCTTGTTGCTCTCGGTGGCCGGAACGGCCTTGCCCTGCGGCACGAGGAAGTTACGGCCGTAGCCCGGCTTCACGTCGACCAGGTCGCCCAGGTTGCCGAGGTTGGTGACTTTCTGCAGGAGGATCAGCTGCATGGTATTGCTCCAGATAAGTTATTCGTTAGCGAGGCGCGGGCCCCGCAACAAAGGCTGTCCGAATAGCTGGCACAGCGGGGGCAGCGCGAAGCTGCCCCGCCGGCATCAGACGTCGTGGTTGTCGGTGTACGGAATCAGGGCCAGGAAGCGAGCGCGCTTGACGGCGGTCGCCAGCTGACGCTGGTACTTCGACTTGGTACCGGTGACGCGGCTCGGCACGATCTTGCCGTTCTCGGTCAGGTACTGGCGCAGGGTGTTGAGATCCTTGTAGTCGATCTCCTTGACACCTTCGGCCGTGAACTTGCAGAACTTGCGGCGACGGAAGAACTTGGACATGTCAGTGCTCCTTAGGCGGCCGAAGCGGCGTCGTCGCCGGCATCGTTGTCAGCGGCGGGGGTGGTTTCGCCTTCTTCGTCATCACGACGACGACGCTCACCACGCTCGGGCTTGTCGCCCTTCTCGTCCTTGCTCTTCATGATCAGCGACTGCTCGGTGTCAGCCTCGTCACGCTTGATGACCAGGTTGCGCAGCACGGCGTCGTTGAAGCGGAAGCTCTCGGTCAGTTCGGTCAGAACGGCCTGGTCGACTTCGATGTTCAGCAGCACGTAGTGCGCCTTCACCAGGTTCTGGATCGGGTACGCCAGCTGGCGGCGGCCCCAGTCTTCCAGACGGTGGATGGTGCCGTTGCCGTTCTCGACCAGCGACTTGTAGCGCTCGATCATGGCCGGGACCTGCTCGCTCTGGTCCGGATGGACCATGAACACGATTTCGTAATGACGACTCATGTTTTTCTACCTTTCGGATGTGGCCTTGCGGCCGGACAGCCCCCCGCCGTTGATACCGCGGTGGGGCAAGGGATCCTGCCAGGGAGGCAGGAAGCCGCGCATTATGGCGCAGATGGGGGGCGTGAACAAGGCAGGGACCTTCAGGGGCCAATGAGGGGCCGCAGGCAGCGCCCCGAAATCAAAAATATTTCCTTCAAATTCAACGACCTGAACTACCCCAGATCCACATGCAGGCGGTGCTGGCCGCATTGCAGGCACTGGAACAGGCAGCCCACCATCATTCCGTCCCGGGCCAGGTGCTGCAACACCCAGCCAGCATCACGCGGGTTGACCGCTTCCACGTCGGGCCGGACCTCGTCCAGGATCGGCGCCACATCATCACGGCCGGCATAGCCCAGGAAGGCACAAGGAGTATTGCAGTGGGTCAGCCAGACCGGCTGCTGCCAGGAGAAGTAACCCGGTGTGCGCTCGCAGATCTCCAGCAACTGTTCGCGGGGAATGGTCGGAGGCGGATCGGCCGGGTCCGGCGACACACCCTCGATGTCGCTCCAGCCGATGAAATCGCCCTGGAAACGCTCCACCGCCCGGCCATCGCCGATGCACCAGGGGCACAGATAGTCCGGCGCATCGCCGGCACAATGGAAGCTGCACAGGTAGCGCAGCGTTCGCGACTCGCCACAGCAATCGCAGACACCGGCAACCTCCTCGAAGGAGATCGCGTAGGCGTTGGGGGAATAGGGGAAAACCGGACGTTCCATCCTTGGATCCTCTGCGCTAACGTCCCGCCATGGACCGACTCACACGAATGCGGCACTGGATCAACCGCGACGATGGACGCCTGTTCCGTGTGGGCAACGGCCCGATCAGCGGCGCTACGGCCCTGGGCTCTCTGAGCTTGGTGGCGGCACTGCTGATGCATCTTCTGCGCGAAGCCACAGGGTTGCCAGGTAGCTATGCGGCGGCCTGCCTGACGATAGCCGGCGCGTTGCTGGCCTGGGATGCCTGCCGCAACCGCCGTTGACCACGGCAATGGGCGCTCCAACGTCGGTGCCAACCAAAGGTCAGCACCCACCCAAGCGGGGCTCAGGCCTTGTCGGCGTCGGTTGTGAAGCTCTCGCCGCAGCCGCACTCGGCGGTGGCATTCGGGTTGCTGAACGTGAAGGTCTCGCTCAGGCCGTGCTTGCCGAAGTCGATCACGGTGCCGTCCACCAGGGCCAGGCTCTTGGCGTCGACATAGATCTTCACCCCGTCCTGGTCGAACACGGTGTCGTCCGCGCGCTCGTCGCGGGCCAGGTCGGTGATGTGGCCCCAGCCCGAGCAGCCGGTCTTGGTCACGCCAAAACGCAGGCCCAGCGCTCCGGGGGTCTGGGCGACGAAGCGCTGCACGCGCTCGAAGGCAATAGGGGTCAGGCTGACAGCCATGGTGGATCACTCCAGAGGTACCGGGACATTATAGGGAGCCGATGACCGCAGAAATGCCTCGCAAGCAGAACGCTGCAACCGGTAAACTCCCGTGTTCATAGATCGAGTCGATCAGCAGAGGATTCAAGTCATGACGGTGGTCAGCGTTGAACATGCGCTTGCCGGGAAGATCCCGGAAGGTGGCGAAGTCACGGTACGCGGTTGGGTGCGCACGGTGCGCGGTTCAGCAAATCTGGCTTTCGTGAATGTGACCGACGGCTCCTGCTTCGCCCCGATCCAGGTCGTGGCCGGCGACGCGCTGGCCAACTTCGACGAGATCAAGCGCCTGACCACCGGCTGCTCGCTGGTGGCCACCGGCACGCTGGTGAAGTCGCAGGGCAAGGGCCAGTCGTTCGAGATCCAGGCCAGCGCGGTCGAGGTGGTCGGCTGGGTCGAAGACCCGCTCACCTACCCGATCCAGCCCAAGCCGATGACGCCGGAGTTCCTGCGTGAAGTGGCGCACCTGCGCCCGCGCACCAACCTGTTCGGCGCGGTCACCCGCATCCGCAACTGCCTGGCCCAGGCCGTGCACCGCTTCTTCCACGAGAACGGCTTCAACTGGATCAGCACCCCGATCATCACCACCTCCGATGCCGAAGGCGCCGGCCAGATGTTCCGCGTGTCCACCCTGGACATGGTGAACCTGCCGCGTGACGCCCAGGGCGGGATCGACTTCAGCCGCGACTTCTTCGGCAAGGAGACCTTCCTGACCGTGTCCGGCCAGCTGAACGTCGAGGCCTACTGCCTGGCGCTGAGCAAGGTGTACACCTTCGGCCCGACCTTCCGCGCCGAGAACAGCCACACCACCCGCCACCTGGCGGAGTTCTGGATGATCGAGCCGGAAATCGCCTTCGCCGACCTGGCCGAAGACGCACGTCTGGCCGAGGAATTCCTGAAGTACCTGTTCCGCGCGGTGCTCAACGAGCGCGGCGACGACCTGGCCTTCATCGCCGAGCGCGTGGACAAGAACGCGATCACCAAGCTGGAAGACTTCATCAACGCGCCGTTCGAACGCATCGATTACACCGATGCGGTCAGCCTGCTGCAGAAGTCCGGAAAGAAGTTCGACTTCCCGGTCGAATGGGGCCTGGACCTGCAGACCGAGCACGAGCGCTGGCTGACCGAGGAACACGTCGGTCGCCCGGTGGTGGTGACCAACTATCCCGAGCACATCAAGGCCTTCTACATGCGCCTGAACGATGACGGCAAGACCGTCGCGGCAATGGACGTGCTGGCCCCGGGCATCGGCGAGATCATCGGTGGCAGCCAGCGCGAAGAGCGCCTGGACGTGCTGGATGCACGCATGGCGCAGTTCGGCCTGGATCGCGAGCACTACAGCTGGTACCGCGATTTCCGCCGCTACGGCTCGGTACCGCACGCCGGCTTCGGCCTGGGCTTCGAGCGCCTGGTGGTCTACGTTTGCGGCCTGTCCAACATCCGCGATGCGATCCCCTACCCGCGCGCCCCGGGCAGCGCGGACTTCTAAGCCCACACGCACGACCACGGAGGTACTGCCCCCATGACCCTGTTCTTCGCCCTGTGTTTCGTCGGCGTTGCAGTGGCCGGGTTCAGTGCCTTCGTGATTTTCTGGCCGCTGACCCTGGTGCATGTGCGCGATCGCCATCCGGCGCTGGCGCAGCGCTTCGGCAGTGGCGCCTTCCTCAAGCCCGATGCGCTGGGCTGGCTGCTGCGGCGCGAATACCGCACCCAGCCGGACCGCTCGCTGTCCGGGCTGGCGACGCCCGCCTGGGTATCGCTGCTGACCCTGCTGGCCGGACTGGGCATGGCTGCCCTGCTCTGGCTGGCCTCGCTCTGGTAAGACATACATGAACGACCTTTCCCACGTCCGCGACAGCTGGTGGCTGGCCAGCCTCGGCAACACCCTGATCTGGGCACGCCTGCGCATCCGCGAGGCCGGCACCGCCGAAGTGCTGGACAGCGATGGCAATACGCTGAGCTACGACAGCGAAGACACTGCCCGCTCGCAGCTGTTTGATGCCGAGTTCGTCGAGTACGACGGCCTGGATGAAGAAGATGCGCTGGTGCGCGGCTTCTCGCTGCATGAAGTGCAGCCACCGCAGGCAGGCAGCGACGAAGGCCTGCGCGGACGCATGGTGCAGTCGCTCGGCAGCCGCGCCTGAGGCCAACCGATGTTCACCCCGCGCGCTTTCGCCGAGACCGACCTGCTGTGGCTGGATCGCCTGCTGGCGCGTGATCCGTTCGTCACCGTGCTGACCGCCGGTGACGATGGCCTGCCGGAACTGACCCGGCTGCCGGTGCTGTACCAGCGCGACGGCGACCACATCGAGCTGCGCGGCCACTGGGCCCGTGCCAACCCGCAGGCACGCCACAGCGGTGAGGCCAAGGTGCTGGTGGAGGGGCCGCATGGCTATGTATCGGCCAGCTGGTACCCGGACAAGGAGCCTGCCGCGCGGGTGCCCACCTGGAACTACGCCGCCGCCGAGCTGCGCGGCCAGTTGCAGCCGTTCGACGACACCGATGCCCTGGCCCAACTGGTCAGCGATACCGGCGACCACTTCGAAGCCAGCGTCGGCCAGGACTGGCGGTTCGAACCCGAGCGTGACGACCACCGCCGCCAGCTGCGCGGCATCGTCGGCTTCCGCTTCACCGTCGAGCAGGTGCAGCTGACGCTGAAGCTGAGCCAGAACCACCCCGAGGCCAACCAGCAGGCGGTGATGACCGAACTGGAACGCCTGGACAATCCCCATTCCACCGAACTGGCGCAGTGGATGCGCCGGTATCGCGACGAAGCCGCCGCAGGCAGCTGAGCGCTCTGTTTCCCGCGACGACGCGACCAGAACGGCCGCGCCTTGCCCCCACCCGACGTCAGGGACCCCGAACATGAAAGACATCCACAAGCTGCTGCAGAACAACCGCGAATGGGCTGACCGGATCGAGAAGGAAGATCCGGACTTCTTCCATCAGCTGGCCAAGCAGCAGCATCCGGAATACCTGTGGATCGGCTGTTCCGACTCGCGCGTGCCGGCCAACCAGATCATCGGCATGGCCCCGGGTGAGGTGTTCGTGCATCGCAACGTGGCCAACGTGGTGGTGCATACCGACCTGAACTGCCTGAGCGTGATCCAGTACGCCGTGGACCAGCTGAAGGTGAAGCACATCCTGATCGTTGGCCATTACGGCTGCGGTGGCGTGCACGCCAGCCTGAACAACACGCGGGTGGGCCTGGCCGACAACTGGCTGCGCCATGTCGGTGACGTGGCACAGAAGCACGCCGCGATCATGGATGCGATCGAGGAGCCGGAGCTGAAGCATGCCCGCCTGTGCGAACTGAACGTGATCGAGCAGGTGGTCAACGCCTGCCGCTCGACGATCGTGCAGGACGCCTGGGCCCGCGGCCAGAAGCTGATGGTGCACGGCTGGGTGTACAGCCTGAAGGACGGCCGCGTGCGCGAAATGGGCATCGACGTGGGCGCACCTGAAGAACTGCAGCCGGCCTACGAGAAGGCCCTGTCCTACGTTCCGCGCCGCGGCCGGCGCGACTGACCCTCCCTTACGGACACCCCCCATGCTTGCCTCCCCCATCAACCTGCTGGGCTGGATCGAGGAAAACCGGCATCTGTTGAAGCCGCCGGTCGGCAACAAGATGATCGACAACGGCGATTTCATCGTGATGGTGGTCGGCGGGCCGAACAGCCGCACCGATTTCCACTACGACGAAGGCCCGGAGTGGTTCTACCAGCTGGAAGGCGAGATGGTGCTGAAGGTGCAGGAGGATGGCGCGGTGCGCGATATCCCGATCCGTGCCGGCGAAATCTTCCTGCTTCCGGGCCAGGTGCCGCACTCACCGCGGCGCCCGCCCGGTGGCATCGGCTTGGTGGTCGAGCGCAAGCGCCTGCCGCATGAACGCGATGGCGTGATCTGGCATTGCGAGCGCTGCAACCACAAGCTGTACGAAGAGTACTTCACGCTGCAGAACATCGAGACCGACCTGCCGAAGGTGTTCGCGCGCTACCAGGCCAGCCTGGAACTGCGCACCTGCAGCGAGTGCGGCCACGTGGATCCGTTGCCGGCGCCAGCGGCGGACTGACGGCGCTCCGCCCCCGGTAGATGCCCACCTTGGTGGGCGCTTGTTCGCACGTGCGCCAACCAAGGTTGGCCACTACCGGATCATGCGGCGCTGGCGCTGGGTGCGCAGCTACCGGGTGATGCCCCAGGCGCTACACTGGCAACCCCGTTGCAGCCTGTTGCCCGACCATGTCCGACCTGCTCAGCCGCACCCACGCCATTGCCCTTGATGCCGCCGATCCGCTGCGGCCGCTGCGGCAGGAATTCCTGATTCCGCGCCACGGTGGCGGTGAGCAGACCTACTTCGTCGGCAACTCGTTGGGCCTGCAGCCGCGCGGCGCGCAGGCTGCGGTGCAGGAAGTGATGAAGYAGTGGGGCGAACTGGCGGTGGAAGGCCACTTCACCGGGCCGACCCAATGGCTGTCGTATCACCGCCTGGTCAGCGCACAGCTGGCCCGCGTGGTCGGCGCGCTGCCCAGCGAAGTGGTGGCAATGAACACGCTGAGCGTGAACCTGCACCTGATGATGGTCAGCTTCTACCGGCCCACGGCCGAACGCCCGGTGATCCTGATGGAAGCCGGCGCGTTCCCGACCGACCGCCATGCGGTGGAAGCACAGATCCGCTTCCATGGCTTCGACCCGGCCGACTGCCTGGTGGAAGTGCAGCCGGATGAAGCCAACGGCACGATCTCGATGGCCGCCATCGAACGCGCGATCGCCGCGCACGGTCCGCGCCTGGCGCTGGTGCTGTGGCCCGGTGTGCAATACCGCAGCGGCCAGGCCTTCGACCTCGATGCGATCACCCGCGCCGCACGCCTGCAGGGCGCACGCATCGGCTTCGACCTGGCGCACTCGGTCGGCAACCTGCCGCTGCGCCTGCATGACATCGCGCCGGATTTTGCCGTGTGGTGCCACTACAAGTACCTCAACAGCGGCCCCGGCGCAGTGGCCGGTGCCTTCGTGCACGAGCGCCATCATCGCGACACCACGCTGCCGCGCTTTGCCGGCTGGTGGGGCCACGACGAAGCCACCCGCTTCCAGATGGCACCGCAGTTCACGCCGGCGGTCGGTGCCGAGGGCTGGCAGCTGAGCAACCCGCCGATCCTCGGCCTGGCACCGCTGCGGGCATCGCTGGACCTGTTCGAACGCGCTGGCATGGAATCGCTGCGCAGCAAGTCGCTGGCACTGACCGGCATGCTCGACGCACTGGTACGCGCGCGCCTGCCGCAGGTGCTGGAGATCGTCACCCCGGCCGAGCCGGAGCGCCGCGGCTGCCAGCTGTCGCTGCGGGTGATCGGCGGCCGCGAGCGCGGGCGCGCCCTGTTCGAACACCTGCGCGCCATCGGCGTGCTGGGTGACTGGCGCGAACCGGACGTGATCCGCATCTCGCCCACTCCGCTCTACAACCGCTATCTCGACGTGCACCACTTCGTCGAGGAAGTGGAAGCCTGGGCCGGCCTGTAAGCCCGCCCTCCCCTACTGCTGGACAGTTCGTTGATCGCACATGCATCCCGCTCGCTGAGCATTGTCGGCGCCGGCCTGGCCGGATCCCTGCTGGCCATCCTGCTGTCACGGCAGGGCTGGCGCATCACCCTGTACGAACGCCGTGGCGATCCGCGCATCGCCGATTACGAAAGCGGCCGTTCGATCAACCTGGCCCTGGCCGAGCGCGGGCGCAACGCGTTGCGCCAGGCCGGCGTGGAAGACGAAGTGATGGCGCGTGCGGTGATGATGCGCGGGCGCATGGTGCATCCGCGCGAGGGCGAGCCGCAGCTGCAGCGTTATGGTCGCGACGACAGCGAAGTGATCTGGTCGATCCATCGCAGCGACCTGAATACCACGCTGCTGGAACTGGCCGAGCAGGCCGGTGCCACCGTGCATTTCCACCGCCGCCTGCACACCGTCGATTTCGATGCCGGCTACGCGCGCTTCATCGATGATCGCGACGACAGCCCGCACGATATCCGCTTCGATACCCTGGTGGGTGCCGACGGCGCAGGCTCGGCGCTGCGTGCGGCGATGAACCGGCGCGAACCGCTCGGCGAGGACATTGCCTTCCTCGACCATTCCTACAAGGAACTGGAGATTCCGCCGAGCGACGATGGCGGCTTCCGCATCGAGCGCAATGCCCTGCACATCTGGCCGCGCGGCCGCTACATGTGCATCGCCCTGCCCAACCACGAGGGCACGTTCACCGTGACCCTGTTCCTGCCCAACCAGGGCGATCCGAGCTTCGCCACGGTCACCACCGGCGCCCAGGCCGAAGCACTGTTCGCGCGCGAGTTCGCCGATACCCTGCCGCTGATTCCCAACCTGCGTGCGGACTGGGAGCAGCATCCGCCGGGCCTGCTCGGTACGCTTACCCTGGAACGCTGGCACCAACAGGACCGCGCCGTGCTGATTGGCGATGCCGCGCACGCGATGGTGCCGTTCCACGGCCAGGGCATGAACTGTGCCTTCGAGGACTGCGTGTCGCTGGCCCGCCACCTGATGGCGGCGGACGACCTGCAGAGCGCCTTCGCCGCATTCGAGGCCGAGCGCAAGCCGAACGCGCGTGCGATCCAGCAGATGGCGTTGGAGAACTATCTGGAAATGCGCGACCGGGTGGCCGATCCGGCCTTCCTGCTGCAGCGTGAGCTGGAACAGGAACTGCAGCGGCGCTGGCCCACGCGCTTCGTCCCGCACTACACGATGGTGACCTTCCTGCACACGCCCTATGCCGAGGCACTGCGTCGCACCGACATCCAGCGCGAGATGCTGATCGCCGCCACTGCAGGCCACGATACCCTGGACAACATCGACTGGAACGCACTGGAGGCGCAGATCCATGCGCGGCTGCCGGTGCTGGAGGGCGCGCACTGATGGCCGACAGCTTCCTGTTCTACGACCTGGAAACCTTCGGCCAGGATCCACGTCGTACCCGTATCTCCCAGTACGCGGCAATCCGTACCGACAGCGACCTCAATGAGATCGACACGCCGGTCAGCTTCTTCGTTCGCCCAGCCGATGATCTGCTGCCCTCGCCGATGGCGACGATGGTCACCGGCATCACTCCGCAGCAGGCGCTGGCTGAAGGCATCAGCGAGGCCGAGGCGTTCGATCGGATCAATGAGCAGCTCTCGCGCCCCGGTACCTGCGCGCTGGGCTACAACACCCTGCGCTTCGACGACGAGTTCATCCGCTACGGCCTGTTCCGCAACTTCCACGACCCGTACGAACGCGAGTGGCGCAACGGCAACTCGCGCTGGGACCTGCTGGACATGCTGCGGCTGATGCACGCCATCCGCCCGGACGGCATCCACTGGCCCGAGCGCGAGGACGGCGCCGCCTCGTTCAAGCTGGAGCATCTGGCCGAGGCCAACGGCGTGCGCGAGGGCGATGCCCACGAAGCGCTGTCGGACGTGCGCGCGACGATCGGCATGGCGCGCCTGTTCAAGCAGTCGCAGCCGCGCCTGTGGGACTACGCGCTGAAGCTGCGCGACAAGCGTTTCGTCGGCAGCCTGCTCGACATCACCGCACTGAAGCCGGTGCTGCATATCTCGATGCGCTACCCGGCCATCCGCCTGTGCGCGGCACCGGTGTTGCCGCTGGCGGTACATCCGACCATCAACAACCGGGTAATCGTGTTCGACCTCGACGGCGACATCGATGACCTGCTGGAACTGCCCGCCGAAGTGATCGCCCAGCGCCTGTACCTGCGCGCCAGCGAACTGCCCGAAGGCGTAGCCCGGGTACCGCTGAAGGAAGTGCACCTGAACAAGGTGCCGGCGCTGGTGGCCTGGAACCACCTGCGCGCCGATGACCACGCACGACTCGGGCTGGACGTGGCAGCGATCGAGGCCAAGGCCGAAAGACTGCGCGCGTTCGCACCGCAGCTGGCCGAGAAGGCGCGCCAGGTCTACAACCAGCCGCGTGCGGCGAGCGTCTCCGACGTGGACGCTTCGCTGTACGACGGCTTCCTCGGTGCCGGCGACAAGCCGCTGCTGGCACTGGCACGGACCACGCCACCGGAACAGTTGGCTGCACTGGAAGGCCGCTTCCGCGACCCGCGCCTGCCGGAACTGCTGTTCCGCTATCGCGCCCGCAATCATCCCGACAGCCTCGCACCGGAAGAACGCGAACGCTGGAAAGCCTATCGCCGCCAGCGCCTGTTCGGCGAGGAAGGCATGGGCGAACTCAACCTGACCCAGTACCAGCAGCAGCTGGATGCGCTGGCGGCCGAAGCACCCGACGACGCCCGCCGCGCCGCGCTGCTGCAATCGCTGCGCGACTGGGGCCAACACCTGCAGGAGGAGCTGTGAGCACCTATTTCTCCGATGCCAGTTTCAAGTTCCTGCGCAGCCTGGCGTTGCACAACGACAAGACCTGGTTCAACGACCATCGCCAGCAGTACGAAGACCACGTGCGGCAGCCGTTCCTGCGCCTGCTGGGCGACCTGCAACCGGCGCTGACCGAGGTCAGCGGACACTTCCGCGCAGACACGCGTGGCGTGGGCGGCTCGCTGTTCCGCATCCACCGCGACGCGCGTTTCTCCAACGACAAATCGCCGTACAAGACCTGGCAGGGCGCGCGCCTGTTCCATGAGCGCCGCCGTGAAGTGGCCGCGCCCTCGTTCTACGTGCACCTGCAGCCGGGCGAGAGCTTCGTCGGTGCCGGGCTGTGGCATCCCGAACCGGAAACCCAGCGCCGCGTCCGCCACTTCATCCTCGACAACCCGGGCAGCTGGAAGGCGGCTGCGCACGCACCGGCGCTGCGCAGGCGTTTCGACTTCGAGGAAACCGAGAAGCTGGTGCGCCCACCGCGCGGCTTCCCGGCTGACTTCGAGTTCATTGATGACCTCAAGCACCGCAACTGGGTGATGTGGCGTTCGCTGGACGATGCCACGATGACCGGCCCGCGCCTGCTGTCCACGCTCGGCAAGGACCTCGCGGCGTTGGGCCCGTTCGTCGACTACCTGTGCGCTGCGCTCGATCTGGAGTTCTGACCGGCGCCGGTGGCATTGCTGGGATCACCCGCCGTTCACCACCGGCAGCCGTACTTGCGGCAGGCTGTGCACCATGAAGAAGCTCATTGGCGCCCTCGTTCTGCTGATCGCTGTGGTGGCCGCCTGGTGGTTCGGCGGCCCCTACCTGACCGTGCATGGCCTGTCCAAGGCCATCGAACAACGGGACACCGCCCGTCTGGAGCGCTACGTGGACTTCCCACGCGTGCGTACCAGCCTGCGCGCCCAGCTCAATGACTACCTGGTGCGCCAGGCCGGCCCCGAGGTGGCTGCCAGTCCCTTCGGCGCGCTGCTGTACGGGTTGGGTGACCAGCTGGGCGGCGCCGCGGTGGACACGATGGTCACCCCCACCGGCATCGGCGCGATGTTGCAGGGCCACGTGCTGTGGAAGCGCGGCCGCAACGAACTGCAGGGCGGCGAGGCCTTGGGTGCAACCGAGCCGGCGCGACCGCTGAAGAACGCCGAACACCACTTCGAAGCCCTGGACCGCTTCGTGGTCGACGTCGATCGCGGCCCCGGCCAGCCGCCGTTGAAAGTAGTGCTGGAACCGCAGGGCCTGCGCTGGAAGGTGGTGGACCTGCAGTTGGGGATGTCAGGCACTCCGTAAGCGGTATGCCCGCCTTTGAGGACACTGATACAAACGACTGCCAACCAAGGTTGGCAACTACCGGGGCAAGCATCACCCCTCGTTGGCGACACCATGCGGCACATGGCCGGCAGCTACGTGTTCACGCGCACTGTCGATGTTGTGCTGCGAATCGTCAAAGAAGATATCGGCACCGAACGCCTGCAGGAACGGGCCCTTGTGTCGACCGCCAAGGAACAGCGCCTCGTCCAGGCGCACGCCCCATTCGCGCAGGGTGCGGATCACCCGCTCATGCGCCGGTGCCGACCGCGCAGTCACCAGCGCCGTGCGGATGGGCGCGCTGTCGCCGGCCGGGAACACTTCCTGCAACGTGTGCAGCGCAGAGAGGAAACCGCGGAACGGACCGCCACTGAGTGGCTCGCGCGCACGCTCGCGTTCGTGCCGGCCGAAGGCTTCCACGCCCTGCTCGCGCGAGATGCGTTCGCTCTCATCGCCGAAGATCACCGCATCACCATCGAACGCGATGCGCAGCTGCCCGGCCGGGCGGGTGATGTCGATCTGGTCGGCGGCAGCAGCAGCGGTCTCGCCCGGTGGCTTGGGCAGGATGGTTGCCGCGGCGATGCCGTGGCGCAGCGCGCTGCGCACCGATTCCGGATTGGCCGACAGGAACAGGTCGGTACCGAATGGCTTCACGTACGGCCAGGTGGGCTCGCCGGCGGTGAAGGTCGCGCGGATGATGCCCAAGCCGTAGTGCTGGATGGAATTGAAGATGCGCAGGCCGGTATCGGCCGAGTTGCGCGACAACAGGATCACTTCCACGCGCGGGTTCTCGGGGCTGGCGCCCTGGTTCAGCGCCAGCAGCTTGCGCACCACCGGGAAGGCTACGCCCGGCCCGAGGATGTCGTCCTCGTGCTGGCGCTGGTACTCGGCATAGGCAGCCACGCCATCGCTCTCGAACAGCGCATGGCTTTCTTCCAGGTCGAACAGCGCACGCGAGGTCACCGCGACGGTCAGCAAACGGGGGGAGTTGTCGCCCATCGGTGGGGTCCTTCAAGCGGTCGGCAGTGCCGGCCGCCTATTGTCGTCAAAAAACGAACTGTTCGCTCAGGATCCGGTCTTCGAGGTTGTGCTCCGGGTCGAACAGCAGGGTCACCCGGTGCTCGCGCGACTCGCGGATCGTCACTTCGACCACATCGCGGGTCTCGTGCGAATCGGCGGTGACGCTGACCGGACGCTTGTACGGATCGAGCACGCGGAAGCGCACTTCGGTGTCGGCCTTGAGGATGGCGCCGCGCCAGCGCCGCGGACGATACGGGGCCAGCGGC
The DNA here is from genome assembly GCF_052114625.1 of Stenotrophomonas sp. 2YAF26. Lineage (NCBI taxonomy): Bacteria > Pseudomonadati > Pseudomonadota > Gammaproteobacteria > Lysobacterales > Lysobacteraceae > Stenotrophomonas > Stenotrophomonas sp. 2YAF26. The sequence goes on along the minus strand of NZ_JBFRFC010000008.1, from coordinate 135,783 downwards.
GTCAGGGCGATGGTGTGCGAGCCCAGCGGCAGCACCGGCCCATGCGCGGAGTAGTTGTAGGCGGTGCTTCCGGCCGGGGTGGCCACCAGCACGCCATCGCCGATCAGTTCGCCCACCCGCTCCTGGCCATTGAGGTCGATGCCGATATGCGCCGCCTGCCGGGTCTGGCGCAGCAGCGAGACGTCGTTGTAGGCGAGCGATCCGGTGGTGGTGCCCGATTCGGTCAGCGCCATCATTTCCAGCGGGCGCAGGTGGGCCGGCTCGGCACGGGCGATACGCGCGTGCACGTCGTCGTCGCCGCGGTACTGGTTCATGAGGAAACCCACCGTGCCCAGCTTCATACCGAATACCGGCCTGCCCAAGTGTCCGTGACGATGCAGGGTCTGCAGCATGAAGCCATCGCCGCCCAGCGGGCACAGCACATCGGCCTGGCCCGGGGCGTGGTCGCCATAGCGCGAGACCATCGCTGCGCGTGCCATCTGGCCCAAGAGGTTGCCGGCCAGCGGCCGGAGCTACCCCCAAAACAAGAACGGCCCCGCTTTCGCGGGGCCGTTCCGGTTCACGCATGCCAGGCGTGGCCTGGCACTACATCACTTACGCGCCGTGGGCAGCGAGCTGACCCAGGCGCTGCACCGCGACCGAAACGGTCGGGTAGTCCAGGGTCTTCTGCTCGGCCAGTTCGGCCAGCATCGCCAGGGTGAAGCGCAGGCTGCTGTCGTCACGACCGATCCACGCGGCCACCTTGGCTTCAGCGGTGCTGCCCTTGGTGGCCAGCACCTGACCGGCCAGGCTGCGGTGGTGTGCAGCCAGCTCGTCGCGCAACACGCCACGGGCCACGGCGTGCCAGCGGCCATTGACCTCCAGCGCGTCGATCTGCTCGAACAGCCAGGGCAGCTGCAGGGCATCGCCCAGGCGGAAGTGGATCTTGGACACATCCACCGGCTTCAGCTTGCGGGTACGGGCCAGTTCGATGATGTCGAACGCCGGTTCCAGGAAGTGCAGTTCGGCCAGCTGCTGTGCCAGCGCCGACGGCAGGCCCTTTTCCTTCCACTCGGCCACCAGGGCTTCGTAGGTCGGACGCTGCGAATCCGGCAGCACACCCGAAGCAACACGGATGTCGTTGAACGGACCCTGGTAGCGGTTGACCGCCTCGGTGATGCCCGGCATCGGGCCCGGGCGCGACAGCAGCCAACGCACGAACGAACGCTGCAGCTTCCAGATCACTTCCAGCGCGTCGATCTGTACCGACTCCGGAAGGGTGCCGTCGAGGGCGTCGATCTGCGCCCACAGCGCGCGTGCATCCAGCGTTTCGCGGCTGATGGTGTAGGCCTTGGCGACCTCGGCAATGGAACGGCCGGTGTCTTCCTGCATGCGCATCAGGAAGGTAGCGCCCATGCGGTTGATGGTCTGGTTGGTCACGGCCGTGGCGATGATTTCACGCTTCAGGCGGTGACGCTCCATCGCGTCGGCGTACTTCTTCTGCAGTGGCGTCGGGAAGTAACGCTGCAGTTCCTTGGACAGGTACGGATCTTCCGGGATGTCCGAATCCAGCAGCTGGGCGAACGCCACCAGCTTGGAATAGGACAGCAGCACCGACAGTTCCGGACGGGTCAGGCCCTGGCCGCGTGCCTTGCGCTGGGACAGTTCGGCATCGGACGGCAGGAACTCGATCTGGCGATCCAGCAGGCCCTGCTGTTCCAGGGTACGGATGAAGTGCTGCTTGGAACCCAGGCGCTTGACCGCCATCCGCTCCATCAGGCTCAGAGCCTGGTTCTGGCGGTAGTTGTCGTTGAGCACCAGTGCGGCGACTTCATCGGTCATCGATGCCAGCAGCTTGTTGCGCTGCTCGACGGTCAGCTTCTTGGCCCGCACCACATCGTTGAGCAGGATCTTGATGTTGACTTCATGGTCGGAGGTATCCACACCGGCCGAGTTGTCGATGAAGTCGGTGTTGAGCAGCACGCCAGCCTGGGCGGCTTCGATGCGGCCCAGCTGGGTCATGCCCAGGTTGCCGCCCTCGCCCACCACCTTGCAGCGCAGCTCGCCACCGTTCACGCGCAGGGCGTTGTTGGCGCGGTCGCCGACATCGCTGTGCTGCTCGCTGGCGGCCTTGACATAGGTACCGATGCCGCCGTTCCACAGCAGGTCGACCGGCGCCTTCAGGATGGCGCTCATCAGATCGTTCGGCGACAGCGCCTTGACGCTCTCGTCCAGGCCCAGCACCTCACGCACCTGCGGGGTGATCTCGATCGACTTCAGGCTGCGCGGATACACGCCGCCGCCCTTGCTGATCAGCTTGGCGTCGTAATCCGCCCAGCTCGAACGTGGCACGGTGAACAGACGCTCACGTTCGACGAACGTGGTCGCTGCATCCGGATTCGGGTCCAGGAAGATGTGGCGGTGGTCGAACGCAGCGACCAGGCGGATGTGGCGCGACAGCAGCATGCCGTTGCCGAACACGTCGCCGGACATGTCGCCGACGCCAACCGCGGTGAAGTCCTGGGTCTGGCTGTCACGGCCCAGTGCACGGAAGTGGCGCTTGACCGACTCCCACGCGCCGCGCGCGGTGATGCCCATGCCCTTGTGGTCGTAACCGACCGAACCGCCGGAGGCGAACGCATCACCCATCCAGAAGCCGTGGGCAATGGCCAGGCCGTTGGCGATGTCGGAGAAGGTCGCGGTGCCCTTGTCGGCGGCCACCACCAGGTACGGATCGTCCATGTCATGGCGCACGACATCCACCGGCGGCACGATCTTGTTGTTGACGATGTTGTCGGTGATGTCCAGCAGGCCCTGGATGAACAGCTTGTAGCAGGCCACGCCGTTGGCGAAGATCGCGTCGCGATCGCCGTTCACCGGCGGCATCTTGGCGAAGAAGCCGCCCTTCGCACCGACCGGCACGATGACGGTGTTCTTGACCATCTGCGCCTTGACCAGGCCCAGCACTTCGGTACGGAAGTCTTCGCGGCGATCCGACCAGCGCAGGCCGCCACGGGCGACGGCACCGAAGCGCAGGTGGGTACCTTCCACGCGCGGGCCATACACGAAGATTTCGCGGTACGGGCGCGGCTTGGGCAGGTCCGGCACCAAGGCCGAATCGAACTTGAAGCTGATGACATGGCCGTGCTGGCCGTTGGCATCGGTCTGGTAGTAGCTGGTGCGCAGGGTCGCATCGATCACGCCCATGAAGGAACGCAGGATGCGGTCCTCGTCCAGGCTCGACACGCGGTCCATCAGCTTCAGCAGCGCTTCGCGCGCGGCCTGCATCTGCGCATCGCGGTCACCCTTGCGGGCGTCGACCACGGTCTTGAGCACCTTCAGGGTGGCCTCGTCGCCGGCAGCCAGCACGTCGAGGTGGGCCTTCAGCTGCGCCTGGCCGGTGGCGATGTCTTCCTTGCTTTCATGACCGGTGGCCGGATCGAAGCGGGCTTCGAACAGCTCGACCAGCAGGCGTGCCAGCAGCGGGTAGCGGGTGAAGGTACCTTCGACGTAAGCCTGCGAGAACGGCACGCCGGTCTGCAGCAGGTACTTGCAGTAGCCGCGCAGCATGGCGACCTGGCGCCAGTGCAGGCCGGCAGCCAGCACCAGGCGGTTGAAGCCATCGTTCTCGGCATCGCCGTGCCAGACGCGGGCAAAGGTCTCACCGAAGGCTTCATCGACGCTGGCCGCATCGATCGCACCGGCAGTCGACTCGACCTCGAAGTCCTGCACGTACACCGGCGCGTTGTCCACCGACAGGCGGTACGGGCGCTCGGCAATCACGCGCAGGCCCATGTTTTCCATCATCGGCAGCGCGTCCGACAGCGGGATGTCATCCAGCTGGCGATACAGCTTCAGGCGCAGGCCATCGCCGGATTCGCGCGGCACGGCCTGCAGGCTCAGGCGCAGGTCGTCCGGACCGGTCAGCGCATCGAGCTGGCTGACATCGTTGGCGGCAACGGCGGTGCTGTTGTCTTCGATGTAACCGGCCGGCAGCGCCTTGCCGATACGCGCAGCAATGCGCAGGCCTTCGGCTTCGCCATGGCGGGTGACCAGCGCTTCGCGCAGGTCGTCCTGCCAGTTGCGCAGCACCTGGGCCAGCTTCTGCTCCAGTTCGGCAGTATCGACGTCGAGCATTTCGCCCGGCTTCGGACGCACGATCAGGTGCACCTGGGCCAGCGGCGATTCACCCAGCACCACCGAGCTGTCCACGTACTCGCCGTGCAGCGCTTCCTTGAGCATCGCTTCGATGCGCAGGCGCACGTCGGTGTTGAAACGCTCGCGCGGCAGGTAGACCAGCGCGGAAATGAAACGGCTGTACTTGTCGCGGCGCAGGAACAGGCGGCTGCGCACACGCTCCTGCAGGCCCAGCACGCCCATTGCGGTGCGGAACAGTTCGTCCTCGCTGGACTGGAACAGTTCTTCACGCGGCAGGGTTTCCAGGATGTGGCGCAGGGCCTTGCCGCTATGGCTGGAGCCAGCCAGGCCGGACTGCTTCATCACGTGCTCGTAGCGCTGGCGCACCAGCGGGATTTCCCACGGGCGGCGGTTGTAGGCGCTGGAAGTAAACAGGCCGAGGAAGCGCTGTTCGCCGATGATCCTGCCCTTGGCGTCGAATTCCAGCACGCCGATGTAGTCCATGTAACCGGCACGATGCACGCGCGAACGGGCGTTGGTCTTGGTCAGGATCAGCGCGTCCTTCAGCCCGGACGTGGTGTTCAGGCCCTGCGCGGCCAAGGTCTTGACCGGACGTGCAGCGGACTTGTCCTTGCCGCGCATCAGGCCCAGGCCGGTGTCGTTCAGCGGCGCCAGCACGTCTTCCTTGCCCTGCTTCTCGACGCGGTACTCGCGGTAGCCGAAGAAGGTGAAGTGGTTGTCGGCGGCCCAGCGCAGGAATTCCTGTGCTTCCTTGCGCGAGGCAGCGTCGACAGGCAGCGGGCGGCTGCCGAGGTCGTCGGCCAGCGCCAGCGCCTTGTCCTGCATCGGCTGCCAGTCGCGTACGATGGCGCGCACTTCATCCAGCGCCTTGTTGATGGCCTGCTCGATGTCTGCCATGGCTTCGGCCGGCTGGCGGTCGATCTCCAGCAGCATCACCGATTCCAGCTGGCCCTCGCCGACCTTGGTCAGCTTGCCGGCCTTGTCACGGGTGAAATGCAGCACCGGGTGGCCCAGCACATGCACGCCCACGCCATGCTCGGCCAGCGACATGGTCACGGTGTCGACCAGGAACGGCATGTCGTCGTTGATGATCTGCAGCACGGTGTGCGGCGATTCCCAACCGTTGGCCTTCGCCGTCGGATTGAACACGCGGACATTGGCCTTGCCCGATTTGCGGGCGCGGGCAAATTCCAGCGTTTCGGCGGCAAGCGCGGCCCATTCCTCAGCGCTGTGATGGGGGAACTCGTCGGCCTCCATGCGCTTGTAGAAGCTGGAGGCAAATGCCACTGCCTCGGCCTGGGCGGCCGCGGGGTAACGCTTGCGCAAGGCCGTGTACACCGGCTCCAGGGAGAAACCAGCGGTCACTGCGACCTCCGACTCAACTGGTTTGCTTTTGTTTTTCACGGTCTTGGCTGCGGTTTTTTGCGGTTTCATGGCAGAGCGGCGCGCTTGCTCAGTTGGGAAAATGAAATTGTAGCCCTACCGCACGAAAAGGCCTTGCTGCAGGACGGAATAACCAGATTCGGGTTTGCTGCGGTTTAGACGCCCTATTCAGTTCGCACCGGTATGGGCGTCGCAGTCGCACAGCGTTGCCGACAGGATCGGCAAAACGTGTTACCGGAAGACACATGCGGCAACATCGGCGCGATTCCACAATCCTGAACTGGACGGTATAGTCCACCGCGTGAATCCGGCCTACCTTCCTGTCGCCCTCGACGCGCGTGATGAGCGCGTGTTCGATGCCGTGCGCGAACTGCTTGCCCAACAGGGCATGCAGATGAGCATGGACGCGGTTGCCCAGCACGCCGGGTGTTCAAAGCAGACGCTGTACTCGCGCTACGGCAACAAGCAGGCCCTGCTGCGGCGGGTGATGCAGCGCCACGTCGGTCACGCGACCGGCGCCATGCTGCGTGCACTCCGCGGTGACGACCTGCGTGGCAGCCTGCTCCAGTTCGCCACCGACTTCCTGGAGCACTTCAACCAGCCCCACGTCGGTCAGGCCTGCCGCCTGATCGCCGCCGATGCAGCACAGTTTCCCGAAGAGGCGCGTACGCTGTACCGGCATGGCGCCGGCGCGTTGACGCTTCATCTTGCTGAATGGATTGAAACCGTTTGCAGTCGCGGTCTGCTGCGGCATGACGACCCGCACTTCATGGCCGAACTGCTGCTGAGCATGATCGCCGGTCAGGATTTCGACAAACAGCGCTTCCATACCCCCCATCGTGATGACGCAGCGTTGCGTCGGCGCTGGGCAGAGTTCTCCGTCGATGGCTTCCTGCGCGCGTTCGCGCCGCAGCCCTCGCCGGCCCCGTCTTCAAACCAACCCCGGAGTTCCTCCTGATGACCGCCCCACTCCGCACCCTTGCCTTGACGTGCGCCGTTGCTGTCGCCGTAGCTGCCTGCAAGAAGCCGGAACAGCCGACGCCCCCACCGCCGGAGGTGGGCGTGATCGACGCCAAGCCGCAGACCTTGCCGCTGCAGCGCGAGCTGGTCGGTCGCCTGTCGCCTTTCCGCAGCGCCGATGTGCGCGCCCGCGTGCCCGGCGTGCTGCTCAAGCGCGTCTATCAGGAAGGCAGCGAGGTCAAGCAGGGCCAGACTCTGTTCCTGATCGACCCGGCGCCCCTGCGCGCCTCGCTCAACGCCTCCGAGGCCCAGCTGGCTTCGGCCCGCGCGACCTACGCCAACGCCAAGGTCGCCGCTGACCGTGCCCGTTCGCTGGCGCCGCAGAAGTTCGTGTCCAAGGCCGACCTGGACAACGCCGAGTCGGCCGAGCGCACCGCGCTGGCTGCGGTCAAGCAGGCCGAAGCCACCGTCACGTCCTCGCGCATCAGCCTGGGCTACACCGAAGTCACCGCCCCGATCAGTGGCGTGGCCAACAAGCAGCAGGTCACCGAAGGCGCGCTGGTGGGCCAGGGCGATGTGACCCTGTTGACCACCGTGGACCAGCTCGACCCGCTGTACGTGAACTTCTCGCTGAGCGTGGATGAACTGACCCAGCTGCGTGCGCAGCAGGCCAAGGGCACCTTGGCCCTGTCCGGCGACGGCAAGGCCACGGTCAACGTCAAGCTGGCCGACGGCAGCACCTACAGCGAGCCGGGCACGCTGGACTTCTCCTCGACCACGGTCGACCCGGCCACCGGCGCGGTGTCGCTGCGCGCGGTGCTGCCGAACCCGCAGAAGATCCTGCTGCCGGGCGCCTTCGTCAGCTTCCAGGCCAACCTGGGCGAGCGCAACAACGCCTATCTGGTGCCGCAGCAGGCCCTGCTGCGTGACACCACCGGCGGCTATGTGATGGTGGTGGGCGCAGACGGCAAGGTCGTCCGCAAGAACGTCAAGACCGACGGCGCGCAGAACGGCAACTGGCTGGTCAGCGAGGGCCTGGCTGCCGGTGACAAGGTGGTCGTCGCCGGCGTGCAGAAGGTCAAGGAGGGTACGCCGGCCACGGCCAAGCCGTGGACCCCGGGCCAGGACGCCAACGGCAAGCCTGCCGCCGGCGGTGCTGCTCCGGGTGCGCCTGCCGCAGCTCCGGCCGACGCCAAGGCACCGGCCAAGGCTGACCAGGCCGACAAGGCCGAGCCGGCCGCCACCGAATCGAACAAGCAGTAACGGGACATTCCGTCATGCCTAAATTTTTCATCGAACATCCAGTCTTCGCCTGGGTGGTGGCGATCCTGATCTCGCTCAGCGGCGTGATCGCGATCCTCAACCTCGGCGTGGAGTCCTACCCCAACATCGCCCCGCCGCAGGTGACCGTCTCGGCCACCTACCCGGGCGCAAGTGCGGATACCACGGAGAAATCGGTCACCCAGGTGATCGAGCAGCAGCTGACCGGTATCGATCACCTGCTGTACTTCAGCTCCTCGTCCGCGTCCAACGGCCGCGCCTCGATCACCCTGACCTTCGAGACCGGTACCGATCCGGATATCGCCCAGGTGCAGGTGCAGAACAAGGTCTCGCTGGCCACGCCGCGACTGCCTTCGGAAGTCACCCAGCAGGGCGTGGTGGTGGCCAAGGCCAACGCTGGCTTCCTGATGGTGGTGGCCCTGCAGTCCGATACGCCGACCATCAACCGTGACGCACTGAACGACATCGTCGGTTCGCGCGTGCTCGACCAGGTCTCGCGCATCCCCGGCGTCGGCAGCACCCAGCAGTTCGGTTCCGAGTACGCCATGAACATCTGGCTCAACCCGGAAAAGATGCAGGGCTATGGTCTGTCGGCCAGCCAGGTGCTGGCGGCGGTACGCGCGCAGAACGTGCAGTTCGCCGCCGGCGCGCTGGGCTCCGACCCGTCGCCGGAAGGCCAGCACTTCACCGCCACGGTGTCGGCCGAAGGCCGCTTCAGCTCGCCGCAGGAGTTCGAGAACATCATCCTGCGCGCCAATGCCGATGGCTCGCGCGTACTGCTGAAGGACATCGCCCGCGTTGCCTTCGGTGCCAACAACTACGGCTTTGATACCCAGTACAACGGCAAGCCCACCGGTGCCTTCGCCATCCAGCTGCTGCCGGGCGCCAACGCCCTGAACGTGGCCGAAGCCGTGCGCGGCAAGATGGACGAGCTGCAGCCCAGCTTCCCGGCCGGCGTCACCTGGTTCTCGCCGTATGACAGCACCACCTTCGTCAAGATCTCGATCCAGGAAGTGGTCAAGACCCTGTTCGAAGCGGTGTTGCTGGTGTTCCTGGTGATGCTGATCTTCCTGCAGAACTTCCGCGCCACCCTGATCCCCACGCTGGTGATCCCGGTAGCGCTGCTGGGTACGTTCCTGGGCATGTGGATGATCGGCTTCACGATCAACCAGCTGACCCTGTTCGCGATGGTGCTGGCAATCGGCATCGTGGTCGATGACGCGATCGTGGTGATCGAGAACGTCGAACGCATCATGACCGAGGAAGGCCTCGCGCCGAAGCCCGCCACGCAGAAAGCGATGACCCAGATCACCGGCGCGGTGGTGGCCATCACCGTCGTACTGGCGGCGGTGTTCATCCCCTCGGCCCTGCAGGGCGGTGCGGCCGGTGAGATCTACAAGCAGTTCGCCCTGACCATCGCCATCTCGATGGCGTTCTCGGCGTTCCTGGCACTGGGCTTCACCCCGGCGCTGTGCGCGACGTTCCTCAAGCCGACGCACAACGACAACCCGAACATCATCTACCGCACCTTCAACAAGTACTACGACAAGATCAGCCACACCTATGTGGGCCACATCACCTCCGCGGTGCGCCATGCACCGCGCTGGATGATCCTGTTCGTGGTGCTGACCGCGCTGTGCGGTTTCCTGTTCACCCGCATGCCGGGCAGCTTCCTGCCTGAGGAAGACCAGGGCTATGCACTGGCGATCGTGCAGTTGCCGCCGGGCTCGACCAAGAGCCAGACCAACGAAGCGTTCGCCCAGATGCGCGGCATCCTGGAAAAGCAGGATGGCTATGAAGGCATGCTGCAGGTGGCCGGCTTCAGCTTCGTCGGCTCCGGCGAGAACGTGGGCATGGGCTTCATCCGCCTGAAGCCGTGGGAAGAGCGCAAGTTCACTGCTCCGGAATTCATCCAGAACATGAACGGCGCGTTCTACGGCATCAAGGAAGCGCAGATCTTCGTGGTCAACCTGCCGACCGTGCAGGGCCTCGGCCAGTTCGGTGGCTTCGACATGTGGCTGCAGGACCGTAGTGGTGCCGGTTACGAGCAGCTGACCCAGGCCCGCAACATCCTGCTCGGCCAGGCCGCGCAGAAGCCGGACCACCTGGTGGGCGTGCGCCCGAACGGCCTGGAAAACGCCCCGCAGCTGCAGCTGCACGTGGACCGCGTGCAGGCGCAGTCGATGGGCATGTCGGTGTCGGACGTGTACAGCACCATCCAGCTGATGCTGGCCCCGGTGTACGTCAACGACTTCTTCTACGAAGGCCGCATCAAGCGCGTGACCATGCAGGCTGATGGTCCGTACCGCACCGGCCAGGAATCGCTGAAGAGCTTCTACAGCCCGTCCAGCCTGACCACCAATGCCGATGGCACCAACGCGATGATTCCGTTGAGCACGGTGGTCAAGTCCGAATGGGTCTCGGCACCGCCGTCGCTGAGCCGCTACAACGGCTACTCGGCGATCAACATCGTCGGCTCGCAGGCACCGGGCACCAGCTCGGGTGAAGCGATGCAGACCATGGAAGGCATCGTCAACGACGACCTGCCCGCGGGCTTCGGCTACGACTGGTCCGGCCTGTCCTACCAGGAAATCCTGGCAGGCAACGCCGCGACGCTGCTGCTGGTGCTGTCCATCGTGGTGGTGTTCCTGTGCCTGGCCGCGCTGTATGAAAGCTGGTCGATCCCGGTGGCGGTGCTGCTGGTGGTACCGCTCGGCGTGCTGGGCGCACTCGCCCTGTCGATGATGCGCGGCCTGCCGAACGATCTGTTCTTCAAGATCGGCCTGATCACGGTGATCGGCCTGGCCGCGAAGAACGCGATCCTGATCGTGGAGTTCGCGGTGGAGCAGCGTGCGGCGGGCAAGACCCTGCGCGATGCCACCATCGAAGCGGCGCGCCTGCGATTCCGCCCGATCCTGATGACGTCCTTCGCGTTCATCATGGGCGTCATCCCGATGGCGATCTCCACCGGTGCCGGCGCCAACTCGCGCCACGCCATCGGCACCGGCGTGATCGGCGGCATGCTGTTCGCCACCCTGCTCGGCCTGCTGATGATCCCGGTGTTCTTCGTGGTGGTGCGCCGCATGCTGGGCGACAAGCTGGATGAACCGTCGAAGGAATTCCTCGGCCGCCAGCGTGATGCGGAAAGCGCCCACCGCCCGGATCGTTGATCCGACGGTAAGTTGAAACGAGAAAGGCCCCGGAGCGATCCGGGGCCTTTTTCTTTGCTGCTTTTGAATCCATGCCAACCAAGGTTGGCATCTACCAAAGCAGCGGCATGCCCGGTAGCCGCCAACCTTGGTTGGCGCTCTCCAAGGCGACGTGTCAGCGCAGCAGCGCGATCACGGCGCACACCGCCACGAGAACCAGCGCGGCCCATTGCATGGGCACGAAGAAGAAATGATGGGGTGCGGCCTCACCCTTATGCCGCGGCGCACGGTTAAGCCACAGGCCCAGCAGCACGTTCACTGCCGCACCGATGCCACCACCCAGCAGAACCTGCTGCAGCGGGATGTTGCCCTTGGGGCCGTCGTGCGGGAAAAAGTACGCCAGCAACAGGATGCCTGCGATCGGCGTCACCAGCGTCATGAAGCCCCAGCCGCGGTAGATCATGCGGTATCTCCAGAAAAACGATCCGCATTGGAGCAGCATGAATCCTGACAGGCAAGAGGCGGGCACGCCATCTGGACACAACGCCATCCACGCATGGCGTGGATCTACTGCCGCGCCGCCATTGCAGCGGCGCGGCACGGGAAAATCAACGCAGACCGGTTTCGTTGCGGGCGATCACCAGGCGCTGGATCTCCGAGGTGCCTTCGTAGATCTCGGTGATCTTGGCATCACGGAAGTAGCGCTCCAGCGGCATTTCCTTGGAATAGCCCATGCCGCCATGGATCTGTACGGCCTGGTGGGTGATCCACATTGCCGCTTCCGAAGCGGTCAGCTTGGCGATGGCGGCCTCGTTGCTGAAGCGCTTGCCCTCGCCCTTCACCCATGCAGCACGCAGGGTCAGCAGCAGCGCCGCATCCAGCTTGCACTTCATGTCGGCAATCTTCGCCTGGGTCATCTGGAACGTACCGATGGCCGCACCGAAGGCCTTGCGGTCCTTCACGTACTCCAGGGTCGCCTCATAGGCGGCACGGGCGATGCCGATCGCCTGCGAGGCGATGCCGATACGACCGGCGTCGAGTACGCCCATGGCGATCTTGAAGCCCTCGCCTTCCTGGCCGAGCACGTCTTCGGCCTGCGCCACGTAATCGTTGAACTCGATCTCGCAGGTGGCCGAGGCACGGATGCCCAGCTTCGGTTCGGTCTTGCCGCGGCCGAATCCGGCCTTGTCGGTGTCGATCATGAACGCGGTGATGCCACGCGCGCCCTTGTCCGGCTCGCTCATCGCGAACAGCACGATGTACTTGGCCACCGGGCCGGAAGTGATCCAGCTCTTCTTGCCATTGATGACATAGCTGCCGTCGGCCTGCTTGACCGCACGGCAACGCATCGCAGTCGCGTCCGAGCCCGACTGCGGCTCGGTCAGCGCGAATGCACCGATGGCCTCGCCTTCGGCGATGGCGCGCACGTACTTCTGCTTCTGCGCTTCGCTGCCATGGGTCAGGATGCCGTTGCAGAACAGCGAATTGTTGACCGACATGATGGTCGAATGCGCAGCATCACCGGCGGCGACCTCCACCATCGCCAGCACGTACGCGATCGGGTCCATGCCCGCGCCGCCGTATTCGGTCGGCACTTCGATGCCCATCAGGCCGTTTTCGCCCAGCAGGCGGATGTTGTCCAGCGGGAACTCACCGGTACGGTCATGGTGCTCCGCGCTCGGGGCGATCTTTTCCTGCGCGATCCGGCGCGCAACGTCCTGCAGCATCAACTGCTCTTCGGTAAAGCTGAAATCCACAACACCCTCCCGGGTACATGATGTTATGGGCCGCGCAGCGCGCGCCCAGGTGCCCCGATTGTACCGGGGCCGGGCATCGGCGGCTGACTCGCGGGGAGCCGCGACTTGACCGGAAGAGGGCTGGTCGGCGAATATATCTCTATATCGCGATAGGTAGATATTTATGGATCTGGAAGACTGGTCGACCCGCCTGAAGGTGTTCGCCGATGCTACCCGCGTGCGCCTGTTGGCGCTGCTGGAGCAGGAAGAGCTGACCGTGGCCGAGCTTTCGGCCATCACCCGGCTGGCACAGCCGCGGGTATCGACTCATCTGGCGCGCCTGAAGGAAGCCGGCCTGGTGCGCGACCGCCGTGCGGGCGTGTCGGCCTATTACCGCTTCGACGAAGGTCAGCTGGACCCGGCGCAGCGTGCATTGTGGCATGCCCTGAGCAACGGAAGCGACGACCCGTTGCTGCGCCAGGATGCTGAACGGGTCGCTGCGGTGCTTGCCCACCGCGCTGCCGACCAGAACTGGGCCGACAGCGTGGCCGGTGACATGGAGCGCCACTATTCCCCGGGCCGCACCTGGGAAGCGCTGGCGCGCACCGCGCTACCATTGCTGGAAACCGGCGACGTGCTGGATATCGCCTCCGGCGACGGCGTGCTGGCCGAACTGGTCGCCCCGCATGCACGGCGCTACGTGTGCATCGACACCAGCGCACGCGTGGTGGCTGCCGCCAGCGAACGCCTGCGCCGCCTGCCGAACGTTGAAGTGCGAGAGGGTGACATGCATGCCCTGCCCTTCAAGGACCGCAGCTTCGACCTGGTCGTGCTGATGCACGCGCTCACTTACGCCAGCAAGCCGGCGCAGGCGGTCACCGAGGCCGCGCGCGTGCTGCGCCCGGGCGGTCGCCTGCTGCTGTGCAGCCTGGCCCGTCATGAGCACAAGGCCGCGGTCGATGCCTATGGCCACGTCAACCTCGGCTTCAGCGACAAGGAGCTGAAGAAGTTCGTCGACAAGGCAGGCCTGCAGGTATCCAACCTGGAAACGGTCACCCGCGAAAAGCGCCCGCCGCATTTCGAAGTGATTTCGCTGATCGCCAACAAGCCCTGAGGCCGACATGCCCGCCCTGCCCTGGTTGCACCCGGAACGCGTGGAATCGCTGCTCGCTGCCCTGCGTGATCGCATCCTGATCATCGACGGCGCGATGGGAACGATGATCCAGCGACACGGCCTGCAGGAAGACGATTACCGGGGCGAGCGCTTCGCCGGTGGTTACGACCACGCCCATGGCCCCGGCTGCGACCATGGCGGGACACCCGAAGGCCACGACCTGAAAGGCAACAACGATCTGTTGCTGCTGACCCGACCGGAAGTCATCGCAGGCATCCACACCGCCTACCTGGAAGCGGGCGCGGACCTGGTGGAAACCAACACCTTCAATGCCACCTCGGTCAGCCAGGCCGACTACCACCTCGAACATCTGGTGTACGAGCTGAACAAGGCGGGCGCTGCCGTTGCCCGTGCCTGTTGTGATGCGGTGGCGGCGACCACGCCGGGCAAGCCGCGCTTCGTCATCGGCGTGCTCGGCCCGACCAGCCGCACCGCCTCGATCAGCCCGGACGTCAATGATCCCGGCTTCCGCAACACCAGTTTCGATGAGCTGCGCGGTACCTACCGCGAAGCCATTGACGGGCTGATCGATGGCGGCGCCGACACGATCATGGTCGAGACCATCTTCGATACGCTCAACGCCAAGGCCGCACTGTATGCCATCGAGGAAGCCTTCGATGCACGTGGCGCGCGGCTGCCGATCATGATTTCCGGCACCATCACCGATGCCTCCGGGCGCACCCTGTCCGGGCAGACCGCCGAAGCGTTCCAGGCGTCGCTGGCGCATGCACGGCCGTTGTCGATCGGCCTGAACTGCGCGCTCGGCGCCGATGCCATGCGTCCGCACGTGGAAACCCTGTCGCAGGTGTCGGACTGCTACGTCAGTGCCCATCCCAACGCCGGCCTGCCCAACGCCTTCGGCGAGTACGACGAAACGCCCGAGGAGATGGCCGCCACCCTGCGTGGCTTTGCCGAAGATGGCCTGCTCAACCTGGTCGGCGGCTGCTGTGGCTCCACCCCGGACCACATCCGCGCGATCGCGCTGGCGGTGGCCGGGCTGCCRCCGCGCGCCCTGCCTGCCGCCCAGGTGCAGGCGGCATGAACACCTCCGCCCCCTCCCGCACGCCCCCCTGTTGCCGCTGAGTTGCCGCCGATCATGACGCCTGTCCGCCCTACCCGCCTGTCCGGCCTGGAACCGCTGGTCATCACCCCGGACCTGCTGTTCGTCAATGTCGGCGAACGCACCAACGTCACCGGCAGCGCGCAGTTCCGCAAGCTGATCAAGGAAGGCCGTTACGAGGAAGCGGTGGATGTGGCCCGGCAGCAGGTAGCCAGCGGCGCACAGATCCTCGACGTCAACATGGACGAGGGCCTGATCGATTCGGAAGCGGCGATGACCCGCTACCTCAACCTGATCATGTCCGAGCCGGACATCGCGCGCATTCCGGTGATGGTCGACTCCTCCAAATGGAGTGTGATCGAGGCTGGCCTGAAGTGCCTGCAGGGCAAGAGCGTGGTCAATTCGATCTCGCTGAAGGAAGGCGAGGACGTGTTCCGCGAGCATGCGCGCAAGGTACTGCGCTACGGCGCGGCCGCAGTGGTGATGGCCTTCGATGAGAGCGGGCAGGCCGACACCTGCGCGCGCAAGGTTGAAATCTGCACCCGCGCCTATCGCCTGCTGGTCGATGAAATCGGCTTTCCGCCGCAGGACATCATCTTCGACCCGAACATCTTCGCCGTCGCCACCGGCATTGAAGAGCATGACAACTACGCGGTCGACTTCATCGAAGCCACCCGCATCATCAAGCAGACGCTGCCGCACTGCCATGTGTCCGGTGGCGTATCGAACGTTTCGTTCTCGTTCCGTGGCAACGAAACGGTACGCCAGGCCATCCACTCGGTGTTCCTGTACCACGCCATCGCCGCGGGCATGGACATGGGCATCGTCAATGCCGGCACCATGCCGATCTACGACGAACTGGAGCCGGACCTGCGCGAGCGGGTGGAGGACGTGATCCTCAACCGCCGCCGCGACGCTACCGAGCGCCTGCTTGAAATCGCCGAGCGCTACAAGGGCAGCAAGGGTGCGGCGAAGACCGAAGACCTGGCCTGGCGCGAGAAGCCGGTGGATGCACGGTTGGCGCATGCGCTGGTGCATGGCCTGGATGCCTGGGTCGAAGCCGATACCGAAGAAGCCCGGCAACGTTCCAGCCTCCCGCTGGACGTCATTGAAGGCCCGCTGATGGCCGGCATGAACGTGGTCGGCGACCTGTTCGGTGCCGGCAAGATGTTCCTTCCGCAGGTGGTGAAATCGGCACGGGTGATGAAGAAGGCAGTGGCCTACCTGCTGCCCTACATCGAAGCCGAAAAGGCCCGCAGCGGCGACACCGCCAAGAGCAACGGCAAGATCATCATGGCCACGGTGAAGGGCGATGTGCACGACATCGGCAAGAACATCGTCGGCGTGGTCCTGGCCTGCAACAACTTCGAGGTGATCGATCTGGGCGTGATGGTTCCGGCGCAGAAGATCCTCGATGCCGCCCGCGAGCACCACGCCGACATCATCGGCCTGTCCGGCCTGATCACACCGTCGCTGGAAGAAATGAGCCATGTCGCCCGTGAAATGCAGCGGCAGGGCTTCGATCTGCCGCTGATGATCGGCGGCGCGACCACCTCGCGTGCGCACACCGCGTTGAAGATCGACCCGCACTACAAAGCCCCGACGGTCTGGGTGAAGGACGCCTCGCGCGCCGTGGGTGTGGCGCAGTCGCTGATCTCGCGCGAGCTGCGGGATGCGTTCGTCGCCGCCAACGAGGCGGACTACGCCGAGATCCGCACCCGCCACCGCAACCGCGGTGACGCCAAGCGCCTGGTCTCGCTGGAACATGCACGTGGCCAGAAGTTCCAGTGCGACTGGCAGGCGTACACGCCACCCGCACCGAAGCAGCCGGGCCTGCATGTATTCGATGACTACCCGCTGGCCGAGCTGGTGCCCTACATCGACTGGACGCCGTTCTTCCAGGCGTGGGAGCTGGCCGGCAAATATCCGGCCATCCTCACCGATGAGATCGTCGGCACCCAGGCCAGCGAGCTGTACCAGGACGCGCGCGCGATGCTCCACCGCATCGTCAACGAGAAGTGGCTGCAGGCCAAGGCCGTGTTCGGCCTGTGGCCTGCCAACAGCATCGGCGACGACGTACGCGTGCAGCATCCCGATGGCGAGACCACCCTGCACTTCCTGCGGCAACAGGTGGACAAGCCTGCTGAACGCCCGGATTTCTGCCTTGCCGATTTCATTGCCCCGGCCGATAGCGGCAAGCAGGACTGGATCGGCGCCTTCGCAGTCACCGCCGGCATCGGTATCGACGCGCACGTGGCCCGTTTCGAGGCCGACCACGACGACTACAACGCGATTCTGCTGAAGGCGCTCGCCGACCGCTTTGCCGAAGCCCTGGCCGAACGCCTGCACCAGCGCGTACGCACCGGGTTCTGGGGGTACGACCACACCGAAACGCTCGACAACGAAGCGCTCATCGACGAAAAGTACCGTGGCATCCGTCCCGCGCCCGGTTACCCCGCCTGTCCCGAGCACAGCGAAAAACGCCGGTTGTTCGACCTGCTGGACGCCGAAACCAACGCCGGCATGCAGCTCACCGAAAGCTTCGCGATGCTGCCGACCGCGGCGGTATCGGGCTACTACTTCAGCCACCCGCAGAGCCAGTATTTCGTGGTCGGCCGCCTCGGTCGTGAGCAGGTCACCGACTACGCACGCCGCAAGGGCGTGGACCGCGCCCAGGCCGAACGCTGGCTGGCGTCTAACCTGGACTACGATCCGGAATGATCGCCGCGCCTGGCAAGGATCAGGCGCCAGCGTCCACGACGAACCGATAGGCACCACAGGAAGCGGGCCAACCCGGACACTGCGACCCGTAACTGATCACGCGCCCCCGATCAGGGGGCGACCGCCGGTGCCGGCGACGACGCCTGCAGACGCTGCAGCTGATTCTGGAAATCAGGCAGCAGCAGACGGTTGCTGTATCCGCTGAGATGGTCGCCATCGAAGAACAGCGGCTTGCCGTCGCGGGTGGGAAGGCACTGCTCGCCCGGGCACAGCAACGGCATCGGATCCCATATGGATGCACCCGGCAGACCTGCGGCGACCTGCTGCAGGCCGGCCAGCACCGGCTCGCGCAACTGCTCGATCTCGCTGCGCGCAACCGTCATGCCGTTGGCACAGATCGGGTTGTGCCGGTTGAACACATCCGAGCAGCGGTACGGCGGTGCCGGCAGCACCGGCTTGGGTGCTTCCAGCACGATGCGCACGCCGCGTTCTGCCAGCGGTGTGAGCTGCTCGATCCAGTGCCCGATCTCGGCTTTGCGACCCGCGCTGGCCGTCTCGCTCAGATGCTCGGCACGCACCTGGGCAACGTCGAACAGCGCGTACGACTCAGACAGGCGTGGCAGGCGCAGCCCTGCCAGCAACACCACATCACCCGGCTGCGCGCGTGCCTGGATATCTTCCAGCACGTTACGCGTATAGGCCTCGCAGGACGGATTGGGGCCCTGCCAGGCTCGTAACCCGACCAGCGCGCAGCCGCCACTGCTGTACAGGTGGATTGGTGCCCCATCGAGCACGGCAAGGCGCTGCAGCATCTCGTGGTAGGCCAGTGCATGCGAATCGCCGGCCACGAACAACTGGCGGGTGGATGCAGTGCGTCCGGGGCACTCGCCGCGCTCGTAAAGGCGTGCCTGTCCGCCCAGTACCGGCACGTTGCTGACCCGCACGCGGCAGTCCGGGATTTCCTTCTTCAGCCCCTTGGCATACGGGTACCAGTCCAGCGAAGCACGGCTGACCACGCTGAGCGAGGTGTACCGCTGGGTCTTGGTCAGCGCCGACTGCAGGCCGGCACCGAGCACCAGTACGCCCAGCCCGACCACCACCCAGCGCGCGTTGCTGACGCGCCAGCGCGCACCATGCCGCAGGGGCTGTTCCACCCAGCGCCAGGACAGCCAGGACAACACTGCCACGCACAGTAGCGCGGCGCCGCCGGTGGCCACCGTCTCCAGGCCCACCGTCCAGCGGAACAGAACGAAGACCGGCCAGTGCCACAGGTACAGCGAGTAGGACAGCCGGCCAATCGTCACCATCGGTGTGGTCGCCAGCGTGCGCCCGATCCAGCCCCCGGGTGAGCGCTGCAGCAGGCCCAGCAATCCCAGCGTGCCCAATACCGGCCACAGCCCATCAATCCACGGCGAATGGCCCGGGCGCGCAGACCAGAGCCCATAGCCCAGTGCCACCACGCTCAGCAGCAGCAGAGGCGAGCGCCAACTGATACCCCGTGGCGGCACCGGCGGCGGCGTGAACCGGCCGCTCAGCGACAACAGCTGGAACAGCAGCACGCCAGCGCCAAGCTGCCAGAACCGCGTGGTGGTCAGGTAGAACGCATCGATCTCATGACCGCCCTGCCCCGCGCGGAACGCCGCATACCCCAGCGATGCCACAGTTGCTGCGCCAAACAGCCCCACCGACAGCCAGCCGCCGCGCCGGCCTTTGGCCCAAGCAAGGAACAGCAGCGGGAACAGCAGGTAGAACTGCTCTTCGACACCCAGCGACCAGGTATGCGTGTAGGGATTGAACTCGGTTCGCGGCGAGAAATAGTCGTTGCCGGTGCTGGCCAACACCCAGTTGCTCAACCCGAAGAACGCCATGCGGCCAGTCTTGTCGCTGGTCTCGCTGAGCCAGGATTCGGGAATCAGCAACGCGCTGAACATCGCCGTCACCAGCAGGCACACCACCAGCGCCGGGGCGATGCGACGCATGCGGCGTGCATAGAAGCGCGCCAACCCTGCCCATCCTCCGATCGCCGGCAGACGATCCACCGAGGCACTGACCACGAAGCCGGAGATGACGAAGAACACGTCCACGCCGGTAAAGCCACCCGGCAACCAGCTCGCCTTGAGGTGGTAGAGGATGACCGCCAGCACCGCGATCGCACGCAGGCCATCGATATGCGGGAAATATCCGGGACTGCGTTCCTGCATGGCCCTGCTCCTGACATGCAACGGGCGCCCTTCGGCGCCCAGTGCGTTCAACAATGGTCGCGTCGACTTACCAGACCAGGTCGTCGGGCACCTGGTACTGCGGGTCGGCGTAGGGATCTTCCTCGGCCGGTGCATTCGGGTCGACCTTCAACGCCACCGAAGCGGCGAACACCGCTTCAGACTGGGCCAGGACTTCAGCCGTCACCAGCAGGTAGCGACCGTTGAGCTGGACCACGCCCAGTTCACCGGCATTGAGTGCCTTGAGCTGCTCGGCGGTGACGTAGATGCGCTTGATCTTCCCGCCATAAGGGAAGTGGCGCGCGATATCGGCCGCTTCGGCATTCAGGCTCTTGTCCTTCAGCAGTTCTTCCAGCTTCACCTTGGCCTCGCGGCGCTGGCGGGCTTCTTCCTGCTTCAGGCGCTCAGTCTCGATGCGCTCTTCCTTTTCGCGCTGCGCACGGATCGCGTAGGCCTTGGCCAGATCCATTTCCTCAGCGGTACGCGGCTTGCGCGGACCCTGCCCGTGGCCCTGGCCACGCTGCTGGCCGGGCTTGCCCGGAGCGCCGTTGCCATGCGCACGCCGCTCGCCAGGCTTGTGTTCGCCCCTGCCAGCCTGCTGCGGCTTTCCATTGCCAGCACCACCCTTGCCCTGCGGGCGGCCATCACGGCGGGGGGCATCATTCTTGCGCTCGGGCTTGGGCGCGGGCTTGAAGCCCAGGCCCATCAGCTGGTCGCGGAGGGTATCGCTCATAGGATATGGATCAGTAGTGCGGCGGCGGCGGTTCGCTCGCCGGATCAGAAGAATTCAATGCATTGCGGACCTTGCCCAGGTCTTCCAGCAGCACGCGCAGGATGCCGGCATTGCGGCTGCCTTCCATACGCGCGTCTGCAAGTGCATCGCTCAGTTCGGCCAGCGCGTGTTCCTGGAAGGACACGCGCATCTCCAGCTCGACCAGGCGCGCTTCCAGCGCCTGCTCGCGTTCGGTCGGTACTTCAGACATGCAGCGAACGCCCCCGGCCAATGCCGTAATACGCAAGGCCAGCGGCCTCGACTTCGGCCGGCTCGTACAGATTGCGGCCATCGAACACCACCGCATCCTTCAGCCGCTCGCGCAGCATCTGGAAATCGGGGCTGCGGAACTGCTTCCACTCGGTCACTACGACCAACGCATCGGCACCCTGCAGCGCGTCGTCGGCGCTGTCACAGAACACCAGATCGTCGCGATCGCCGAAGATCCGCTGCGATTCATGCATCGCCTCCGGATCGTACGCGCGCACTGTCGCACCCCCTTCCCACAACTGGGCCAGCAGGCGACGGCTGGAGGCCTCGCGCATGTCGTCGGTATTGGGCTTGAACGCCAGGCCCCACACGGCAAACGTCCTGCCGCGCACGCCTTCGTCTTCACCCTTGTCGTAGTGGCGCTGGATCAGGGCAAACAGGTGCCCCTTCTGCGATTCATTGACCGCCTCCACCGCGTTCAGCAGCTTCGGCTCCAGGCCGGCCTGCTGCGCGGTGCGCGCCAGTGCCTGCACGTCCTTGGGGAAGCACGAACCGCCGTAACCGGCACCGGGATAGATGAAGTGCCAGCCAATACGCGGATCCGAACCGATGCCCTGGCGGACCTGCTCGACGTCGGCGCCCACGCGCTCGGCGATGTTGGCGATTTCATTCATGAACGAAATCTTGGTTGCCAGCATTGCATTGGCGGCGTACTTGGTCAGCTCGGCCGAACGCACATCCATCTCCACCACGCGGTCGTGGTTGCGATTGAACGGTGCGTACAGGCGACGCATCACGGCGACCGACTCGGCGCTGGTCGCACCGATGATGATGCGGTCAGGCCGCATGCAGTCGGCAACGGCGTCACCTTCCTTCAGGAATTCAGGGTTGGACACCACATCGAAGGCGATATCCGCTCCACGCGCTGCCAGCTCCTCGGCAATGGCCGCACGCACCTTGTCGGCGGTGCCTACCGGCACCGTCGACTTGTTGACCACCACGGTCGGCACCGAAATGTACCGACCGATGGTGCGGGCCACGGCCAGCACGTACTGCAGATCGGCGCTGCCATCCTCGTCCGGCGGCGTGCCCACGGCGATGAACACCACCTGGCCGTGGCCGATGGCGGTCGCCGCGTCGGTGGTGAACACCAACCGCGACGCGGCGTGGTTGGCCTTCACCATCGGCTCCAGGCCGGGCTCGTAGATCGGGATGATGCCCCGGTTGAGGCCATCCACCTTGGCCTGGTCGATATCGACGCAGACCACCTGGTGGCCAACATCGGCCAGGCAGGTGCCGGTCACCAGACCTACATAACCAGTACCAAAAATCGCAACGCGCATATCCGTGCTGACTCCGTGGTGGCTTACGGCAGAACGCCCAGCAACTCGACGTCGAAGGTCAGGGTGGAGTTCGGACCGATCGGACCACCCGGGGTGCCGTTCTCGCCGTATGCCAGTTCACCCGGGATCCAGAAGCGGTACTTCGAGCCGACCGGCATCAGGGCCACGCCCTCGGTCCAGCCCTTGATGACCTGGTCCAGACCGAATTCGGCCGGACCACGGCCTGCGGAACTGTCAAACACCGTGCCGTTGAGCAGCTTGCCTTCGTAGTTCACGCGCACCTTGCTGGACGGCAACGGACGCTCGCCGCTACCCGGGCGGATCACCTGGTACTGCAGGCCCGACGGAGTGGTCACCACGCCCGGCTGGGTCTTGTTCTTGGCCAGGAATGCGTTGCCTTCCTGACGGTTGGTCTGCGCAGCCTGTGCGGCCTTGGCCTGCATCTCGGCCTGCTTGGTGCCCATGAACGCCTGGATGGTGGCAGTGGCGTCAGCTTCGGTCATCTTCGGCTGACCCTTGCTCAGGCCGGTGTTGATCGCGTCAAACAGCGAGGCGGTATCGATATCGTCCTTCAGCTGTGCCAGCGACGGACCCACCGAATAGGCGCCAATCATCTGCGCGACCTTGACCCGGTCGACTTTCGCCGGCTGCGAGCCCGGCGCAACACCCGGCACCTGCTGGCCGCTGCGGGCCATCACTACCTGGCGCAGGGCGGCATCGGTCGCCTTGGCCTGTTCCTGGGTGATCTGCGGCTGCAGGCCTTCGAAGGAACGCTCCACGGCAGTGCGCAGCGCGGCCGCATCGATTTCATCGGCGATCGGCGCGAACGACTTGGCCACATCCAGACCAATGGCGTAGCCGAGCTTCTGCTTGGGGGAATTCAAGGGTGCGGTCTCCTTGGCGGCCGAGGGAGCGGCCGGTTGTTGCGACAGGGCGACACCGGAGGTGCCCATCGCCAGAATCAGAACCGACGCCGCGGCGCCGCGCATTCCCATTTTCATTCGCTGCATTCCTGGAAGTGACTGGACGCCGACGTCGGCGCGAAAACACGTATTGTCGCACGCATGCCGTCGATGTCGAGGCATCCGTGCCGGCGTTCAATGTACAGCTGGTGCTGCAAGCGCCTTGTCGATGGCTGCTTTCAGCTGCGGATCATCCGGAGTGACCTTGCTGGCGAACTGGGCAATGACCGTGCCATCGCGTCCGACCAGATACTTGTGGAAATTCCACGCCGGCGCCACGCCGGTGGCGGCGGTCAAGCGCTGATACAGCGGCGTGGCCTGCGCTCCGGTCACGTGCACCTTTTCGAACATCGGGAACTTCACGCCATAAGTAAGCGTGCAGAAATCCTGGATCTGCTTTTCATCACCAGGTTCCTGCCCCTTGAAATCGTTGGACGGGAAGCCGAGCACCGCAAACCCCTTGCCGGCGTACTGCTTCTGCAACGCTTCGAGGCCTTCGTACTGGGGGGTATAGCCGCACTTGCTGGCGGTATTGACCACGAGCAGCACTTGACCGTGGTAGCGCTGCTGCAGGTTGACCTGCTGCTTGCCCGCCAGCGGCCGATACGACAGATCCAGCAGATCGGCGGCAAACGCCCCGGCCGAAGTGGCCAGGCCAGTGGCCAGCAGGGTCAACAGGGACAGGCCGCGAAGGCGGCGCGAGGAGGCAGGCGACAAAGGCATGGGAGACGTTCCGCGGTAGCCGTTCCAGGGGTCCGGCCGTGACCGGCCGGGAATCGGCCGAACTATAGCACCGGGGTCTGCATGCCTCTGGAGCGCATGCGCTGTCGCGCTTTGCACGGCGTGGCGGAAGTGTCCTGCCGTGCGTCCCCGCCCGCTGCTGATGACATAGCATGGACATGGCTGAATGGGAGGCCGACAGAAAACGCGCCTCCGCGGTTTCATTTTTTCAATGCATATCAAGCGGTTGAACGAATATTGCAGCGCCATGACCACCCCTGCCATCAGTTGGGTGGGGGCAGGACTTGCACACAGGCGTGCCGGTGTTATAGTTGCATACAACACCAGTCACCTGAGACAGGGGGAACCATGAACAGCCGGATGCGTCGCAGCCTTGCCGCCCCCGCGGTCACCGCGGTATCAACCCTGTTCGTGCTGGTCTGGCTGGCCATGCCGGCACCGCCGGCCGCGTCCTCCCCCGCCCTCTCCGAAGACGGTACGCAGGACGCAGCAGCAACCACGGCAGGGAATGCCGCTCCCTCCCCCTCCCCCCCGCGTCGGCTGCACAGCTCCCTGTCCATGCCGTATTTCTCGTTCGCACAGCCGCTGACCCCACGGAGCTGAATATGAGCGACATCCAGTGGAGCGACGGCGCTCCCATCTACCGCCAGCTGAAGGAACGCGTGATCGCGATGATGCTTGACGGAATCCTCAAGCCGGGCGATGCCCTTCCTTCGGTGCGCCAGGTGGCCGCCGATTACCAGCTCAACCCCATCACCGTTTCGCGCGCCTACCAGGAGCTGGCCGATGAAGGCCTGGTCGAGAAGCGCCGCGGGCTGGGCATGTTCATGACCGAACAGGCGGCCACGCAGCTGCGCAGCAGCGAGCGCGAACGCTTCCTCAATGAAGAATGGCCGGCCGTACTGGAACGCATCCAGCGACTGGGCCTGAGTCTCGACGAATTGTTGCCCCAGGGGAAATTCTGATGAATGCCAGTCCCACTACCGCTGTGCCAAGCGACGCTGTCATTACCGCCCGTGGCCTTCGCAAGGCTTACAAGAACACGCTCGCGCTCGACAACGCCAGCTTCTCCATTCCGGCGGGCCGCATCATCGGCCTGATCGGCCCCAATGGTGCCGGCAAGACCACCGCGCTGAAGGCGGTGCTCGGCCTGACCTCGGTGGAAGGCGAGCTGAGCGTGCTCGGCCGTGACCCGCGCGTGCACCGCGACGATCTGATGAACGACATCTGCTTCATCGCCGATGTCGCCGTGCTGCCGCGCTGGCTGAAGGTGCGTGAGGCGATCGACTTCGTCGCCGGCGTGCACCCCCGCTTCGATCGCGCCCGTTGCGAACGCTTCCTGGCCAACACCAAGCTGCAGCCCAAGCAGCGCGTGCGTGAACTGTCCAAGGGCATGATCGTGCAGCTGCACCTGGCCCTGGTGATGGCCATCGACGCCAAGGTGCTGGTGCTGGACGAACCCACGCTCGGCCTGGACATCCTGTACCGCAAGGAGTTCTACCAGCGCCTGCTGGAAGACTACTTCGACGAGCAGAAGACGATCATCGTCACTACCCACCAGGTGGAAGAGATCGAACACATCCTCACCGACGTGATGTTCATCCGCGATGGTCGCATCGTGCTCAATGCGGAAATGGACGAGGTCGGCGAGCGCTATACCGAACTGCTGGTCGGTGCCGACCAGCTTGAAACCGCCCGCGCACTGAAGCCCATCGACGAGCGCAGCCAAGCCTTCGGCAAGACCGTCCTGCTGTTCGACGGGGTGCCACGCAGCCAGCTGGCCAGCCTGGGTGAAACCCGCAACGCCGGCCTTGCCGATCTGTTCGTCGCTGTCATGAAGGGGACCTACGCATGAATGCCGTCAACCATCCTGTCAGCCCCGCAGGCACCCTGCGCTGGCTGCTCAAGCGCGAATACTGGGAAAACCGCGGTGGTTTCCTGTACGCCCCCGTGATCGCCGGCATCGTCTCGCTGCTGATGAGCGGCATCGGCATCGGCCTGGGCCTGTTCGCCCTGCATCGTGCCGCCCGCGACGGCGGCCTGCACATCGACGGCGAGAGCGTGAACATCAACGGCCTGGATCTGGCCGTGCTGACCCGCGACATCAGCGCCAAGGACATGGCCGACCTGGGCAACGGCCTGGACCTGGCGATGGTATTGACCTCGTCCTGGCCACTGATCGTGCTTGCCTTTGTGGTGTTCTTCTATTGCCTGGGCGCCCTGTATGACGATCGCCGCGACCGCAGCATCCTGTTCTGGAAGTCGCTGCCGCTGTCGGACACCCAGACCGTACTGTCCAAGGTGCTCAGTGCACTGATCGTCGCACCGCTCATCGCCATCATCGCTTCCAGCCTGACCCTGCTCGTTTTCATGCTGATACTGTGCCTGGTGGTGGTCTCCCACGGCGGCGATGCGATGCAGCTGATCGTGGGACCTGCCAATCCGATGAGCCTGGTCATGGGCATGTTCGTGTCCATCCCGGTGTACGCCCTGTGGGCGCTGCCCACTGCGGGCTGGCTGCTGCTGTGCTCGGCCTGGGCACGGAGCAAGCCGTTCCTTTGGGCGGTGATGCTGCCGCTGTTCGCCGGCATCATCGTCAGCACCACCAAGCTGATGCACCTGTTCGACCTGACCACCGGCTGGTTCTGGCAACACATCGTCGGCCGTCTGCTGCTGGGTGCGATGCCGGGAATGGATCTGCTGTACCGCGCCGGTGGCGGCGAATCCAGGCAGGATCTGGACTCGATCGTGGCGCTGATGGCGCCCTCTGCCCAGCTCAAGTCGCTGGCGATGCCCGACCTGTGGATCGGCGCGGCCTTCGGCGTAGCCTTCATCTTCATTGCCATCCGCCTGCGCAAGCGCGCTGGCGAAATCTGATCGTCAACCTGGAGGCACCACCCATGCGTTCCTTGATTGCCTGTACTGCACTGTTGCTGTTGCCGCTGTCGGCGCTGGCCGCCGATGCACCGAACTGCAAATTCTCCGCGCCGCGCGCGTTGAAGATCGACGCGGCCGGTGCCAAAGCGGTGGTGTTCGAGATCAACCAGCATGACCTGAAGGTGGTTGCCAGCGCGGGTGGCGGCCAGCTCGAAGGCCGCGCCTGCGCGTCCAACAAGGACTGGCTGGACCAGCTCGTGCTGGACCAGCGCCGCGTGGGCGACAAGCTGGTGGTGAGCCTGCGCCGCGACAACCGCGACGCGCTGTCGATGGGCAACAGCTATGCCTGGCTGGACATCCGTGGCAGCGTGCCGGACAACCTGCCGCTGCAGTTCAAGATCGGCTCGGGCGATGGCAGCATCGAGAACGCACAGTCGCTGAGCATGGACGTGGGCTCCGGTGATGGCATCGCCCGCGGGACCCGTGGCAGCGTGCACGCCGCCGTGGGTTCGGGCGACCTGGACGTCGATGGTGCCGCATCGTTCAACCTGCTCTCGCTGGGTTCGGGCGACGTCAACGCCCGCAACATCGGCGGTGATGCCAGCGTCGGCACCGTCGGCTCCGGTGACCTGAAGGTGACCGACGTGCGTGGCAACGCACGGCTGGATACCGTCGGTTCGGGCGACATCGGCTTCAAGCAAGTGCAGGGCAACGTCGAGGTCGGCGTGGTCGGCTCCGGCAACGTCGATATCGAGCAGGTCGGCGGCAACGTCCGCGTGCGCAGCCACGGCTCGGGCGACATCGATGTCGACGGCGTGCGCGGCAACCTCACCGTCGAGCACAGCGGCAGCGGCGATGTCCAGCATCGCAACGTGTCCGGCACCATCACCCTGCCGCGCGGCAAGTAACGCCCAACCATCCGATACGAGGGGAATGCCATGAACCTGCTGCGCCTGCTGCCTGCTGCCCTGCTGTGCCTGCCGTTGATCGCCTGTGGCGACACGTCCAGCCCCGACAAGACCGCCGGCAAGGCGGTGGCCGAGACCGCGGGCGGCGTCGGCCAGACCGTCAAGGAAGCGATGGATGACGCCCGCAGGGAAATCGCCGAAGGCAACATCAAGATCTCGGCCGACAACCAGCCGCGCGCGGAGATCACCCCGCAGGGACAGCTGCTGATCGGTGGCAAGCAGGTGGCGCTGGACGATGGCCAGCGTCGCCAGCTGCTTGATTACCGCAGCCACGTGGTGGCGGTGGCGATGGACGGCATGGATGTCGGCCTGGCAGGCGCAAAGCTCGGCGCCAACGCCGCCGGTGAAGCACTGAAGGGCATCTTCAGCGGTGACAGCGAAGGCATCGAGAAACGGATCAACGCCGAGGCCGCCAAGATCGAGGCGCAGGCCAAGCGCATCTGCGACCGCATGCCGGCCATGCTGGCCAGCCAGCAGGCCCTGGCCGCCTCGCTGCCGGCGTTCAAGCCCTACGCCACGATGGACCAGAGCGATGTGGACGACTGCGGCAAGGACACCGTCGTCAACCGCTGACCCCTGTGACAGATCAGCGCACCCGGCCGGCCGCGCACCTGCGTTGCCGGCCGCTGCGCCCCGGCGGGCTTACAATGGCGGCCCCGGATGCACTTCATCGAACCGCCATGAAAAAGCTGTTTCTGCTGCTGGCCGCCCTGCTCTGCCTGGGCCTGGTCGGCTGTGACCAGGACTACCGCAACCACCGCGCCGAGCGTGGCAAACCCAAGATCTCGGTCAGCGAGAGCATCGTGACCGTTCGCCGCCAGCCGGCACCGAACATCATCATCCTGCCGGACGGGCAGATGAAGATCGACGAGATCCTGATCCCGCTCAACGCCGAACAGAAGCAGATGCTGCAGACGATGTTCGGCAAGCTGCAGGTGCTGCGCCAGAACACGCTGGTGGCCGCACCGGCCGACCCCAACATGCAGCCGGTGAAGATCGTGCCGCCGGAGGGCATGCAGGTGATTCCGCCGGACCTGGTGCAGACCATTCCCGAGTTCAAGGATTACACCGAGACTTTCGGCAACATCGTCGCCGACCGTCGCTGAAACGAACAACGCCGCCCTCCCGGGCGGCGTTCTTCCTTCTCGCCTGTGGTGGCTGCGGACCTCGGCCCGCACACCGCTCGATCAGCCGCCGGCACCACCGCCACCGGCCTGGATGCCACCGGCCGTCAACGCGGCCGGATCCAGCAGGCGGCGCAGCTCGGCTTCGGCCAGGCCGCTGTCTTCCAGCGCCACGTCCAGCACCGGGCGCTGCTCCTTGTAGGCGCGCTTGGCAATCGCTGCGGCCTTCTCGTAACCGATGATCGGGTTCAGCGCTGTCACCAGGATCGGATTGCGCGCCAGCGCCTCGGCCACACGGTCCTCGCGCACCTTCAGGCCGGCGATGGCGCTGTCGGCCAGCAGGGTCGACACATTGGCCAGCAGGCCGATGCCATCGAGCAGGTTCACCGCGATCAGCGGCAGCGTCACGTTGAGCTGGAAGTTGCCGGTCTGGCCGGCCACGGTGATCGCCGTGTGGTGGCCGATCACCTGCGCGCAGGCCATCACCGTCGCCTCCGGGATCACCGGATTGACCTTGCCCGGCATGATCGAGGACCCCGGCTGCAGTGCCGGCAGTTCAATCTCGCCCAGGCCCGCCAGCGGGCCGGCGTTCATCCAGCGCAGGTCGTTGGCGATCTTGATCAGGGCTACCGCCAGCGCATTGAGCTGGCCCGACAGTTCCACCGCATCGTCCTGCGCGGCCAGCCCTTCGAACTTGTTCTCGGCGCTGTCGAACTTGAAGCCGGTCTGCTGCTTCAGCGCCTTGGCAACCTGTGCACCAAAGCGCGGGTCGGCATTGATGCCGGTGCCGATGGCGGTACCGCCGAGCGGCAGGCGGCGCACGCGCTTGAGGCTGTCCTCGATGCGCTCCTGCGCCGAGGCCAGCTGCGCCGACCATGCACCGAATTCCTGTTCGAAGGTCAGCGGCATCGCATCCATCAGATGGGTGCGGCCGGTCTTGACCACCTTGCGCAGGCTGCGGCCCTTCTTGTCCAGCGTCCTGCGCAGGTGCACCAGCGCCGGCAGCAGCTGCTCATGGGTGGCCAGCACGGCCGACACGCGCAGCGCAGTCGGAATCACATCGTTGGAGCTCTGCCCCTGGTTGACGTGATCGTTCGGGTGCACCGTGGTCTTGCCGGCCTTGCCGGCGCGATTGGCCAGGGTGGCGATGACCTCGTTGGCATTCATGTTCGAGGACGTACCCGAGCCGGTCTGGTAGACGTCGATCGGGAACTGCGCGTCCCACGTGCCGTCCGCCACTTCGGCGGCGGCAGACTGGATGGCCTTGGCCACGGTCTTGGGCAAGTGGCCCAGCTCGGCGTTGACGCCGGCGGCGGCTCCCTTGACCAGGCCCAGTGCACGGATGAAGCCGCGCGGCATGCGCTGGCCCGACACCGGGAAATTCTGTACAGCGCGCTGGGTCTGCGCGCCCCACAGGGCGTCGGCAGGCACCTGCAGCTCGCCCATGCTGTCGTGCTCGATCCGGAAACCCTTGGGGACGCTCTTGCTTGCAGCTTTGCTCATTGCATCAACTCCGCACTACTTCGGTTGGGGAAAGGGAAGCGGCGGCTGGCAGGGTGTCGCTTCCCAGGCTGGCGGCTGCGACAACGATACTCCCTTGTCCGATGCTCGGTAGTGCTGGCCGCTGGCCGGCATCCCCGCGGGGCCCGCGATTCCATGGGTTGCCGGCCAGCGGCCGGCACTACCTCACCGGCACGTCGTAGAATATGGCCCCCGCCGCTCGTCCCAGCCCTGCCGACATGTCCGAATCCGCCCTGCTCGCCCTGTCCCCGCTCGATGGCCGCTATGCCGGCAAGGTCGACGCCCTGCGCCCGATCTTCTCCGAGTACGGCCTGATCAAGGCCCGTGTCACGGTCGAAGTGGAGTGGCTGCTGGCCCTGGCCGCCGAGCCGGGCATCGTAGAGCTGGCCGCGTTCTCCGACGCCGCCATCGTCCGCCTGCGTGCGCTGGCCAGCGGCTTCAGCCCGGCCCAGGCCGCGCGCGTGAAGGAAATCGAGCGCACCACCAACCATGACGTCAAGGCGGTGGAGTACTTCATCAAGGAACAGCTGAAGGACGATGCCGAGCTGGCACCGGCGCTGGAGTTCGTGCATTTCGCCTGCACCAGCGAAGACATCAACAACCTCAGCTACGGCCTGATGCTGGAACAAGCCCGTCGCGAAGTGGTGCTGCCGACCCTGGACGGCGTCGCCGACGCACTGCGCACCCTGGCCCACGCCCAGGCCGGCCAGCCGATGCTGTCGCGCACCCACGGCCAGACCGCCTCGCCGACCACCCTGGGCAAGGAGCTGGCCAATGTGGTCGCCCGCCTGGAGCGCCAGCGCCGGCAAATCGCCGCGGTCGAACTGACCGGCAAGATCAACGGCGCGGTCGGCAACTACAATGCCCACGTCGCCAGCTACCCGGACGTGGACTGGCCGGCCTTCGCCGAGCGCTTCGTGACCGGGCTGGGCCTGGTGTTCAACCCGTACACCACCCAGATCGAACCGCACGACAACATCGCCGAGATCGGTGATGCCGCCCGCCGCGCCAACATCATCCTGATCGACCTGGCCCGCGACATCTGGGGCTACGTCTCGCTGGGCTATTTCAAGCAGCGCCTGAAGGAAGGCGAAGTCGGTTCGTCGACGATGCCGCACAAGGTCAACCCGATCGATTTCGAGAACGCCGAAGGCAACTTCGGCATCGCCAACGCGCTGTTCGAGCATTTCAGCGCGAAGCTGCCGATCAGCCGCTGGCAGCGTGACCTGACCGATTCCACCGTGCTGCGCGCGCTGGGCACCGCGTTCGGTCACAGCCAGGTGGCGCTGGATTCGCTGGCCAAGGGCCTGGGCAAGCTGGAAGTGAACCCACAGCGCCTGGACGCCGATCTGGATGCGGCGTGGGAAGTGCTGGCCGAGGCCGTGCAGACGGTGATGCGCCGCCATGGGCTGCCGAACCCGTACGAGCAGCTGAAGGCGCTCACCCGTGGCCAGGGCATCACGGCCGAGTCGATGCGCACCTTCGTGCACGGTCTGGAGCTGCCGGCCGATGCCAAGCAGCGTCTGCTGGAGATGACCCCGGGCAGCTACACCGGCCTGGCCGAGTCGCTGGCGAAGAAGATTTAAGGGTTTTCCTTGCGGCGGCGGCCGCGGGCGCTGCCTGCGGCAGGCAACAGCAACGGCAACAGCAACGTCAAAGGCGGCTCTGGGTTATGTCGCGCTTGGCGGGGCGGGTTGGGTTCGCGGGGGACGCCGTGAATCCGTCCGTGGAGGCTTGGCAGCCGCATCCATGCGGCTGACACCCCCGCGACCCCATCCCGCCCCACCTCTGACAGTTGTCCGGTGACGGATCGAAGAGCGTTGGGTTGTCGGGACGGAATTTGAAAGAGGGACGCGGCTTCACCGCGTCCCTTTTGTCGTTTCTGGCTCCCATCCTCATTTCATGCCGCACACCGGGACAAGGCAGGCCGGAGGGACCGTTTCTGAAAACGGGCCAACGTCGGTATTGCCTGATACGTTCGACCATCAACAAGTCCGGCAGATGACGTATTCGCGCCGCAGATTCGAAGGCCAAACTGCAGATCAGAAATGAGTAAACTAATTGACTACATCGTCAACGAGCATGGACACCCAAAGCTGTGTCGCTCGCTCACCCGCGACGAGTGGAATTCACTTCCAACATCCCTTCCTGATCAACTCCGCGAACTCTTCGCTAAGCTGGGCTTTTTCTTCACACTGCAAGGCCAGCTCCAGACATGCCACCCCAGGAGTTTCGAAGGCATTCTGGATGCAGTGTTCGACCACGACGAGCAATTCAACAGTACGAATTGCCATGCGTTTTGCCATAGTGCGTTCGGCAATATTTTCTTCTATCACGAAGTCTTCGGCATCGGAGAGATAGAACTTATGCATGGCTCAGTGATGTGTGAGACCTCTGCACGAGATACAGATGCCGGAATGCATCTTGAACATGCCATCGAGATCCCATTTATGCTCGACGCAGAGGATATCGATGCTTACGACAAAGATGACAGACGGCTATTCTCCAGAGCACGGAAGAAGCTTGGGCCCTTAGAGATCGGTGAATGCTATGGATTCCAGCCACTGCTTTCAATGGGTGGGGAGAACACCATCGAGAATCTGAAGAAGGTCGAGGCCATTGAGCATTTAGGGATCCTGTGCCAGACACAGGACTTCTCCTTATACGAGTATTCATCGTATGGAACCCGGGCGCTTGTCAGATCATTCAGTTGAAATCACACGGCGATCTTCAGATCGACAACTACAGATCTCCTCCGGGTCTTGATACTTCCAGGTAGTTTCTGCGACCTGTGTCTGATCCTGTAGCCCTAAGCCTACGCCGGGCTGCTTTTCGCAATGGCAAAAGCAGGGGTGTCCGCCGCATGGATGCGGCGGCCAAGCTTACAGGGACGTACTTGCAGCGTCCCCCGCGCAGCCCACCCGCCCGGCCAAGCGCGGCTTTTGCTTTCAGCGACCAACCCAGACCCGCCACGAGGGGCTCCGCCGTTGGCCGGACACCCCGCGACAAACCAGCACACGTGCGCAATCCCATCGAACGTCGGACAATGGAGCCCTTGGCGGCCCGCCACGCCGCCCCTCCCGCTTTCCGCTGCAAGGAACTCCCCCATGGCCGCCCGCAAGTCCTCCTCCCCCCTGATCGAAGTCACCGCCCGCCGCGGCCAGCCGCTGGGCATGGCACCGGCCACCTTCCTGCGTGACTTCTGGCAGAAACGCCCGCTGCTGATCCGCAATGCCTTCCCGGATTTCCAGACCCCGGTGCAGCCGGAAGACCTGGCCGGCCTGGCCTGCGAAGAGGGCGTGCTGGCCCGCCTGATCGAGCACGACAAGGCCCAGGACAGCTGGCGCGTGCGCAGCGGCCCGTTCCAGGAAGACATCTTCCCCGCCCTGCCCGACCACGACTGGACCCTGCTGGTGCAGGACGTGGACAAATGGGACAAGGACGTGCGCGCCCTGATCGAACACTTCAGCTTCCTGCCGCGCTGGCGCATGGACGATGTGATGATCAGCTTCGCCGCTACCGGTGGCTCGGTCGGTGCCCATGTCGACCAGTACGACGTGTTCCTGCTGCAGGCCCACGGCCACCGCCGCTGGCAGATCGATGCCAGTGAATCGATCAAGGGCAAGCGCCCGCCGCTGGGCTTCCGCCCCGACGTGGAACTGAAGCTGCTGGAAGTATTCAAGCCGACCCACGACTGGGTGCTGGCGCCGGGCGACATGCTGTACCTGCCGCCGAACGTGCCGCATCACGGCGTTGCCGAAGACCCGTGCCTGACGTTCTCGTTCGGCATGCGTGCACCGTCTTCGGCCGAGCTGATCAGTGACTATCTGGACACGTTGATCGCCGACGCCGACGAGAACATCCGCTACCAGGACGCCGACCTGAAGGCACCGGCCGACCCGAACGAGATCGACACCGTGGCGATGGCGCGGGTGATCACCGCGCTCAACGCCATCCGCATGAACGATCCGGACAAGCTGGGTGACTGGTTCGGCCGCTTCATCACCACCTACCGCGCCGCCGGCGAGGTGATGGCCCACCAGGCCGCGCCGCCGCAGGAAGAAGTGCTGGAGGCCCTGCAGTCGGGTCTGCTGCTGCAGCGACACCCGTGGGCGCGCCTGGCTTGGCGCCGGGCCAAGCGCGGTGCCAGCCTGTATGTCAGCGGCCAGGATTTCGCCCTGCCGGTGAAGGACGCGCAGCGCCTGGCAGGTGCCGAGCAGCTCGACGCCGCCGCCTACCGCAGTCTGTCCGACAAGGGCCGTGCGGTGGTCCAGCAGTTGCTGGTCGGCGGCGTGTTCCAGCTGATCGATCCGAACGAGGTGTACGCCGACGAGGAGGAAGAGGTGCTGGGTGAAGTGATCGAGGGCCACGAGCAGGTCGAGGTGATCGAGGCTGACTCGATGTCCGATGACGTCCATCTGGTGACCGTGCACGACGACGGTATTGAAGTGATCGTCAACTTCGATGACCACGACGAAGACGACAGCGACGCCGGCCGCGGCTGAGCCATGAGCCCGCTGCGGGTCCAGCAGGTCAGTCACGCCGAGGCCCACGTCGCCATCCACGACGTGCGCCAGCGGGTGTTCGTGCAGGAACAGGGCATCGACGCCGCCCTGGAGCGCGATGCCCTGGACCCGGTCTGTGCCCACGTGCTGGCGCTGGATGCCGACGGGCATCCGGTCGGCACCGGGCGGCTGGCGCCGGATGGCCGCATCGGCCGCATGGCGGTGCTGGCGGCGTATCGCGGCCACGGCATTGGCGAGGCCCTGCTTGAGGCACTGGTGCAGGCCGGGCGCCAGCTCGGCCTGGCCGAGCTGCACCTGCATGCGCAGCTGCCGGCACGCGACTTCTACGCCCGCCAGGGCTTCCTTCAGGAAGGCCCCGAATTCGAAGAGGCCGGCATTGGCCACCAGCAGATGCGGCGCCGGCTGCAGGCCGTTTCCGCCATCGACAGCCGCGCTGAAGCGGTGGCGATCACCACGGCGATCATCCACCGCGCCCGCCGTCGCTTGTGGCTGCACAGCCGGCAGCTGGACCCCGGCCTGCTGGACGCGCCACCGGTACAGGCAGCCCTGCGCCGCTTCGTCACCGCCCGCCACGACAAGCAGCTGCGGGTGATCGTGCATGACGCCGCAGCCATCGCCAGCGCCGGTGCGCCGCTGCTGGCGCTGTTCCAGCGCCTGCCCAGTGTGATCCAGTTCCGCGAGGTCGCAGACCCCATCGATCGCGCCCTGGCCTCGGCCTGCCTGCTCAACGATGCAGGCGACTTCTACTTTCGTCTCATCGGCCATCGCCTCGACGGCGAATCGGCAATCGCGCTGCCGGCACGTTCGCAGCCGTTCGAGCAGCAATTGCAGCGTGTCTGGGACCGTTCGCGCGAATGCAGCGAATTGCGCGCACTCGGCATCTGACCGCGACCGGTGCGCTCAACCTGTCTGGGACCGAGACCGGGGGACGCCCGATGCCCTCGTCGCTGCCCCTTCGTGTCCGGATGGGGGTACAATTTGGCCGTTTGAACGCGCCCGTGCATGGCTATTCATCTTCGTGCCGGGTCCTTCTGAAGCCATACCCCACAAAGCGAATCAGCACCCTCCATCGTGGACAATCAACTGAAGCAGTTTGCGCAATCTTCGCAACTCGCCGGCGGCAACGCCTCCTATGTCGAGGACCTGTACGAGCAGTACCTGGTCTCCCCGGATAGTGTCGATCCCAAATGGAAAACCTACTTTGACGGCTTCAAGGGCCGCGAAGCAGGCGACATTCCGCACTCGGCCGTCATTTCCCACATCGCGGACGCGGCCAAGGATGCGCTGAAAGCAGGCACCGGCACCGGTGCAGGCGATGAGCGCGAGCGCAATGTCGGTCGCCTGATCACCGCCTACCGTTCGCGTGGTCATCTGGACGCCCGCCTGGACCCGCTGGGCCTGGCCGCTCCGGTCAACACCCCGGACCTCGGCCTGCCCTTCCACAACCTGTCCGATGCCGACCTCAACAGCGAGTTCAGCACCGGCGGCGTGGGCGGCCAGCCGCGCATGAAGCTGCGTGACCTGCTGGCGCGCCTGAAGGCGACCTACACCGGTTCGATCGGTGCGGAGTTCATGCACATCTCCGAGGTCGAGCAGCGCCAGTGGATCTACAAGAAGCTGGAACTGGCCGGTGGCAACTACCAGCTGGACGCTGACACCCAGCGCCGCACGCTGGAGCGCCTGACCGCCGCCGAAGGCCTCGAGCGCTACCTGCACACCAAGTACGTCGGCCAGAAGCGCTTCTCGCTGGAAGGCGGCGACTCGCTGATCCCGATGATGGACACCATCATCCGCAGCGCCGGCAAGGATGGCGTCAAGGACGTGGTGGTCGGCATGGCCCATCGTGGCCGCCTGAACGTGCTGGTCAACACCCTCGGCAAGAACCCGCGCAAGCTGTTCGACGAATTCGAAGGCAAGTTCGAGCACGACGAGCACGCCTCGGCCGGCGATGTGAAGTACCACATGGGCTTCTCCGCCGACGTGGCCACCGAGGGTGGCCCGGTGCATCTGGCCCTGGCATTCAACCCGTCGCACCTGGAAATCGCCGATCCGGTGGTTGCCGGCTCGGTGCGTTCGCGCCAGGAACGCCGCAAGGACACCGCACGCAAGCAGGTGATGCCGATCCTGATCCACGGCGACGCGGCGTTCTCCGGCCAGGGCGTGGTCATGGAGCTGTTCCAGATGTCGCAGGCCCGCGGCTTCGCCGTTGGCGGCACCGTGCACATCGTGGTCAACAACCAGGTCGGCTTCACCACCTCCAATCCGCAGGACACGCGCTCCACGCGCTATGCCACCGACGTGGCGAAGATGATCGCCGCCCCGGTGCTGCACGTGAACGGCGATGATCCCGAAGCGGTGGTGTTCGCCGCGCAGCTGGCCTTCGAGTTCCGCCAGAAGTTCGCCAAGGACGTGGTCATCGACCTGATGTGCTACCGCCGTTGGGGCCACAACGAGGCCGACGAGCCGGCGATCACCCAGCCGCTGATGTACCAGGTGATCCGCAAGCACGCCACCACCCGCGAGATGTATGCCGAGCAGCTGGAAAAGGCAGGCGTGATCGCCGCCGGCGCCGGCAAGGCGATGGTCGACGCGTACCGCGAGAAGCTCGATGCAGGTGAAGTGACCACGGAGCTGGCCAAGGTCGAAAAGACCCCGCCGACCAGCCCGCTGTTCGTTGATTGGCCGAAGCTGCTGGAAGGCAAGCTGTCCGATCCGGTGTCGACGAAGGTCGACAAGGACAAGCTGGTCGCGCTGGCCAAGCTGATCAACACCGTGCCCGAAGAAGTGCAGCTGCACTCGCGCGTGTCAAAGGTGTACGACGACCGCCGCAAGATGGCTGCCGGCGAGATCCCGGGCGACTGGGGCTTTGCCGAGAACCTGGCCTACGCCACCCTGCTGGATGAAGGCAGTGCGCTGCGCTTGGTCGGCCAGGACGTCGGCCGCGGTACGTTCACCCACCGCCACGCGATCCTGCACGACCAGAAGACCGACAACTACTACCTGCCGCTGCGGCAGCTGGTGGATTCTCCGGAGAAGGCCACCGTCATCGATTCGCTGCTCAGCGAAGAAGCGGTGATGGCCTACGAGTACGGTTTCTCGACCACCGATCCGAACACCCTGTGCATCTGGGAAGGCCAGTTCGGCGACTTCGCCAACGGCGCCCAGGTAGTGATCGATCAGTTCATCGCCGCCGGCGAAGCAAAGTGGGGCCGCATCTCCGGCCTGACCCTGCTGCTGCCGCATGGCTATGAAGGTCAGGGCCCGGAACACAGCTCGGCGCGCCTGGAGCGCTTCCTGCAGCTGTGCGCGCTGGAGAACATGCTGGTGGTGGTGCCGTCGACCCCGGCGCAGGCCTTCCACATGCTGCGTCGCCAGCAGCACCTGACCACCCGCAAGCCGCTGGTGGTGATGTCGCCCAAGTCGCTGCTGCGCCACAAGCTGGCCGTGTCGACCCTGGACGAGCTGGCCAATGGCGAGTTCCAGCACCTGATCGGCGATGCCAATGCAGATGCCAAGAAGGTCAAGCGCGTGGTGCTGTGCTCGGGCAAGGTCTACTACGACCTGCTGGAAGACCAGACCAAGCGTGGCCAGGACGACGTGGCGATCATCCGCGTGGAGCAGCTGTATCCGTTCCCGCGTGCGCTGCTGGCTGCCGAACTGAAGAAGTACGGCAAGGCCACCGACGTGGTGTGGACGCAGGAAGAACCGCAGAACCAGGGCGCGTGGTACCAGATCCGCCACCACCTGCAGTTCTGCCTGGCCGATGGCCAGAGCCTGCACTACGCCGGTCGCGCACGTTCGGCTTCGCCGGCTGCCGGTCACATGGCTGACCACGTCCGCGAACAGCAGCAGCTGGTCGCCGATGCACTGGTCAACCCGTTCAACGACTCGTTCGCTGAATAACTCTCCCCCTATTTAGAAGACAAACCAGGAAGCTCCCGCATGGCCACCGAAGTCAAAGCCCCGGTACTGCCCGAATCCGTCGCCGACGGCACCATCGCCACCTGGCACAAGAAGGTGGGCGACGCCGTCAAGCGCGACGAAAACCTGCTTGACCTGGAAACCGACAAGGTCGTCCTGGAAGTGCCGTCGCCGGTCGATGGCGTGATCAAGGAAATCAAGTTCAAGGAAGGCGACACCGTCACTTCCAGCCAGGTCGTGGCGATCATCGAAGAAGGCGCCGTGGCTGCTGCACCGGCCCCGGCTGCCGAAGAGAAGAAGGCTGAGGCCGCTCCGGCCGCTGCTGCTCCGGCCGCCGCCGCTGCCCCGGCCCCGGCTGCCAAGTCGGCTGCCGACGCGCTGCCGCCGGGCGCCCGCTTCAGCGCCATCACCGAAGGCGTGAACCCGGCCGACGTCGACGGCACCGGCCGTCGTGGCGCCGTCACCAAGGAAGACATCGTCAACTTCGCCCGCAACGGTGGCGCCGGCAAGGCCGGTGGCGCACGTCCGGAAGAACGCGTGCCGATGACCCGCATCCGCAAGCGCATCGCCGAGCGCCTGATGGAGTCGAAGAACTCCACCGCCATGCTGACCACCTTCAACGAAGTCGACCTGTCCAAGGTGTCGGCGGCGCGCAAGGAACTGCAGGACGAGTTCGTCAAGGCCCACGGCATCAAGCTCGGCTTCATGAGCTTCTTCGTGAAGGCCGCCGCCAACGCGCTGCAGCGCTTCCCGCTGGTCAATGCCTCCATCGACGGCGACGACATCATCTACCACGGCTACTCGGACATCTCGATCGCCGTGTCGACCGAGAAGGGCCTGGTCACGCCGGTGCTGCGCAACGTCGAGCGCATGTCGTTCGCCGACATCGAAAAGACCATCGCCGACTACGCCAAGAAGGCTCGTGACGGCAAGCTGAGCCTGGAAGAACTGCAGGGCGGCACCTTCACCGTGACCAACGGCGGCACCTTCGGTTCGCTGCTGTCGACCCCGATCATCAACCCGCCGCAGAGCGCCATCCTGGGCATGCACGCCATCAAGGAGCGTCCGATCGCCCAGAACGGCCAGGTCGTGATCGCGCCGATGATGTACCTGGCGCTGTCCTACGATCACCGCATCATCGACGGCAAGGACTCGGTGCAGTTCCTGGTGGACATCAAGAACCAGCTGGAAAACCCGGGCCGCATGCTGTTCGGCCTGTAAGAGACCTCCCGCCCCTCCGCGCCTGCGCGGAGGGGTTCTGGTAATGCAACAAGGACTATTTCAATGGCTGAACAATTCGACGTCGTCGTCATCGGTGCCGGCCCGGCCGGTTACCACGCTGCCATCCGCGCGGCCCAGCTTGGCCTGAAGACCGCCTGCATCGACGCAGCGCTGGGCAAGGACGGCAAGCCGGCCCTGGGTGGCACCTGCCTGCGCGTGGGCTGCATCCCGTCCAAGGCGCTGCTGGATTCCTCGCGCCAGTTCTGGAACATGGGCCACATCTTTGGCGACCACGGCATCAGCTTCAAGGATGCCAAGATGGACGTCGAAGCGATGGTTGGCCGCAAGGACAAGATCGTCAAGCAGTTCACCGGCGGCATCGCCATGCTGTTCAAGGCCAACAAGGTCGCCGCCTATTACGGCTTCGGCGAACTGCAGCCGGGCAACGTGGTCAAGGTTACCCAGCATGACGGCTCGGTCGTCGAGCTGAAGGGCACCAACGTCATCATCGCCGCCGGTTCGGATTCGATCGAACTGCCGTTCGCCAAGTTCGACGGCGAGACCATCGTCGACAACGTCGGCGGCCTGGACTTCACCGAAGTGCCGGCGCGCCTGGCCGTGATCGGCGCCGGTGTGATCGGCCTGGAACTGGGCAGCGTGTGGAAGCGCCTGGGTTCGGAAGTGACCATCCTGGAAGCGCTGCCGGACTTCCTGGCTGCGGCCGATACCGAAGTGGCCAAGACCGCCGCCAAGGAATTCAAGAAGCAGGGCCTGGACATCCGCCTGGGTGCCAAGGTCTCCAAGGCCGAAGTGACCGGCAAGGGCAAGAAGAAGGAAGTCGCCCTGACCTACACCGACGCCGAAGGCGAGAAGTCGCTGGTCGTGGACAAGCTGCTGGTGGCCGTCGGCCGTCGCGCCGCCACCAAGGGCCTGCTGGCCGAAGGTACCGGCGTCAAGATCAACGAGCGTGGCCAGATCGAAGTCGACGCGCACTGCCACACCGGCGTCAACGGCGTCTGGGCGGTCGGTGACTGCGTGCGCGGCCCGATGCTGGCGCACAAGGGCTTCGAGGAAGGCATCGCGGTTGCCGAACTGATCGCCGGCCTGCCGGGCCACGTCAACTTCGACACCATTCCGTGGGTCATCTACACCGAGCCGGAGCTGGCCTGGGTCGGCAAGACCGAGCAGCAGCTGAAGGCCGAGGGCATCCCGTACAAGGCCGGCAGCTTCCCGTTCGCCGCCAACGGCCGTGCCGTGGCGATGATCGAGCCGGCAGGCTTCGTGAAGGTTCTGGCCCACGCCGAAACCGATCGCATCCTGGGCATGCACCTGGTGGGCGCCAACGTGTCCGAGCTGGTGCACGAAGGCGTGCTGACCATGGAGTTCAGCGGTTCGGCCGACGACCTGGCGCGCATCTGCCACGCCCACCCGTCGCTGTCGGAAGTGGTGCACGACGCGGCGATGGCCGTGAGCAAGCGCGCGATCCACAAGGCGAACTGATCCATCGGGCAGTGCCGGCCGCTGGCCGGCATCGCTGGATGCTGAAAACCCCGCCTCGGCGGGGTTTTTTGTTACACGATGACTCCAGAACAAGGACGGGACCCATTGGCACCCGGCGCGCGGCAG
Source organism: Stenotrophomonas sp. 2YAF26 (assembly GCF_052114625.1). NCBI lineage: Bacteria > Pseudomonadati > Pseudomonadota > Gammaproteobacteria > Lysobacterales > Lysobacteraceae > Stenotrophomonas > Stenotrophomonas sp. 2YAF26. The sequence continues at coordinate 94,151 of NZ_JBFRFC010000008.1, read as the reverse complement.
ACGAGCGGATCACCCCTGCCCTCACGCGGGCGTCGACCTCCAGTGCGGTAGGCTCTGCCTGAGGTCGCGTTGCATCGCCAAGCCACGGATGCGCGACAGGTGGTGCTCCCGCACCTGCTCGTGGGGCTGTTCAGACATTGGAGATCTCCATGGAGAACGAACGAATCGAGACTCGGGGCGAAGATGGCCGCAGGGTGTTGGTATTCAAGTTCTGGCCTCACTTCGACGCAACGATTCTTCCCGGCACAAACCTGGCCGAAGGCCTGCCAAGGTATGCGCTGGCAAACGGCAATTCCGTAACCTTCGACGGCGTGGATTTCGAGATCGCCGCTACCGGCGAAGAGCTGGTCCGGTCGTTGGCCATCCAGCGACCACCATCGGGCTGATTCGTTCGTCGTGTGGCCCGGCAGCATCTGCCAATCTGCAGCGGATCAGTGAACGGCCGGCCGCGCAGACCGGGCCACATGCCCAGACTGCCTGACCCAGCGTGGCCCTGCATCAACGCTGCGGCGGTGTGCGTTCCCGGTCCGTAGTGTCCGACTTCGGCGGATCGTCACAGATCCGGTGTTGGGCGATCACTTCACCCACCTTCCATTCCTTTACCACCCGGCAGCTTTCCTTCCCGGTGTCCTTGTCGGTCGTTTTGACTTCCGCCTTGCCGGCAGCATGCTGACGCTCAAGGTAGGCCGACGGCGGATCCTTGGCCAAGGCCGGCGCCGCCATCAGCAGCGCCAGCGTCGTGATGGCAAGCGGCCTCATGCCGTCACCGCGCCGCGGCCACCACCCAGCAGGCGTGCCGGCAGCATGAACAGCGCGCGCAGGAAGGCGAACAGCGCCGAGAAGGTGATGCCGACCAAGCGGAACGGCAGGCTCAGCAGCCACACGAATGGCCAGGCCACCAGCGCCAGGATCGCCAACGGCCAGCACAGCACGAACAACAGGCACCACACACCGAGCGCGAACAAGGTCTTCATCACAGGCTCCCTCGGCGGCACCCCGCCGCCCGCCATCACCTTGGCGCCCCGCCCCCAGCCCGGGCAAACGGTTTGCGACGAAACCCGGCTGGGGGCGATGAAACCGATGGTGGGGAAACCGGAGATTCAGGAGGTTGCCGGCCAGCGGCCGGCACTACCGAACGGATTCACACCGGCACTGCGCCCGGACGACCGTGGCTCACCTGGAAGCGCGCGGCCGTGCGAACTTCCGCATCGCGCCGCAGCACGCTGTCGGCGAAGCGCAGTTCCGCGTCCACGGTCTGCCGGTTCAACTGCAGCTTCCACCAGCCACGACGGTCGCCATCGAAATAACGGATGTGCGGATTCTGCGGGATCGACGGACCGTAGTACGGGCCATACGGCGTGTCATCGCCGCCACTGCTGATCGCTGGGGCGATGAACTCGGTTGCGATCACCGGTGCATCCACGGCATCGAAATCCAGCTTCAGGTCATTGACGAACGTGGAGTGCCAGTCACCGCCCAGTACGATGGCGTTGCCCTGCCCGCCGGCTTGCATCGCCTGCAGCAGGCGCTTGCGGGCGGCCGGGTAGCCATCCCAGGCGTCGTTCCAGAAACGTTCGCGCGGCGTGCCCTGCTCCAACCGCAACTGCGCCACCAGCAGCTGCTGCACCACCACGTTCCAGCGTGTTCCAGCCGCGGCCGCCATCGACTGCGCAAACCAGGCCTCCTGCCCCACTCCGAGCATGCTCATGCGCGGATCCAGTGCCGCCTCGCAGCGTGGCGATTCACCGACGCCACAGGGGTTGGCCGGACGGAACTGACGGCAATCCAGCAGCGTCAGCTGGGCCAGGTCGCCGTAGCGCAGGCGGCGGTGCACGCGCAGGCCACCGTTGCCGGCCGGCGTGCTGCGCATCGGCAGGTGTTCGTAGAACGCGCGATACGCAGCGGCGCGGCGAACGATGAAGTCCTCGGTCGGCACGTCGCTCTTTTCCGGATGGATGCCGGAATAGTCATTCTGCACTTCGTGGTCGTCCCAGATTACCGCGAAGGCGTGCGCGGCGTGCGCGGCCTGCAGGTCCGGGTCGAGCTTGTACAGCGCGTACTGGTCGCGATAACGCTCCTGGCTGAGGGTCTCACCGCTGAAGCGCTGTGCGTCCAGGGTGCTGCCACGCGCATTCTGCAACGGGCTGTATTCGTACAGGTAGTCACCGGCATGCAGCACCAGATCGACATCGCTGCGGGCGATATCCGCCAGTACCGGATAGTAGCCGCTGTTCCAGGCCTGGCAGGTGCACAACGCCAGTCGCAGCTGCTGCAGCTGCGCATCCGGCAGCGGCGCGGTGCGGAAATGCCCGATCGGACTCTCCTCGCCGCCGTCGCAGGCGAATCGATAGTAGTAATCGCGCCCTGGACGCAGGCCGGTCACTTCCACGTGCACCGAATGTGCCAACTCCGGCACGGCCGCCGCCACGCCACGCTGCACCAGCCGGCGCATCGCCGGATCTTCGGCAATGAACCAGCGCACCGGGATCGCGCGCGACGGCATGCCACCGCCGTTGAGGGGATCCGGTGCAAGACGCGTCCACAGCACCGCGCCCTGCGCATCCGGATCACCCGCGGCGATGCCGAGGGTGAACGGATCGCGCCCCAGTCGCGGCCGCGGACCGGTGGCGGCTACGCCAGGCATGGCCGCCAGTGCGATCGCCGCTCCGGTCCCCTGCCAGGCCAGGCGCAGCAGACGACGGCGGGTTTCCGGATCGGCGATGCGCTCCATCAGAAGCGCACGGTCGCGGTGGCCATCACCTGCCGCGGCGCACCGACCTGCATGGTCGCCAGGCTGCGGGTGGGATCAGCAGCGTAGGTGCCGTTGGTGTTGATGGTCGCCAGATACTGCTTGTCGGCCAGGTTGGTCAGGTTCAGCGCCAGGGTCAGGTTCTGCGCCGGGCCGAGCTTGCCCATGTCATAGGCCACCGACGCATTGATCAGCCAGTAGCTCGGCACGGAGACGTCATTGGTGTAGGTCACGTAGCGCTTGCCGACATGGTTGGCCGCCAGGCGCAGGTCCCACGGGCCCGGCGTCCACGCCAGGGTGCTGGCGAACATCCATTCCGGAGTGTCGACCGTCTTCTTGCCGCGGGTCGGCACCACACCGTTGTTGACGTAGTCGTTGTCGTAGCTGCTGTCATTCCACGACAGCGCATTGGACCAGCTCAGGTCGCGCATCGGTTTCAACTGCAGGGTCGCCTCGGCACCGCGGCTGGTGACCGAGCCGACGTTGGAATACAGCGCCGGGCAACCGAGGATGCCCACGCACTGGGCGATGGCCAGCAGGCGGTTGTCGAACTTGACGTCGTACACCGCGACCGAGGCTTCATACCCCTGGCCATAACCGCGCCAACCCAGTTCGATGGTGCGCGACTGTTCCGGCTTCAGGTCCTTGGCGCTGGCATCGAACGCTACCTGCGGAACATTGAACGGACTGCCCACACCCAGCGCGTAGGCCGCGATGTTCTTCGCATACGAACCGAAGATCTCGTTGCGCTCGTCCAGCTTGAAGTTGAAGCCGGCCTGCGGCAACAGCCCCTTCTTCGCGGTGAGGCTGCTGTTGTTGGCATAGCTGCCCAGCGGCGTGCGCACGCTGGTGCGGGTGTTGGGCGACTTGGCACCGACGTCGATGGTCAGGCGGTCGTCGAACAGGCGGAAGCGGTCCTGCACGTAGAACTGGCGGGTGATGGTGGTGTAACGCTGGTGCCACACGCGCTGGTCCGGATTGCGCAAGAAGAAGTCGTCGGTGATCGGGCCATCGATGTAGTAGAAGTTGCGCTGCACGCTGTGGCCGTTGTCTTCGTACCAGAGGCCGGCCTCCAGTTCGTGGCCGCCGACGTTCCAGGTGAACGCCGAGGTCACGCCGGTGCGGTCGATCGCATACTCGGTCGTGCGGATCGAGATCGGAATCTCGCGACTGGTGCCCGGGTTGGAAGGATTGGACGGGCTGAACCAGTGGCCCTGGCCGCGGTTGCTGTGGTTGTAGACGTTGACTTTCAGGCGCATCGTCTCGTTGAGGCCGAAGTCACCGGCGATGCTGGAGACATCATCGTTGCGCAGGCCATGGCCCGAGTAATACGCATCCCACGGGCTGTTGACGCCGCCGCTGTACTGGCCACGCGCAGCTGCCAGTGCACGGTTCCAGTCCGGCGCATAGTTGTCCCAGTTCCAGCCCAGGCGATCGATCATCTCCAGCGACAGGTCCTGGTAATCGGCCTCAACCCGGCGCGAGGCGTTGAACAGTGCGGTGATGCGGCTGTCGACGCCGAAGTTGTAGGTCGCCTTGCCGTTGAACTGCTTGAGTTCATGCGAGCCCTTGCCCTTCCACTTGTCGCTCTCCGAATACGCACCGGACAGGTAGGCGGCGAAGCCCTGGTGTTCGCCGGTTTCCAGGCGTGCATAGCTGCGGCGTGCACTGTCACTGCCCAGGCTCTGCGCCACCACGACACCGTATTCGGTGGAAGGATCGATGGAATAGAACTGGAACACCCCACCCAGGTTGCTGGTCGACGGCGTGCCCAGCGCACCGATGCCGGTGGAGACCTCGGCGCCGCCCAGGTTCTCGCTGATCACCGCGCGGCTGATGTGCAGGCCGTTGCTGTTGCCATAGCTCATGTTGCCCAGCGGGATGCCATCGAGCGTGTAGCCCAGGCGGTTCTGGTTGAAGCCGCGCAGACTGATGCTGGTGGACCACTCGTAGGCACCGGTGGCATCGGCCGATTCGAAATGCACGCCCGGCTTGCTGGCCAGCAGCTTCAGCGGGTTGGCGCCGGGCGGCAGCACCTTCATGTCCTCGGCGGTCACGCGCTGGACCTGGCGCGCCTCGCCCCGGCCGATCACCGAGACCGAATCCAGGGTGGTGGCCGACTGCGCGTCGACGGCAGGAGCGGTTTCAGCGGCGGCCAGCGATGGCAGTGAGGCACAGACCAGCAGGGCCAGCAGATTGCGGCGAAGCGGAGCATGGCAAGACATGGGGATTCCTTGGGCGCGCTGGACGCCGAAGGGCGGCGTCAAAGGAGCAGCAGCGGCGGAATCGTAGAAGCGTTGCGTTACATGTCATTTACACGCCACATACGGATTTTTGGCGATCCGAGTGGAGAATATGACGCCGGGTGCGCTGGAACGAAAAGAGCCGAGCATCGCCTCGGCTCTACGCTACCTGGTGGACGTTGCCGGCCAGCGGCCGGCACTACCGTTACTCGAACGAACCGACCGAGTCGTGGGCCAGGTTGTCGAAACGGGTGTATTCGCCGAAGAACTTCAGCTTGCACGAGCCGGTGGGGCCACCACGGTGCTTGCCGATGATGATCTCGGCCAGGCCCTTGTCCGGCGAATTTTCCTTGTTGTAGTAATCGTCGCGGTAGATGAAGACGATCATGTCCGCATCCTGCTCGATTGCGCCCGATTCGCGAAGGTCGGCCATCACCGGGCGCTTGTCGGTACGCGTTTCCAGCGAGCGGTTGAGCTGGGACAGCGCGATGACCGGCACGTGCAGTTCCTTGGCCAGGCCCTTCAGCGAACGCGAGATCTCGGAAATTTCGGTCGCGCGGTTCTCGCTGTTGCCCGGCACGCTCATCAGCTGCAGGTAGTCGATCACGATCAGGCCCAGGTCGTGCTCGCGCTTGAGGCGGCGGCACTTGGAGCGCAGGATCTCCGGCGACACGCCTGGCGTATCGTCGATGAAGATCTTGGTTTCCTTCAGCATCTTGATCGCACCGGTCACCCGGCTCCAGTCCTCGTCCTCCAGCTGGCCGGTACGCAGGCGCTGCGCGTTGATGCGGCCATTGGAGGAGATCAGGCGCATCGCCAGCTGCGATGCGGACATTTCCATCGAGAACACCGCCACGCCCTTCTTCGACTTGATCGCCGCGTACTCGGCGATGTTCAGGGCGAAGGTGGTCTTGCCCATTGCAGGACGCGCGGCAAGGATGATCAGGTCGGTCGGCTGCAGGCCGGCGGTCATCGCGTCGAAATCAGTGTAGCCAGTCGGCAGGCCGGTGATGTTGCCGCCATTCTCGAAGCGGTTGCGCAGCTCTTCGAACGCGTCCTTCAACGCACCGGGCATGGCCACGAAGTCGGTACGGCCGCGCGCGCCCTGTTCGGCAATGGCGAACACGCTCTTTTCCGCAGCGGACAGCAGCTCGCTGCTGTCACGGCCCTCGGGCTGGAAACCATCGTTGACGATGTCGGTGCCGACCTGGATCAGCTGCCGCAGCACCGCCTTGTCGCGCACGATCTCGGCATAGGCCACGATATTGGCTGCCGACGGCGTGGTGCTGGCCAGTTCGATCAGATAGGCGCCATCGCCCACCAGCTCCATCTTGCCCTGCGATTCGAACCACTCGCCCAGGGTCACCGCATCGAAGGGGCGCTCGCGCTCGGACAGCTCGCGGATCGCCCGGTAGATCATCTGATGGTCGCGGCGGTAGAAGTCACCCTCGGTCAGCTGATCGTTGACCCGGTCGTAGGCGTCTGGTGCCAGCATCAGGCCGCCCAGCACCGCCTGTTCGGCCTCCACCGAGTGCGGCGGCACGCGCAACTGGTCGATACGCGATTCATCGCGATCGCGATCGAAGCCATCGCCGCGCTCTCTGCGGTTGGAACGGAAGCCGGAACGGGCGGACATGCTGCGGTGTTTCCTGCAAAAGGGGCCAGACGAGTGTAGGCATGCGCCGACCCCGGCGACCATGGACAAATCTGTGGATAAGCCGTGGAAAAACGGGGGATATCCGCCTGAGCCTGTCCAGACTGGCGCGAGGGCGTCGCATTGCCTGCGACGGGCGTCGTTGCGACGCCCGAGTGGACCATTATCGCAGATGGGAACCGCCGCTGCTGGCGTCAATCGCCCTTGGCATGTACCGCGATCAGGGCCAGGAACCGGTCCACATAGCCCTGCAGGAACGTCTGCGTGCCTTCATTGTGGATCGTACCGTCGGCATCGATCAGGCCATCCTTGAAGTGGATGAACGCCTCGGGCTGGCCAAGCACGTGCATGTCCAGGAAGGCCAGGCTGTTGCGCAGGTGCTGCTGGGCCACCGCCGTGCCGATCTGGCCGATGGAAGCACCGATCACCGCCGCTGGCTTGCCCGCAAAAGCGCTGTCGCCGTAGGGGCGTGAGCCGATGTCGATCGCATTCTTCAACACGCCCGGCACGGAACGGTTGTACTCGGGGGTCACGAACAGCACGGCGTCGGCGGCGCGTACCTGGTCCTTCAGGCGCGTGCCCTGTGCCGGGTAGCTGGCGTCGAAATCCTGGTCGTACAGCGGCAGGTCGCCGATCTGCACGTACTGGAAGCGCGCCTTGTCACCCGCAAGTTTCTCCAGCGCGCGGGCCAGCTTGCGGTTGCATGAGTCCTTGCGCAGGCTGCCGACGAATACAGCAATGGTGGGGACGGACATCAGGACATACTCCTCACGGTGCGGGAGGGCCAGCCTAGCCGCCGCGCCCTTCCCCGCCGGTGAAGATCAAGCGCGCTTCACGCCTGCGCGCACCTGCCGCCAGTGGTCCTGCCAGGCCTGGAACATCAGCACGTTCCACAGGTGCGTGTGCCACTTGCGCTGGCCGCCCAGGAACTGCTGCCACAGCGGCTGCACGGCGGCGGCCGACAGCACGCCTTCGCGTTCCAGTCGCGCCGGCTGCAACAGCTCGTCCGCCCAGGGCTTCAGATCGCCCTTCAGCCAATCACTGACCGGTGCGCCGAATCCACGCTTGGGCCGGTGCACCATCGACTGCGGCACGTACCGCCCCAGCACGCGCTTGAGCAGCACCTTGCTGGTCGACTCACTGCGCTTGAAGCCCAGCGGCAGCGACCACGCGAACTCGGCCACGCGCCAGTCCAGCAAGGGCGCACGTGCCTCCAGGCTGACCGCCATCGATGTGCGGTCGACCTTGCACAGCAGATCATCGGGAAGATAGCTGACGAAGTCGGCCAGCATCATCGCGTCGGCCGGCGTACCGGCACCATGCAGCGGATCGGCCAGATCGTAGAAGCTGCCCGCCTCGCGTGCACCGATCACCGCGGCCGCCGGATCGCGCCAGCGCGAGATGCGGTTGCGATACACATCGCCGATACCACGTGCGCCGGTTTCGGCCAGCAACGCGGCCAGCCCGCCGGTGCGCGACGCCTCGCCCTGCTGATGCGCACGCGCGCCCATCCAACGCCGCAGCGGCGCGGGCACCCGTCCCAGCATCTGCCAGTTGCGCAGCGCACGCACATAGCGGGTATAGCCGAAGAACAGCTCATCGCCGCCATCGCCGGACAACGCAACGGTCACGCCCTGGCGGGCGAGGCGGGCGACCAGCGCGGTCGGCACCTGCGAGGCATCGGCAAAGGGTTCGTCGAACATCGCCGGCAGCTGCGGCACCACCGCCAACGCATCGGCGCCACTGACATACAGCTCGGTGTGATCACAGCCAAGGTGGGTAGCCAGTTCCCTGGCCAACGGTGCCTCGTCGTGGTGCGAGCCGCTGAAGCCGATGCTGAAGCTGTGCACCGGCTGCCCGCTCTGCGCCTGCATCAGCGCCGCCACCAGCGACGAATCGGTGCCGCCGGACAGGAACACGCCCACCGGCACATCGGCGACCATGCGCAGCGCCACCGCATCCCGCAGCAGGCCATCCAGCTGCTCCTCGGCCTCCTCGATGCGGCCCTGGAACGGTGTGGCCAGTGCCGCCTGCATGCGCGCGCGCGCGTCCCAGTACGGACGCTGCGCCTGCTCGGGCCGATGGGCGCTGGCCCCGGCCGCCACCGTCGCCGCATCCAGCCGCAGCACGCGCCCGGGCATCAGTTTGTAGCAGCGCTGGTGGATGCTGTGCGGTGCCGGGATGTAATCCAGCCGCAGCAGCAGCGTCAGCGCATCGCGGTCGATATCGTTGTCGAAATCCGGGTGCTGCCAGAGCGCCTTCAGCTCCGAGCCGAACACCAGGGCATCACCGGCCCAGCCGTAGTACAGCGGCTTCTTGCCGACCCGGTCGCGGGCCAGCCACAAGCACTGTTCCTGGCGGTCCCACAGGGCGATGGCAAACATGCCGTTGGCGCGCTGCAGGGTGTCCTCGACGCCCCACTGCAGGATCGCGGCCAACAGCACCTCGGTATCGGAATGGCCACGGAACGCATGCCCCAGCGGCTCCAGTTCGGCGCGCAGCGTGGCGAAGTTGTAGACCTCGCCGTTGTAGGCCATCACATAGCGGCCGTCGGCCGAGGCCATCGGCTGGTGGCCCAGCGGTGAAAGATCGAGGATGCTCAGGCGCCGGTGGGCCAGGGCAATGCCAGCGGCGGCATCTACCCAGGTACCGCCGTCATCCGGCCCGCGATGGTGCAGCGCCTGGCCCATGGCCTGCGCCTGCGCCTGCAGGACCTCGGCCGGCGTCTGTGCCGCCGGCAACAACATACCTGCCAATCCACACATGCATCAGGGTTCCTGCGCCAGGTCGAGGGCGGCGCCAATCACCGCATTGTCGCTTGGAAGCCCGAACATTGCTGCCCCCGCCAGTGGCGTATAGGTATCGGCACCGCAGACCCGGCGCACGGGCAGGTGGCCATGGCCGGCCTCGACCAGCGCGGTGATCACGCCTTCGCCGACGCCACCACTCCGCCGCCCCTCGTCCAGCACCAGCACCCGCTGCGCAGTGGCGGCCTGGGCGCCGATGAAGGCCGCATTCAACGGCACCAGCCAGCGCAGGTCGACCACACGCACCTGCCAGCCCAGCTGCTGCTCGATGGCGACCGCTGCACGCAGCGCCATCGGCACACCGTTGCCGTAGGTGAAGATCACCAGATCGGTGGCATCCGGCGAGTACACCCTGCCCTCGCCCAGCACCAGCGCCTGCCCGGGCGCAGGGTAGTCGAACAACCACTGGCCGTCGCCGGTCGCGTGCAGATCCTTGGTCATGTAAAGGGCGATCGGTTCCAGGAACACCGCTACCCGGCCATCCACGCGGGCCAATGCCGCCAATGTGCGCAGCATCATCACCGCATCATCGCCACGCGACGGACAGCCCACCACCAGTCCCGGGATGTCACGCAGCGCCGTGATCGAATTGTCGTTGTGGAAATGGCCGCCGAACCCCTTCTGGTAGCCCAGCCCGGCCACCCGTACCAGCATCGGGTTGCGGAACTGGTCGTTGGAGAAGAACTGCAGCGAGCAGGCCTCGCCACGTACCTGGTCGATGGCGTTGTGCAGGTAGGCCAGGTACTGGATTTCCGGGATCGGCAGCATGCCCATGTTGGCCAGCCCCTGGGCCATGCCCAGGATCATGGTCTCGTCCAGCAGCGTGTTGAACACCCGGCGCGGGCCGAAACGGCGCAGCAGGTCGCGCGTCACCGTGTAAACGCCGCCTTTCTGCGCCACGTCCTCGCCAAACAACAACGCCTGCGGGTACTTGCCCAGCAGCTCCTGCAGCCCGTGGTTGATCTGTATCGCCAGATGCCGCGGCGGTTGCCCTTCGGGCAGCGAATCGGCGCCGCCATACAGCGCCTGCCGGGCCTCGATGGGCGCCACGCGCTCGGCCTCAGCCTGCACCGCTGCGGGCGTATAGGGTGCCAACGGCGTGATCACCTCCTGCAATGTCTGCAGCTTCGGCCGCGTGTCGGCATCGATGGCAGCGGCCATGCAGCGCGCGCGCAGGGTTTCATAGGCAGCCTCGACGCCCGCCGCATCCATCCAGCCCGATTCCAGCGCAATCTGCGCCGAGCGCAGCAGCGGGTCCTGCGCCTCGGCCGCACACAGTTCGGCCAACGCCCGCCATTCCACTTCGAAGTCGGTACCGGCGTGGCCCATCAACCGCGTGGTGCGCAGGTGCAGGAAGGTGGGCCGCCGCATGCGCCGGCAATGTTCGACCGCCGCCTGCACCTGTGCGTGTCCGGCCGCCAGGTCCAGGCCATCGGCAAAGAAATAGTCCAGGCCCGGTTGCCGGCTGAAGCGCTCTGCGATCCATCCTTCAGGGGTCTTCACCGAAATACCCAGGCCATTGTCCTCGCAGACGAACAGGATCGGCACCGGCAGCTTCTGATAGGCCGACCACATCGCGGTATTGAACGCAGTCTGCGCGGTGGCATGGTTGGCCGAAGCGTCGCCGAAGGAGCACATCACGATGCTGTCGGCGGGAATCGGCAGCGGCTGGCTCAGGCGCCTGCCACTCTCGATCGCCAGCGCGGTACCCACCGCCTTGGGCAGGTGCGAGGCGATGGTCGAGGTCTGCGGCAGCACCCACAGCGGCTTGCTGCCCCACACTTTGTGACGGCCGCCGCTGGCCGGATCATCGGCACTGGCGGCGAAGGACAGCGCGGCGTCGCGCACCGGATCCATGCCGGGCACCAGCCGCGCACGCTCGGCCATGAACGCGCCGGAACGGTAGTGCAGGAAGGCGGGGTCGGTGTGGCGGCAGGCGCGCGCAAGCAGCGCATTGCCTTCATGACCGGACGAGCCGATGGTGTAGAAGACCTTGTTCTGCACGCGCAGCACGCGCGCCATCAGGTCCAGCTGGCGACTGAGCAGCTGCGATTCGAACAGCTCGCCGAAGGCGGCGGCGGTGAGGGTGCTGCCCGGCAGGATCGGCGCATCCGGCGCCGGACGCGGCCGCGGGATGCCGCTCCAGGCGCGTACGGCCTCGAGGAAATTGACGTCACAGACCTCGGCGCGATTGAGACCGCGCATGCGTGCGGGAATGGGATCAGGAACCACAGCGAACATCGAACACCCTCCGTGTCGTTGTTGCAGACCGTAACGCCAAGGCTGCCCGACGCTTCCGCTGGTCGAGCACGCCCGACGCTGCAGGGGAATCAATCCGGTGCGTTGAACCGCGCGCGCACCTCGGCGGTCACCGCAGGCATGGGCACGAAGCGAGGCTGCGCTCGCACCCGCTGCAACCAGGCCCGCACCTGCGGGAATGGATCCAGTGCGATGCCACCGTCGGCGGCGACATCGGAATAGGCAAACAAGGCGATATCGGCGATACCGTAGTCATCGCCGGTGAACCACTGCGCCTGGCGCAGATGTTGCTCCATCACCGCCAGCGCGCTGGCAGCGCGCTCATGCAGGCGCGGCAGTTCAGCACGGCGTGGCGAGTCGGCCGGTGTCCAACCGCGGATGAAGCGTGCCACCGCCACGCAGGGTTCATGCGTGTACTGCTCGAAGAACATCCAGCTCAATGCCTGCGCACGCTGCCAACCGTCGGCGGGAAGATACGGCGTCCCCTCGGCCAGCCAGAACAGGATCGCATTGGACTCGGTCAGCACGCGGCCGTCGTCGCGCACGATCAACGGCACCTTGGCATTGGGGTTGAGGGCGAGAAATTCCGCTGTATGGGTCTGGCCGTGGGCGCTGTCCACCTCCACCCAGCGGTAGCGGCTGCCAAGCTGTTCCAGCAGCAGGCGCACCTTGTGGCAATTGCCCGAGACCGACATGCCATGCACCGTCAACGCAATGCGTTCTTCCACCATTGCCTGCTCCAGGGAGGTCCCGGCCTGCAGCCGGCTGTCCGCAGTCTGGCAAGCAGCTTGGCGATTGCCAAGCGCGGGTGCAGCATGGCGATTCGGTAGTGCCGGCCGCTGGCCGGCAACCTTGATGCAGCTGGATTTGTGCGATTGTCGGCCAGCGGCCGACACTACCGGGCAGCGCTCAGCTTGCGCGCTGCTGCCACTGCCCGCGCGATTGCCCCCAGATTTCCAGCGGCTTGCCTTCATAGGGCGGTGGCAACTGCCCCATGCGCAGCAGCGTACTGCCGAGCTTGCGTGCAACCACCTTCGAATTTTCGTTGTCTTCGGCGATGGTGTGGATCACCTCATCCCAGCCCAGCGTATCGAACGCCCAGTCGATGGCTGCGATCGCCGCCTCCGGTGCGTAGCCCTTGCCCCAGCTGGCCCGGCGGATGCTCCAGCCGACCTCGGTGCCGGGCCAGTCCTGCGGCTGCCACGGCCCCATGCGACCGATCCATTCACCGCTGGATTTCTCGATCACGCTGAACATCGAGAAGCCGAACAGCTGCCATGCGCCGGCCAGGCTGCAGAAGCTGCGCCATGCCACCGAGGGTGCCTGCACACCGCCCAGCGTGCGCATCACTTCCTCATCGGCGCAGAACGCCAGATAGGGAGCGTAGTCCTGCCGCTGCGGCGGACGCAGGATCAGGCGTTCGGTTTCGATGCGCAGGTCAAAGATGCTCATGGCGTCATGGTAGAGCCACGCCACGCGTGGATGAACCCCACCCATAAAAAAACAGGCCAGCAGAGGCTGGCCTGTTCGTTACCGATGTTGCCGGAGAATTACTGACGGTTCGCGGTCGCGTCGCCGGCTGCAGCCGTCTGGGTGACCAGCTGCCCATCCACCACCGGCAGGCGATCGCTGGCCGGCTTGTTGTCCATACGCACGGTCTTCTCTGCGCCGTCGTAGCGGTAGGTCACGTTGTAGCCCTTGACCACGTCACTGGTGCCCATGGCAATGCGGTTGCCCGGCTTGCTGCCCATGCGCATGGTGCCGGTGGTGCCGTCTTCATTGCGGTAGGTCACGTTGTAGCCGGTGACACGGCTCGACTCGGAGGTCGCCGTTTCGGTGTGGCACTGGCGCTCGGTGCGGTTGACCACGCGGCCACCCACATGGCGCTTGTCGACCTGGTTGCCGATGAAGCCACCGGCCACGGCACCGGCAGCGGTCGCGGCCTTCTTGCCATTGCCGCCGCCCACCTGGTTGCCCAGCAGGCCACCGACCACGGCACCGACCACGGTGCCACCGACGTTGCCGTCACGCTCGGGCAGGCGTTCCTGCACCACCACGTCCTGGCAGACCTCATGCGGGGTCTGGGTGGTGGACGTCTCGCGTACCGGATCGGTGCCGATCACGGTGGCATAGGCCTTCTGCTTCTCGGTGATCGGATCGACCTTCAGCACATCGGCGTATTCCAGGCCACGCGGCGCACTGGCGTCCACTGCGTCGCCACGTGCGCCATCGTCGGTGGCATTGCCATCGACCAGGCGCGATTCACTCGGGTTTCCGGCGCTCAGCTGCTCCGGCGACTTGTCGCCGCTCTTCATGAAGGCGGCGGTGGCGATACCACCGACCAGCAGCGCGCCCGCTGCGACCAGGACAGTTGTAGTTGTGCTTTTCATGACCTGCTCCTTGCGGACCGTCCGCAACGTTCTCAGGCCAGATTGCAGCATGCGGTGCCTGAACGGAATCTCCACATTTCCTGCTCACTGCCGTAACCCATTCAGCATCTGGAAATGCTGGGCCCGTGGTAGCGTTTGCACATTCCCCAGGAGGACCTCCGCCATGGCCAACCCGATGCTGCTGCCGGTCCTGCAATGGGCGCGCCGGCTGCGCTACCCCACCCTGTTCAAGCTGACCGCCGGCCTGTTCGCGCTGACCCTGTTCATCCCCGACCCGATTCCGTTCGTCGACGAACTGATGCTGGGCTTGGGCACCCTGCTGCTGGCCAACTGGAAGAACCGCAGCGCGACCACGCCACCGCCCCTGGAGCAGCGTTGAACCTGCTGGTCGACAGCCACTGCCATCTGGATGCCAGCGAATTCGACGTTGACCGCGAGGCGGTCATCGACCGCGCGCGCGCTGCCGGCGTGCAGATGCAGGTGGTTCCGGCGGTCACTGCGGCCAGCTGGCCAAAGCTGCGTGAGGTCTGCCAGCAGGCGACCGGGCTCTACCCCGCCTATGGCCTGCACCCGATGTTCTTGGACCAGCACCGGCCAGAACACCTGCCGCAGCTGCGTGAATGGATCGAACAGGAGCGGCCCTGCGCGATCGGCGAATGCGGGCTGGACTTCTTCGTCGAGAGCCTGGATGCCGAGGCCCAGCAGGAGTACTTCCTCGGCCAGCTGAAGCTGGCCCGCGAGTTCGATCTGCCGGTGATCGTGCATGCCCGCCGTGCAGTGGATGCGGTGATCGCGGCGATCCGTCGCATCGGTGGCCTGCGCGGCGTGGTGCACAGCTTTTCCGGCAGCCCGGAACAGGCCGCACAATTGCACAAGCTGGGATTCCTGCTTGGCCTGGGCGGACCGTTGACCTACGAGCGTGCGCAGCGCCTGCAGCGGCTTGTCCGCGAGATGCCGCTGGAACAGTTGCTGCTGGAAACCGATGCGCCGGACCAGCCCGACGCGGGTATCCGTGGCCAGCGCAACGAGCCGGCGCGGCTGGCGGTTATCGCCCGCCACATCGCCGCGCTGCGCGGAATGGACATTGAAGACGTGGCGCGGGCCACCACGGACAACGCACGGCGGCTGTTCAACCTGCCTGCACCGTGAAGGTAGTGCCGGCCGCTGGCCGGCACCACCAGATCACACCCCGGCCTCGGCCTCAACCGATTCGGCCTTCACCTTCTTCGGCTCCAGCAGCATCTCCAGCGCCTTGCCCACGGCCGCGAATGCAAATGCACCGGTGATGTGGGTGGCCGCGCCCAGGCCGGCGCCGCAATCGAGCTTCAGGGCCGCATCCGCGCCCAGGTTCGGCCGCAGGCCACAGACACTCCCATCGGCCTGCGGATATTTCACGTTTTCCAGCGAATACACCGCCGGCACACCGAAATAGCGCTTGGCATTCTTCGGGAAGTTGAATTCACTGCGCAGCTTCTTGCGGATCAGCGCCAGCATCGCGTCATGCTCGGTGCGCGAGACATCGCGGATGCGCACCAGGGTGGGATCGGTACGGCCGCCGGCCGCGCCGACGGTCAGCAACGGCAGCTTGCGGCGGCGGCACCAGGCGATGGTTTCCACCTTCACCCGGAAGCTGTCGCAGGCATCGATCACCAGGTCGAAACCGCGGTCCAGCAGTTCGGCCATGTTGGCCGGGGTCAGGAACGCCTGCACGGCGTCGACCTCGATCTGCGGATTGATCGCCCGGCAGCGCTCGGCCATGGCCTCGGCCTTGTTGCGGCCGTAGTTGCCTTCCAGCGCCGGCAGCTGGCGGTTGGTATTGGATACGCAGATGTCATCGGCATCGATCAGGGCCAGATGGCCCACCGCCGAGCGCGCCAGCGCCTCCACCACCCACGAGCCGACGCCGCCCATGCCGACCACGGCAACACGGCTGCCCTGCAGGCGCTCGAGCGCGCCGACGCCATACAGCCGTTCAATACCGGCGAAGCGTTGTTTGACCTGTTCGTTCATCGGGCTATTTTAACGTGCTGGTCCCCTGACTACAGCACGACGACGCCGAACCCACCGTTGCACGCCCGGAGCGCCCGCCATGAGTGCCAGCCCACCCCGCCGCCCGTCCACCGCCTACCGCTATCTGTTCGTGCTCGGCCTGGGCCTGCTGATCGGCCTGATTGCCACGGTGATGGTCGGCCGCGCACTGCAGGCACGCCGCGATCCGTTCCCGGACAGCCTGATGCAGGTGATGCAGCGGCAGGCGGATCTGCTGCAGCAGGCTCAGCAGCAGAACCGCTGCAGCCTGGCCGACAGCGTCCCGCGCCTGCAGGTGCTGCGCCTGCTGTCCAACGATCTGGACCAGGCCTTCCCCGGATTGAAGGACAGCCGGCAGTTCCAGCAGCACGCCAGCCAGTACCGGGCCGGTCTCAATGCGGCATTGGCCAGCCCGCCGATCGACTGCAACGCGTTGGCGCAGCAGGTCCAGGCACTGCAGGACGATTGCCGGGCCTGTCATCAGGACTTCCGCTGATTCATCTTCGAGTGGGCGAAGGCCGATGTGGTTGGCGCCTTGTTCACGTTGGAAAGAGGAGGATTCGCTGACCCTGCTGCATGACGCAGTACCACCCAACGCACCCGCCTTCACGGCCAGGAGATGCCCCATGAAGATCCAGCTCATCGCCGCCAGTGTCATCGCAACCGTCGGCCTGGCCGGCTGTGCCACCTCGCCGGGCTACGGCGGTGGTGGTTACAACAACGGCTACAACAACGGCGGCTACGGCAACAACTCCGGTTACAACCAGGGCCGCTGCGCCGACTGCGGCATCGTCACCCGCATCAATGCCGTGCAGTCTGGCCGTACCGCGCCCTCCGCCACCGGCGCGATCCTCGGCGGTATCGTCGGCGCGGTTGCCGGCCATGAGATCTCCGACCACACCGGCGGCAGCCGCGGCAACAAGAACATCGCCGCCGCCGCTGGCGCCGTGGGTGGCGCATTGGCGGGCAACCAGATCCAGAAGAACGTCACCAGCGATACGTATGACATCAGCGTGCGCATGGATGACGGCCGCACCATCGTGGTCAACCAGCGCGACCTCGGCGGCATCCGCGAAAACACCTATGTCCGCGTGGTCAACGGCAAGGTCATCCTGCGCTGAACCGCAGCGGGCCCCGGCCGATCAGAACCGGAGCAACAAAAAAAGGCCCGCTTGCGCGGGCCTTTTTCATGCCGGCAAGCGGCAGGTATTACGCCGGCTGGACCTTGTCAGCCTGCAGGCCCTTCTGGCCCTGCACCACTTCAAAGCTCACAGCCTGGCCTTCCTTGAGGCTCTTGAAGCCCTGGGTCTCGATGGCACGGAAGTGCACGAACACATCCTCGCCATTCTGCCGGCTGATGAAGCCGAAGCCCTTGGCATCATTGAACCACTTCACGGTACCGTTCTCGCGATCAGCCATCTCACTAACTCCCTTTGACTCTCTACTTGTTGTTGGATACGCCTGTTGGGCGGCTGACAAGCAAGGGGGAAGCGAGGTGCATCGATGCAGCGGATCGGAACGATCTTGCTTCATCAGGCCACGATCCACGGTGACCTTGCCAAGCTCAGCGACTGCAACTTAACCCGACCAAAACGAAAAAGCAACTGGCAAAAACCTTTCACTGTCAACCCCAAAAAGACAACCATACTGGACAGCATGGACCTCTCATTCATCTTGTATCTGCTAGCGGTCATTTTTGTCCTCATCGGCATCGCCGGCATCGTCCTGCCGGCCCTGCCGGGCATCCCACTGGTCTTCATCGGGCTGGTGCTGGCGGCCTGGGCAGACGGGTTCGTCCATGTCGGCTGGCCCACTCTGCTGATCCTCGGCGTGCTGACCGCGCTGTCGCTGCTGGTCGACGTGCTGGCGACCGTAGTTGGCGCCAAGCGCGTGGGCGCCAGCCGCAAAGCGCTCTGGGGCACCTTCATCGGCAGCATCGTCGGCCTGTTCTTCATGCCGATCGGATTGTTCGCAGGGCCGTTGCTGGGCGCGCTGCTGGGCGAGTACTGGCATACCCGCGAGCTCGGCCGCTCGACCAAGGTCGGGCTGGCCACCTGGCTTGGCATCCTGCTGGGCCTGGCGCTGAAGCTGGCGCTGGTGATCGCGATGCTGGGCCTGTTCGCCTTCGCCTGGTTCCTGTGAAGCATGCGGCCTTCACGCAGCGCGCACGCACACGCCGGGCATAAACCCGTGGGGCTGGCCGTTACCGGATGCAGCCGCCACACTGTCCCTCTTTCCGCATTCATTCCGAAGGGCCTGCTGCAATGACCCTCTCTCCGTTGTTTCCCCGCCTTGCACCGCTGGCGTTGGCCCTGGCCAGCGCGCCTGTGGCTGCCCAGGAATTCGCGCCCAGCGCCGAAGCCTCGCCGGCCGCCTGCGCGGCCATCACGACCGATGCTGCCCGTCTGGCCTGCTACGACCGCCAGTTCGGGCGCACGCCTCAGGCCACCGCCGAAGCTGATGCGGCCGCCGAAGCCGCCGCACAGGCACGTCGCGAGCAGCGCGACACCACGCGGGTGAGCCAGGGCGAGGAGAAGCTGCGCGAGCGTGTCAGCGATCTGTTCCGGTCCGAAGCGCCGGACAGCGCACTTGCCAATGCCGGCCGCGGTTCGCTGCTGGACAGCCGCTGGGAACTGGCCGAGGACTCCAAGCTGGGCCCGTTCCAGCTGCGCGCGTACAAGCCTGTCTACCTGCTGCCAGCATTCTGGACCA
The DNA here is from genome assembly GCF_052114625.1 of Stenotrophomonas sp. 2YAF26. Taxonomy (NCBI): domain Bacteria; kingdom Pseudomonadati; phylum Pseudomonadota; class Gammaproteobacteria; order Lysobacterales; family Lysobacteraceae; genus Stenotrophomonas; species Stenotrophomonas sp. 2YAF26. The sequence continues at coordinate 75,309 of NZ_JBFRFC010000008.1, read as the reverse complement.
GCGACCGCAACACCATGCCGCACTCGCCGAACCCGGCCAACAGCGTGACCACCCCGCAGGTGCTGGACAGCGCCGAGCTGAAGTTCCAGATCAGCTTCAAGACCAAGATCGCCGAGAACCTGTTCGGCGACAACGGCGACATCTGGGCTGGCTACACCCAGAGTTCGCGCTGGCAGGCCTACAACGGCGAGGACTCGCGCCCGTTCCGCGAGACCAACTACGAGCCGGAAGTGATGATGGTGTTCCGCAACGGCTACTCGATCGGTGGCTGGCGTGGGCGGATGACCGGCATCAGCCTCAACCACCAGTCCAACGGCCGTGCCGATCCGCTGTCGCGCAGCTGGAACCGGGTGATCCTCAACGTCGGCCTCGACCGCGAGAACTGGGCACTGGTGCTGCGCCCCTGGTACCGCATTCCCGAGACCCGCAGCGACGACAACAACCCGGACATCGAGGACTACATGGGCCGCGGCGACGCGACCCTGACCTGGAACCACAAGGGTCACGAGGTCTCGTTGATGGCGCGCCACTCGTTGCGCACCGGTGACCGCTCGCACGGTGCGCTGCAGCTGGACTACGGCTTCCCGATCAGCAACCTGCTGCGCGGCCATGTGCAGATCTTCGACGGCTATGGCGAGAGCCTGATCGATTACAACCACAAGGCGACCTACGTCGGCGTGGGCGTGTCCCTGCTGGAGTGGTTCTGATGGATGTGACGATCTGGCACAACCCCGCGTGCAGCAACTCGCGCGGGGCGCTCCAGCTGATCCGCGACGCCGGCTTCGAACCGGTGGTGATCGACTATCTCGGCAGCCCGCCCGACGTGGCCACGCTGCGCCAGGTACTGGCCGAATCCGGCCTGGCCGCGACCGGACTGGTGCGCAGCAAGGAACCCGAGTTTGCCGCCCTGGGCCTGCAGGGAAGCGATGACGACGCCCTGCTGGCCGCGATGGCCACCCACCCACGGCTGATCAACCGCCCGGTGGTACGCACCGCGAAGGGTACCCGCCTGTGCCGGCCCCCGGAAACGGTGCTGGAGATCCTGTAACCCGCCCCGCTTTGGTAGAGCCGAGCATGGCTCGGCTCTACAGAACGGGTTACCGCCAGTCGGTGATGCCTTCGCGGCGATAGACCTCGGCGAACGCCGGGCGCGCCTTCAGGCGATCCGCATACGCCTTCAGCACCGGCCAGTGGTCGCTGGGCGTGGGCATGTTGCGTGACCAGCGCATCAACATCACCAGCATGAAATCGACCACGCCCGGCGCATCGCCGAGCAGGTAGGGACCGCCGTCCTGCAGGTGTGTGGCAACGTGCTGCCAGGCCGCCTCCAGCTGCTGCCGTGCCATCGTACGCACGGCCTCGATGCACTCGCCACCCGCTGCTTCATGCGGATAGAACCAGGCGCGGTAGGCCGGCTGCACGGTGTTGGCGCACCAGAACATCCAGCGATAGGCCTCGCCGCGTTCCGGCGTGCCGACGGCAGGCAACAACCCTGCCTGCGGATGACGGTCTGCCAGATACAGCGCGATCGCGGCCGCCTCGGTCAGTACCTGGCCGTCGATCAACAGGGTCGGCACCCTGCCCGCCGGATTGAGCGCCAGGTAGCCAGCTGATTTGTGCTCGCGCGTTTCGAAATCGAGCAGCATCAGTTCGTGCTCGATGCCGAGCTCGATCAGCAGCCAATGCACCACCAGCGAGGCGGTGCTGGTGGAACCATACAAGGTGGTGCGCATAGGACCTGTCCTGGGCGGGGAACCGCTGATTATGCGCGCTGTCACCGGCGTGGTCAGCCGCAGGTGCTCATGCAGGTATCACGACGCTCGCCGCAGCCCATCATCGGCGCCCGCAGCGCACAGTCGTGCGCCTTCAACTCGCAGGAACGACGCAGTTCAGGATGCTCGATGTCCTTGCAGCGTTTGTCCGGCGTCGGTGCCACCTGTTGCTCGCAACTGGACTGGCGGCTGCCGATTCCCTGGTCTTCGGCCATGCAGCTGCGATAGCTGGCCTGGCACTGCATCTGGCACTGGGCACCGGCGCTGAAGCCGCCGCCACCGCCATACGACGAAGACGATGTACTGCAGCCGGCCAGAAACAGCAGGGTGACAAAGGAAAGGCTACGCAACAGGTTCACAGGACGCTCCTTGTTCAATAGACCGGAAGACTGCCAGGCAAGGGCGACTGCGGCGAAAAAAATGCGTATTCCTTGACGCACAAACAGCTTCCCTTGCCTGGCAACGCGCACACCCTAGCAAAGCCGCGCGGTTGCAATCGTTAAACGAAGAACGGCGCCACCCGGGCGCCGTTCTGCAATCGGACAGGCGTGGTCGACGCCGCGCCGATCACTCCACCACGACAGGAATCTTGCCGATGCGGGCCTGCCACTCGCGCGGGCCGGTCTTGTGCACCGACTCGCCCGTGGAATCGACGGCCACGGTCACCGGCATGTCTTCCACGGTGAACTCGTAGATCGCTTCCATGCCCAGGTCCGCAAAGCCGACGACCTTGGCAGCCTTGATTGCCTTCGACACCAGATAAGCCGACCCACCGACGGCCATCAGGTAGGCCGACTTGTGCTTCTTGATGGCCTCGATCGCGGCCGGACCGCGCTCGGCCTTGCCGACCATGCCCAGCAGGCCGGTCTGTGCCAGCACCTGCTCGGTGAACTTGTCCATGCGGGTGGCGGTGGTCGGACCGGCCGGGCCTACCACTTCGTCGCGCACCGGATCGACCGGGCCGACGTAGTAGATGAAGCGCCCCTTCAGATCGACCGGCAGTTCCTCGCCCTTGTTGAGCATGTCGACCATGCGCTTGTGCGCGGCATCGCGGCCGGTCAGCAGCTTGCCGTTGAGCAGCAGGGTCTGGCCCGGCTTCCAGCTGGCCACGTCTTCCGGGGTGATCGTGTCCAGGTCCACGCGGGTGCCCTTGGACGCGTCGTAGGTCAGCTTCGGCCAGTCTTCCAGCGACGGCGGGTCCAGCATCACCGGGCCGCTGCCATCCAGGGTGAAGTGCGCATGGCGGGTGGCGGCGCAGTTCGGGATCATCGCCACCGGCAGGTTGGCCGCGTGGGTCGGGTAGTCGTTGATCTTGATGTCGAGCACGGTGGTCAGGCCACCCAGGCCCTGCGCACCGATACCCAGTGCGTTGACCTTCTCGTACAGCTCCAGACGCAGTTCCTCGATGCGGTTGGACGCACCACGGGCCTGCAGCTCGGTGATGTCGATCGGCTCCATCAGCGCTTCCTTGGCCAGCAGCATCGCCTTCTCGGCAGTGCCGCCGATGCCGATGCCGAGCATGCCCGGCGGGCACCAGCCCGCGCCCATGGTCGGCACGGTCTTCAGCACCCAGTCGACGATCGAGTCGGACGGGTTGAGCATGGCGAACTTGGTCTTGGCTTCCGAGCCACCGCCCTTGGCGGCAACGATCACCTCCACGGTGTTGCCCGGCACCACCTTGACGTTGACCACGCCCGGGGTGTTGTCCTTGGTATTGATGCGCTTGCCGGCCGGATCGGCCAGCACCGAAGCGCGCAGCTTGTTGTCCGGGTACAGGTAGGCGCGGCGGATGCCTTCGTTGGCCATGTCCTCCACGCCCATGGTGGCGTCATCCCAGCGCACGTCCATGCCGATTTCCAGGAACACGGTGACGATGCCGGTGTCCTGGCAGATCGGCCGATGGCCTTCGGCGCACATCCGCGAGTTGATCAGGATCTGCGCGATCGCCTCCTTCGCTGCCGGCGACTCCTCGCGCTCATAGGCGGCGGCAAGGTTCTTGATGTAGTCGACCGGGTGGTAGTACGAGATGTACTGCAGCGCGTCGGCGACGGACTGGATGAGGTCTTCCTGCTTGATCGATGTCACGGATTGCTCGCTTGCTGAAGGCTGGCGGGGGTAATCCGCCCATTTTACCCCCTCCCTCGACCGTGGGGTGGTGGTGCCGGCCGCTGGCCGGCAAGATCTGACCTGCCCTCTGTCACGCTGCACCCCGCTGGCGCGTCCTTGCCCACATGAACGCCGAAACCGCCTTCCAGACCCACCGCCCACGCCTGATGGCGCTGGCCTACCGCCTTCTTGGCAGCCGCAGCGACGCCGAGGACGTGGTCCAGGACGCCTGGCTGCGCTGGGCCGGCAGCGATGCGGCCGCCATCGTCGACCCCGAGGCCTGGCTGGTGACCACCACCACCCGGCTGGGCCTGGACCGGCTGCGGGCGGCCAAGCGCGAGCGCGCGCACTACGTCGGCCCGTGGCTGGCCGAACCGCTGGCGATCACCCTCGAACCCGACCCGGCGCCCGGCCCTGCGCAGCTGCACGCGCTGGCCGACGGCGTCTCCGTGGCCTTCCTGACCCTGCTCGAACAGCTCGGACCGGAGGAACGCGCCGCCTTCCTGCTGAAGGAAGCCTTCGACCACGACTACCGCGAGATTGCCGAGCTGATCGGCCACAGCGAGGCCAATTGCCGCCAGCTGGTGCACCGGGCCCGGCAGCGCCTGCAGTCTGGGCGGCCGCGCTTCAATGCCGATGCCAGCCAGCACCGGCAGCTGCTGGCGCGTTTCATGGACGCCTCCCAGCGGGGCGACAGCGAGGCCATCCAGGCGTTGCTGCATGCCAACGCGCTGCTGGTTTCCGATGGCGGTGGCGTGGTCACCGCAGCGGTGCGGCCACTGCTGGGTGCCGAGCGTATCGGCCGCCTGTACTGGGCCATCGCCCGTCGCGGCGCGGCGCATCCGGCACAGCTCGGCTACGTCAATGGCGAACCGGCGATCCTGCGTTTCGAAGGCGACCACCTGCACTCGATCACCACCATCGAAGTGGTCGATGGCCGCATCGCCAATCTCTACAGCGTGCTCAATCCGAACAAATTGCCGTCGGTTGTCACGCGCGGCGATGCTGCGGCGTCCTTGTAATGAAAGGCGGCCACCGTGGCCGCCGTGGAGCCGAAAATGTCCGACCACGCCTCTCCCCGCGTTCCCTACACCCGCCTGGCCGCCGAGGCCTTCAAGGGCCTGCTGGCCACCAGCAAGGCAGTGCATGACAGTTCGATCGATCCGACGTTGATGGAACTGGTGTTCCTGCGCGTGTCGCAGCTCAACGGCTGCGGCCACTGCATGGACATGCATGCCACCACGCTGCGCAAGGGCGGCATCGAGCCGCGCAAGCTGGATACGTTGCCGGCCTGGCACGAAAGCCGCTTCTTCGACGACCGCGAACGCGCGGCGCTGGGCTGGGCCGAGGCGCTGACCCGGTTGACCGATGGCGCACCGTCGCAGGCGGCGTTCGATGCGCTGGCACCGCACTTTGATGAAAAAGGCATCAGTGACCTGAGCATGGGCATTGCAGTGATCAATGCCTGGAACCGGCTGGGGGCGGGGCTGCTGCCGCCGCTGCCGTAAAAGGGAGTCAGCCGGGTGGGTCAGGTTCCTGCAGCTGTTGGTAGGTGTCGACCTTGGTCGACACGGTAGATCCACGTCATGCGTGGATGTGGTTGGGTCGGATCCCTTCGCAACGCGAAGGGCTCTGACCCGATCTGGCTGGTGGGGTCAGAGCCCTTTGCGCAGCAAAGGGATCCGACCCCGGCGGCCACACGGCTGCCCTGACCCCACCTGCACGTATCAGGCGCGCACAATGGCGGCATGCCCGCCTCTCTCATTGCCGGCGCTGCCGGCGCCAAGAAACCCAGCCTGCGTCAACGCTTCAAGGCGATGCGCAACCTGCCGCCATTCCTGCGACAGGTGTGGCAGACCAGCCGTGTGCTGACCCTGGCCAGCCTTGGCCTGCGCTTGATACGTGCGCTGCTGCCAGTGGCGATGCTCTACGTCGGCAAGCTGATCATCGATACCGCGCTGCACCTCAGCCAGCACGATGCTGGCTTCCCGCCGCTGGGCGAGGCGCTGTCCAGTGGGCTGCTCAATCCGCTGCTCGGCCTGTTGGCGCTGGAATTGGGCCTGGCGATCGCCTCGGACCTGCTCGGCCGCCTGGTCAGCTACGCCGATGCCCTGTTGTCGGAACTGTTCGCCAACGCCACCAGCGTGCGCCTGATGGAACATGCAGCGACCCTGGACCTGGAGGATTTCGAGGATCCGGACCTGCAGGACAAGCTGGACCGTGCGCGGCGCCAGACCATGGGCCGGATGAACCTGATGAGCCAGCTGTTCGGCCAGGTGCAGGATGCGATCACCGTCGCCAGCCTGGCCGTCGGCCTGCTGGTCTATGCGCCGTGGCTGATCCTGCTGCTGGCGCTGGCGCTAGTGCCGGCGTTCATCGGCGAGTCGCACTTCAATGCGGCCGGATACAGCCTCAACTTCCTGTGGACGCCGGAGCGCCGCCAGCTGGACTACCTGCGCCAGCTCGGCGCCAGCGTGGAAACAGCGAAGGAAGTGAAGATCTTCAACCTGCACCGGTTCCTGGTCGACCGTTACCGCAGCTTGTCGGCGGCGCTGTTCCTGGCAAACCGCGCGCTCGCCCGGCGGCGTGCGTTCTGGGGCACGCTGCTGGCCGCGCTGGGTACGCTGGGCTACTACACCGCGTATGCCTATATCGCCTGGCGCACGGTGCGCGGCGATTTCTCGATCGGCGATCTGACCTTCCTCGCCGGCAGCTTCCTGCGCCTGCGCCAGTTGCTGGAAGGCCTGCTGATCGGGTTCTCGCAGGTCGCCAGCCAGGCGCTGTACCTGGACGACCTGTATTCGTTCTTCCAGATCGAACCGGAAATCCATTCGCGAAAGGACGCGGTGCGCGTGCCGCAGCCGATCCGCGAGGGCTTCGTGTTCGAGGACGTGGGCTTCCGCTACCCCGATGCCGAGCAATGGGCCGTGCGCCACCTGGATTTCCACCTGCACGCGGGCGAAGTACTGGCGCTGGTCGGCGAGAACGGCGCGGGCAAGACCACCCTGGTCAAGCTGCTGGCACGCCTGTACGAACCGGACGAAGGCCGCATCCTGCTGGATGGGCGCGACCTGCGCGACTACGACCTGGACGACCTGCGCGCCAATCTGGGCGTGATCTTCCAGGATTTCGTGCGCTACAACCTCAGTGCCGGCGAGAACATCGGTGTCGGCCAGGTTGAAGCGATGGACGACCGCGCGCGGATCTCCGATGCCGCCCGCCGCGGCATGGCCGAGGAAGTGATCGCTGCCCTGCCCGGCGGCTACGACCAGCAGATCGGCCGCCGCTTCAAGCAGGGCGTGGACCTGTCCGGTGGCCAGTGGCAGAAGATCGCCATCGCCCGGGCGTGGATGCGCGATGCACAGGTGATGATCCTGGATGAACCCACCGCGGCGCTGGACGCCCGTGCCGAGTTCGAAGTGTTCCAGCGGTTCAGGGAGTTGGCGGATAATCGCACTGCGGTGCTGATTTCCCACCGCTTCTCATCCGTGCGCATGGCCGACCGCATCCTTGTACTGGCCGATGGCCGGATCGAAGCCAGCGGCACGCATGAGCAGCTGATGGCACAGGGCGGTCGCTATGCCGAGCTGTTCGAACTGCAGGCGGCCGGTTATCGCTGAGAACGCCTCTCGTTCCGCCTAATGAGAACCTGTCTCATTTGAGATAGAATTGTCCCGACGACTTCCGATAGATACGCCCATGTCCTCCGCTTTCGGCGCCGAAACGGTGCTTGAGGTCCGCCACTGGACCGACGCCTACTTCAGCTTCACCCTCACCCGTGACAGCGGTTTCCGCTTCGAGAACGGCCAGTTCGTGATGATCGGCCTGGAGACCGATGCGCGGCCGCTGCTGCGCGCGTACTCCATCGCCAGCGCCAACTGGGAAGAACAGCTGGAATTCTTCAGCATCAAGGTGCAGGACGGCCCGCTGACCTCGCGCCTGCAGCACATCAAGCCGGGCGACAAGGTGCTGGTCGGCAAGAAGCCCACCGGCACCCTGCTGATCAGCGACCTGCACCCGGGCAAGCACCTGTACCTGCTGGGCACCGGCACCGGCCTGGCGCCGTGGCTGTCGGTGATCAAGGACCCGGAGACCTACGAGCGCTTCGACAAGGTGATCCTGTGCCACGGTGTGCGCTACGAAAAGGACCTGGCCTATCGCGATTATTTCGAGAAGGAACTGCGCGAGCATGAGTTCCTGGGCGAAATGGTCGGCGACAAGCTGCTGTACTACCCGGCCGTGACCCGCGAGGCGTTCCCGAACCAGGGCCGCCTGACCTCGCTGATGGAAAGCGGCGAGATGCAGCGCACGCTCGGCCTGCCCGAGCTGAGCCCGGAAAACGACCGCGCGATGATCTGCGGCAGCCCGCAGATGCTGGCCGACCTGCGCACCGTACTGGACAGCCGCGGTTTCCAGACCTCGCCGCGCATCGGTACGCCCGGCCACTACGTGTTCGAGCGCGCGTTCGTCGAGAAATAAGCTGCAACGGTAGTGCCGGCCATTGGCCGGTTCTGCTGCAACCACGGGGTTGCCGGCCAGCGGCCGGCACTACCTTCAGAGCAGCGCTTCGATGCCGCCGCGCAGCTGCTCCGGCTTGGTGGTCGGCGCATAGCGATCCACCACCTGGCCCTGGCGATCGACCAGGAACTTGCTGAAGTTCCACTTGATGCGGGCGATGCCCAGCAGCCCGCGCTTCTGGTGCGACAGCCATGCCCACAGCGGGTCGGCACCCTCGCCGTTGACCTCGATCTTCTGCGACAGCGGGAAGCTGACCGGGTAATCAATCGAACAGAACTGGCGGATCTGCGCAGCATCGCCCGGCTCCTGCGCACCGAACTGGTTGCAGGGAAATCCGATCACCACCAGGCCGCGATCACGATAGTCCTGCCACAGCTGTTCCAACCCGGTGTACTGCGGGGTGAAGCCACAGCGGCTGGCAACGTTGACCAGCAGCAGCGGACGGCCCTCGTACTGCGCCAACGCCTGCGGCTGGCCTTCAAGGTCACGGAAGCTGAAATCGTAGGCAGTGGTCATGGCGGTGGGCCGTGGGCGGTGATTGCATGGTACCCGGGCAACCAGCCAGAGGGTGGCCCTGCTGCGGGGCGGCTTTGCCAACATGCCTTTTGACACAAGTGCGGGCGCGCCGGGCCGGGTTACCCTCGGGCCCTTGTTTGCCTTACCGGAGTATCGACCTTGACCACCCGCCTTGCCCTTGCCGTGGCCATGACCCTCGGCCTTGCCCTGCCCGCCTATTCGGCCAGCGCCGCCGCCCCGGCCACCGCTGCCAATGCCCAGCAGGCCAATCCGTTCTTCGCCGACAGCCCGCTGCCGCTGCATTTCCCGCAGTTCGACAAGATCAAGGACAGCGACTTCGCCCCGGCCTTCGACGCCGGCATGGCGCAGCAGCTGAAGGAAGTGGAGGCGATCGCCAACACCAAGGCCAAGCCGACCTTCGACAACACCATCATCGCCCTGGAAAAGAGCGGTGACACCCTGGACCGCGCGACCACCGTGTTCTTCAGCCTGGTCGGCGCCGACACCAACGACACCCGCAAGAAGCTGCAGGCCGACTATTCGGCGAAGTTCGCCGCGCACAGCGATGCGATCGCGCTGAACGGCAAGCTGTTCGCGCGCATCCAGGCGCTGTATGACAGCCGCGCCACCCTGGGCCTGGACGCTGAAGGCGTTCGCCTGGTCGAGAAGTACTACGACAACTACGTGCGCGCCGGCGCCAAGCTGTCCGAGGCCGACAAGACCAAGCTGAAGGAAATGAACGCCGAGCTGGCCAACCTCGGCACCAAGTTCAGCCAGAACGTGCAGTCGGAAGTGAATGCTTCGGCGATCACCGTCAACGACGTCAAGGAACTGGACGGCCTGTCCAAGGAGCAGATCGCTGCCGCCGCCGAAGCCGCCAAGGCCCGTGGCCTGGACGGCAAGTACGTGATCACCCTGCTCAACACCACCGGCCAGCCGCCGCTGACCAACCTGGCCAACCGCGCCCTGCGCCAGAAGATCTACGAAGCGTCCACCACCCGCGGCAGCCGCGGCGGTGAGTTCGACAACACCGCGCTGGTCGCGCGCATCATGCAGCTGCGCGCCGACAAGGCCAAGCTGATGGGCTTTGCCAACTTCGCCGCCTACAACCTGACCAACCAGACCGCCAAGACCCCCGAAGCGGTCAATGCGATGCTCGGCAAGCTGGCACCGGCAGCGGTGGCCAACGCCAAGCGCGAAGCCGCCGACCTGCAGGCAATGATCGACCAGGAACAGAAGGCCGCCGGCAAGCCGACCTTCAAGCTGGAGCCGTGGGACTGGGCCTTCTACAGCGAGAAGGTGCGCCAAGCCAAGTACAACTTCGACGAATCGCAGCTGAAGCCGTACTTCGAGATGAAGAACGTGCTGGAGAACGGCGTGTTCTTCGCCGCCAACCAGGAATTCGGCCTGACCTTCAAGCAGCGCACCGACCTGCCGGTCTACCACGATGACGTCACCGTCTATGACGTGTTCGATGCCGATGGCAGCCAGCTGGCGATCTTCATCTTCGACCCGTACGCACGTGCCTCCAAGCGCGGCGGTGCGTGGATGAACTCGTACGTCTCGCAGTCCAAGCTGACCGGTTTCAAGCCGGTGGTGGCCAATCACCTGAACATTCCCAAGCCGCCGGCCGGCCAGCCGACTCTGCTGACCTGGGATGAAGTGAGCACCACCTTCCACGAGTTCGGTCACGCCCTGCACGGCATGTTCTCGAATGTGAAGTATCCGTACTTCTCGGGCACCGCGGTGCCGCGCGACTTCGTCGAGTTCCCCTCGCAGGTCAACGAGATGTGGGCCGACAACCCGGCCATCCTGAAGAACTACGCCAAGCACTACCAGAATGGCTCGGCAATGCCGCAGGCACTGCTGGACAAGGTGCTGGCCGCGGCCAAGTTCAACCAGGGCTTTGCCACCACCGAGTACCTGGGCGCCGCCATGCTCGACCAGCGCTGGCACCAGATCGGCCCGGACCAGGTGCCGGCCGCCAAGGACGTAATGGCCTTCGAGCGCGCCGCGCTGGAGAAGGACGGCATCTACTACGCGCCGGTTCCGCCGCGCTACAAGACCCCGTATTTCAGCCACATCATGGGCGGCTACTCGGCCGGCTACTACGCCTACATCTGGTCGGAAGTGCTCGACGCCAACACCCAGAAGTGGTTCCGCGACAACGGCGGCCTGAGCCGCAAGAACGGCGACCACTTCCGCGCGACCCTGCTGTCCAAGGGTGGCAGCGTGGATGCGATGCAGCTGTTCCGCGATTTTGCCGGCCACGAGCCGCAGATCGAACCGCTCCTGGAAAAGCGTGGCCTGACCGGCACCGGCAACTGATCGCCAGTGGGGTAGTGTGAAATGAGAACCGCCCGGGAAACCGGGCGGTTTTTTGTTGGGTCATCCACGCAGGGCGTGAATCTACCGCAGGGTTGCGTGATCCCAGTAGATCCACGCCATGCGTGGATGCTCTTCCAGATCACCGCGGCGCTACGTATCCCCCGGGCACGCCCTCCGGCGACAGCACCAGCTGCCACAGCTGCGCATGCCGGCAGCGGAAGCTGGCCATCGATCCGGCCAGGTAGAAACGCCACATGCTACGGAAATGCTCGTCGTAACGTTGATCCAGCCGTGGCCATGCTGCTTCCACGTTGCGCCGCCACGCCTGCAGGGTCAGGTCGTAGTCGGTGCCGAAGTTATGCCAGTCCTCCAGCACGAAGCAGCCCTCGAACGCCTTGGTGACCTGCACTGCCGACGGCAGCATCGAGTTGGGGAAGATGTAGCGGGCGATCCACGGATCGGTGCGGTGGCGCGAAATGTTGCTGCCAATGGTATGCAACAGCAGCAGTCCCCGCGGCGAAAGGCAGCGCCGGGCCACGTCGAAAAAGCGGCGGTAGTTCTTGTCGCCCACGTGTTCGAACATGCCGATCGAGAAGATCGCATCGAAAGGTTCGTCAAGTTCGCGATAGTCCTGCAGCCGGATCTCGATCGGCAGGCCAGCGCACAGCTCGCGGGCGAAGTCGGCCTGCTCCTGCGAGATGGTGATGCCCACGCCACTGACACCGTATCGCTCGGCGGCGAACTTCAGCGCCTCACCCCAACCGCAGCCGATGTCCAGCACGCGTTGCCCGGGACGCAGCCCGAGCTTGCGGCACACCAGATCCAGCTTGGCTTCCTGCGCGCCATCCAGATCGTCGGCATGGCGCCAGTAACCACAGCTGTAGACCAGGCGCTGGCCGAGCATCGCCTGGTACAGGTCATTGCCAAGGTCATAGTGGCGGCGCCCCACTTCGTAGCTGCCCGCCCCGGCCTGCAGGTTGAACAGGCGCGCCTTCAGGGCGTCGGCCACCTCGCGCCATCCGTGCACCCGTTCGTCCAGGTGCGCCTGCATCAGGTGGAACAGGAATTCATCGAGGACGTTGGCATCCCACCAGCCGTCCATGTAGCTCTCGCCCAGGCCGAGTGAGCCGTGCGCGATGACCCGCGCGAAGAAGCGCGGGTCATGCACCTGGATATCCTGCGGGCGGGTTCCATCGATCTGGACCCCGGCCTCGTGGAGCAGGCCGGTGACCCGCTCCTGCAACCCTGTATCCACGTCACCTCCTCGTCTACGGTTACCCGCGTGCGAACAGCTCCACGTAGTCCTTGGCCACGTGTGGCAACAACACCGAAGCCGGCACATCGGCGGTCTGGGTGCCGTCCGAGTATGGACCCACCTGGTAGGGCGGGAACACGAAGCGCAGCGCGGTGATCTGTCCCTTGTCGTCGGTCAGCGGCTGGAACTGGCTGAAGTTATCGGCCTGCGGACCGGTGCCGTCGGCGATCATCCGCGAGGCATTGCGCAGCGATTCCTGCAGCTGCGACGGGTCCATGTCCTCGCCGCTGAGGCGGGTGGCCACACGCTCACGCAGCTGGTCGGCGACGAAATCGCTGATCGCTTTCCAGCCCTTGGCATCGGCCACCAGCTTGTCGGCGCTCAGCATCTGCTGCTGCGCCGGCAGCCACACGAAACGAGCAACCAGCGGTTCGCCATGGGCGCCGCCGGTGTAGCGGCTGCCGTCGGCACTGACCACCACCAGCTGCGGCGTCTCCAGCAGCTTCTCGAAGCTCAGCGACAGCTCATAGGGCATGGTCGGCTTGTCGTTGCCCAGCCCGTCCAGCGCCTGCTGCAGATCGCTGCGGGCGGAGGTGGCATAGGCCTGCAGCGCGCGTGCCAGGCCCGGATAACGATCGATGCCCGCCGGGTAGCTGATGCCGACCACCTCACGTTCGTTGTTCTCGATCACATCGCGCAGATCCAACGGCGCTTCCGCTGCGGGTGCCTCGGCGGTTCCGGTGGCTTCGGCCGCAGGTGCGGCATCGGTGGTCGGCGCCGCCTCGTTCTCACGCTGGCAACCGGCCAGCAACAGCACGCCCATAGCGCCGGCCAGCACGCTGGCGTGCAGTGGCCGGTTGTTTCCAATCTTCATCGGGATCCCCTGTTCATGTTCATGCATCATCGCCTGCCCTGGCTGAAGGGTGGCCCGCTGGATTCAGCCCACAAGCAGATCGTGGTACTCCTCGTGCCGCTGCAGGAAGGCCTCGGCATAGGCACATGCCGGCACCACCTTGTACTTCTGCTCACGGGCGAAACGCAGTGCGACCCGGGTCAGCTCACCGGCAATGCCACGTCCGGCGATCGGCTCGGGCACTTCGGTATGGGTGATGACCATCCGCCTGCGTTTGATCTGGTACTCCAACAGTGCCACCTGCCCGCGCACGCGGGCGGTGAAACGGTGGTTGACCTGATCGTGTTCGACCTCGTAAGCCAGACCGGGGGGCGTGACCGAAGCCATGGGACTGTCTCCTGCGGCGACTGCGTGGATGGTGCGCACGCGGGCGCCATGATCGCGTGAAGTCTGAACAGGGACAAGTCTGCGCCCGTTGCGTCACTTGTTGCCCTCAAGCTTCAGGCCAGCCGGCCGCTACCCCCTCTGCAGGGGTGCGCCAGCCTGGCATGCCCCTTGCGACAGTTGACCAAGCGATCTGCCGTGGAGGCCCGTGATGCACCCCAGCGATTCCCAATCCGATACCGATCACGCCCTGCTGGAGGGCCTGCTGCAACTGGCCGTGGAGGGACAGACCGAAGACCAGGCGTTCCAGAGCATCGGCGAGGAAGTCTTCTCCCGCCTGCTCGATACCTACGGTCAGCAGACCCGGGCCTGACCCGGAGCGGGGCCGCGGCCCCGGGGGTCGGATCCAGTGGATCCGACCCCGGCCACCCTCAGCCGCCGCCGAGGCGGAAGGTCGGGTTGGACAGCTCGCGCAGGAAGTGACTGAAGATGCTCGGCTGCATGGCCAGCATGAAGATCACGCCGAACGCCGCACCGGCCAGGTGCGCGCTGTGGTTGATGCGATCGCCACCGCGCTTGTCCATCCAGATGCTGTAGCCGACGTAGAACGCGGCATAGACGATCGCCGGCGCCGGGATGAAGAACACCAGGATGATCGACCACGGCTTGATCAGGATGAAGGCGAACAGCACCGCCGACACCGCCCCGGACGCACCGAGGCTGAGGTAGTTCGGGTTCTTCTGGTTCTTCAGGTAGCTGGGCAGGATCGAGACCAGCAACGCACCGACATAGAACGCCGGATAGACCAGGTAGCTGCCGGTCAGCTGCACCATCACGCTCTCGATGAACCCCCCGAAGAAGAACAGGGTGATCATGTTGAAGATCAGGTGCGACCAGTCGGCATGGATGAAGCCGTAGGTGATCAGGCGGTCGTACTGGCGGTGGCGATCCACCGCCGGCGGCCACAGGATCAGGCGGTCAGCCAGCTTGCGGTTGTTGAACGCCATCCACGACAGGATGGCGGTGATGGCGATCAACAGCAGATTGACGGGGGTCATGTCAGGCTCAGGCGGTGCGGTAGTTGTCGACCATACGATAGCGTTTCGCATACCAACCGAAGGCCAACGCCGCGACGAAGGCGAAACCGGCGAAGAAGAACATCAGGAATGCCGCTTCGCTCAGGCCCGTACTGGCGATCTTGTGGGTGACCGTGTCGTTACGTACCGCCGCGTTGGACAGCAGCACCCACAGGTTGCCGATGGTGGTGGTCAGGTTCCAGAAGCTCATCACCACGCCCTTCATCGCCTGCGGGGCCTGGCTGTAGGCGAACTCCAGGCCGGTGGCCGAGACCAGCACCTCACCGAAGGTCAGCAGCGCGTACGGCAGCATCTGCCAGAAGATCGACATCGCATTGCCGCCATCCATCACCACCTGGATGCCACCCACTACGATCCAGGCCAGGCCACTGAAGGCGATGCCGGCGGTCATCCGGCGCAGCGCGGTCGGCTCGAAACCGAAGCGGCGAAGGGCCGGGTACAGCACCAGGTTGTTGAACGGAATCAGGATCATCACCAGCAGCGGATTCAGCGCCTGCATCTGCGAGGCGGTGAACCAGCTCGGCATCTGCATCTGCTGGCCCTGCAGCACCCAGGTCGAGGCTTTCTGGTCGAACAGCGAGAAGAACGGCGTGGTCAGGGCGAAGATCACCAGCACGCGCAGCACCGAGCGCACGCCTTCCACGGCTTCGGCCGGATGCTGGCCGCGCGCGCGGTCCAGCTGCAGCCAGGTACCACCACCGATGCCCGCCAGGATCGAGACCAGCGCCAGGCACAGGCAGATCACGATGCCGAGCGAGCCGACCAGGCCGAACGAGGCCAACGCCAGCACCAGGCCGAGCACGGCGATCACCAGGCCCGGACGGCCCTGGCCGGCCACCCGCGTGGTCAGCGCGGTGCGCACCACATTGGCGAACGAATGCGGGTCCTTCGGCGGCAACGGCACCAACACGTAGCGCTTGCGGCCCAGCCAGAACACGAAGGTGGCGATGAACATCAGGATGCCCGGAATACCGAACGCCCACTGCGGGCCCCAGTTCTTCAGCACCAGCGGGATCAGCAGCGAGGCGAACAACGAGCCGAAGTTGATGATCCAGTAGAAGGCGTCGAAGACGATCTTGGCCAGGTGCTTGTTGCTCTGGTCGAACTGGTCGCCCATGAACGAGGCCACCAGCGGCTTGATGCCACCGGCGCCCAGCGCGATCAGGCCCAGGCCGAGGAAGAAGCCGCCACGGCTGCCCTCGAACAGCGCAAGGCACAGATGGCCCATGCAGTAGACCAGGCTGAACCACAGGATGGTGTGGTACTTGCCGAAGAACTTGTCGGCCAGCCAGCCACCGAGCAGCGGGAAGAAATACACGCCGATCATGAAGCTGTGCATGATGTCCTTGGCTTCACCGGCACGGCCTTCGGCCGTGATTTCCTGCAGCAGCAGGGAGGTGATCAGGAACTGCACCAGGATGTTGCGCATCCCGTAGAAACTGAACCGCTCGCAGGCCTCATTGCCGATGATGTACGGGATCTGGCGCGGCATCTTTCCCTGGCCGGCGATGGGGGCGACTGCGTCGTGGCTCATCCTGTAAGGCATTCCTGCAAAACGAAAGGCGCAAGAGTACCGGAACCTGTGCGTGCGAAGCACGCTGCAGGGCTGCATGACAGGCGCGCCAAAGCATGGCAGGCATGTGCGGCCCTGCCGGAAGTCACGGAACCTGCACGGCAAAAGCGTAAACTTATCGTTATGCGCCCCCTCCCCTTTGCCCGCATCCTGTCCAGCTGCCTCGCCCTCATGCTGGCCGTGCCTGCATTGGCGCGACCGCAGGCGCCGCCGGCGGCCGGCCTTGCCACGGAGGTGCGGCAATTGACCGTCGCCGCGCTGGAACTGCCCAGCCGTGATGAAGGGCAATGGAAGCAGCGCCGCGAACAGGTGCTGCAGCTGCTGACCGATCTGCAGCCGGATGTGATCTCGGTGCAGCAGGTCCTGCAGCAGCAAGGGCGCAACCCGGCCTGCTGGTTGGCCAGCCGGCTGCGCTACAGCTGCGATTTCGTCACCGCAGACCCGCCGAGCCAGCCGGTCCGGCATGGCAACGCGATGCTCAGCCGGCTGCCGGTCAGCGAGGACGGCGTCACCCTGCTGCATCCGCCGGGCACCTTCAGTGCCGCCGGCATGATGCGCCTGCGGCTGGGCGACAACGACGTCAACGTCTACGTCGCGCGCCTGCGGCCGGAGCCGGATGAGGCCACGGCCCGGCAGCACCAGACCAGCGACCTGATGACCTGGATCGGCGCCACGGCCGAGGGCATGCCGAGCCTGATCGCAGGGGATTTTTCCGCAAGCACCGTCGAGCTGGTGCGCAGCACGCCCGGCTTCCAGCCGGCCCGGCGCAATCCCGGCGCACCGGCGGCCAGCGGCGGCGGCGCCAGTGGCCATGGGCTGGATGTGCTGTTCCAGGTCAAGCATTTCGGCGGCATCCGCCAGCAGGCGATCATGCTGCCTGCCGACGGCGACCTGCCCGGCCTGCGCCTGGGCGTGATGGCGACGCTGCGGCTGCAGGACGTGCCTGCCACTACCGAATGACTTCGCCCGCGGGGAGTGCCGGCCGCTGGCCGGCAACTGCAACATTCCTGCCAGGACCGTCGTGAGGTTGCCGGCCAACGGCCGGCACCACCGATGCGCAAACAAAAAAGGCCGGGGTCTCCCCCGGCCTTCCACTTCACGCAGGCACTGCGATCAGGCGATCGCTTCCTGGTAACGACGCTCGACTTCGTTCCAGTCGATGACGTTGAAGAACGCGCCGATGTATTCCGGACGGCGGTTCTGATACTTCAGGTAGTACGCGTGTTCCCACACGTCCAGACCGAGGATGGGGGTGTTGCCTTCCATCAACGGGCTGTCCTGGTTGCCGCTGCTTTCGACCACGACCTTCTTGTCCGGGGTCACGCTCAGCCACGCCCAGCCACTGCCGAAACGGGTCAGCGCGGCCTTGGTGAAGGCATCCTTGAACTTGTCGAAACCGCCCAGGTCCTTGTCGATCGCCTTGGCCACATCGCCCACCGGGTTGCCACCGGCGTTCGGGGCCATCACGGTCCAGAACAGCGAGTGGTTGGCGTGGCCGCCACCGTTGTTGCGCACCGGACCCTGCAGGTTCTCCGGCAGCGACTTCAGCTTCTTCACCAGTTCTTCGACCGGCAGGTCGGCGTACTCGGTGCCTTCCAGCGCAGCGTTGACGTTGTTGATGTAGGTCTGGTGATGCTTGGTGTGATGGATTTCCATCGTCGCCGCATCGATATGCGGTTCCAGCGCGTCGTAGGCGTAGGGCAGCTTGGGCAGGGTGTAGGCCATGATGCATCTCCTGATAGCGAGGGCACCCGACGGCATCGTCGGGCGGTGCGCGGTGAATGATGGGGACAGACCGCCAGATTACCAAGGGGGATGTAAAGGAAATTGCGTCCTGCAGGTGAGCATGCCGGCAATTGTTACGCAGCGGTGACGCGGCGCGTGCCCTCATGCAGGGTGCAGCGCGCAGGCGCTACAGTGGGCGCACCACCCTCGCCTGCTCCTGCCCATGCGCAACCCCCGGCTGTTGATCACTGCCATCGTCCTGCTGCTGCTCGGCCTGGTCGTCAATCATTTTCTGCAGCGGCCGCCGCCGCCGCAGTTCGCGCCCGACCTGCAGGGCACTCCGGCAACCAACGCACCGGCGCTGCGCAACAGCAGCAGCGACAGCAGCCTGCCCGCCTTCCTTCCGGCCGAGGCCCGCCAGACCATCGCGCTGATCCAGCGCGGCGGCCCGTTCCCGCATCGGCAGGATGGCAGCACCTTCGGCAACCGCGAACAACAGCTGCCACAGCGCCCGCGTGGCTACTACCGCGAGTACACCGTCGACACGCCCGGTGCAGGCAACCGCGGCGCGCGGCGCATCGTCACCGGTGGCAACCCGCCCGATGCCTGGTACTACACCGATGATCACTACGAATCGTTCCGCAGCTTCACCGTACCGGCCTCCGGAGAACGCCCATGAGCCACGATGATTTCGGCCTCGGCCTGCATGACATCAACAATGCCGGCGTCTACGCGATCGACAGCTCCGATATCAGCGCACTGTCGGCAGCGATGCGCGATGCCGACCTGAAGGTGATCCGGATCGACCTGGATGGCGTGAGCGACAAGCGCACCCTGCTGGCGCGGCTGGCCGCCCAGCTTGATTTCCCTGCCGGCTTCGGCGGCAACTGGGATGCACTGGCCGACAACCTGCGCGACCTGCAGTGGTTGCCTGCCCATGGCTATGCGCTGTTCCTGGCCGATGTCGATGCCCTGCGCGCCGGTGCAGGCAAGGAGTTCGACACGCTGCTGGACATCCTGGATGAAGCCAGCCGTGACTGGGTAGGTCGCGACGTCCCGTTCTGGGTGTTCCTGTCGCAGAGCGAATGACCTGGTAGAGGCCGACCTTGGTCGGCATGCACGTGAAGCGCATGGATCATCCACGCATGGCGTGGATCTACCCGGCGCAGCTGGATGCACAGTAGATCCACGCCATGCGTGGATGCGGCACCCTACCGGCTGCCGTTATCTTCCTGCAGCTCTTTCTTGAACGGGATATCCGGCGGCGGACGCGCCACTGCGGGCTGGTCCTGCATGTTCGGATCGGTGAGGCCACAGCCGCCACCGGCCTGCAGGATCGAGATCACGCAGGAAATCTTCGTGCTGGTACCCGGCAACGGAATCTCCATTGCCTTGACGCCCTTGCGCACCCATTCGGCGAGCAGCGATTCCTGCGGCACCCAATACTTGTCGAACGAGGTAGGCGTGTAGTCGTACGGCGGCCGCTTCAACCATTTGCCGGACTCGGCGATGCGCTCCTTGCTCCAGCCGTCGTTGGCCCCACCGGGTGCGCCGCGCTCGGCCTTGCCGGCCCCGTCCTGGCCGGCCACGCGTACGCTGCCGTCAGCGTTGAACAGACCGTCGCCCTTGCCCGCACTGGTTTGCGCGGCGCCCTGGTTGGCGCCGTCGCGATTGCGGCTGGAAGCGCCCCAGTCGTCACCGCGTGCGGGCGTTGCCCAGTTGCCCGGGGTTGGTGCCGGACGGGCGCCCGCCTGTGCGGCGACGGTACTGGTCGTCGCAGGGCGCGCCACGCTGGCGCTGTTCTGGGCCGAACTGCCGGCGGGTGCCGGCGTCGGCGTGGTCGCGCTGCCTGACGCAGTCGACGCGGCAGGTTGCGGAGCGGCAGCAACCTCCCGTTCGCGCACCTGCACCTCGCGCCCGGCAGGCGCACGCACCGTGGGCTCGCGCCCTGCGACGGTGGCCATGCGCACCTGCGGATCGGTCACGGCCTGCACTTCGCGCTCGCGCACCTGTACGTCGCGTTGCGGTACGCGTACCTGGATGTCGGTGGTCCGCATCGGCTGCGGCGCCACCGGCGCTTCGACCGTGCTGATTTCGCGCTCCTGCACCTGCACATCGCGCACGCGCGGAGCCTGCACTGCCACGTCGGGCGTGCGTACCGGCGTTGCTATCGGCGCAGCCTGTACCGGCAGCACGCTGCGCTCGCGCACCGTCGGAATGGTGTCGCGAGGCACGATGCTGACCTCGGTGCGCGGCAGTGCGACCGGCGGCACCACGAATTCGGCGGTCGCCTCTGCAACTTCGGTGGCCTGTACCGGTGAGGGCGGCGGTGCGGCCACCGGCGCCGGCTCCACCTCGGGCGGCGGCGGCACGCTGGCGGTCGGTGCCGTGGCAGCGGCAGTAGAAGACGGCGCAGGTGCAGACGGTTGCGGCCGGGGCGCTGTCGCCGCTCCGGCATCCTGGCCTGCGGCTGCGGCACCGGCCTCTGCGGCGGCAGCTGCCTCGGCACCGGGCTGGTCGCCGCCGCCTTCCTGTGCAGCACGGCCGACGAATTCAATCTGCACGCGCTCACCCTCGCTGCCCTGCTCGTCCGGCGAAGACGTGCGGATCACCGCCACCCACAGCAGCAGCAGGAAGAACAACAGATGCAGCAGCGCGCTGAGCAGCGCCGAGGTCCAGCGCATCCAACGCTGGTCGCGAGGCGCCGGATCCCAGTCCTGCCAGAACAGGCGGCGCAGGGACGCCCATGGCCCCAGCGCCGGCAATTGCCCCGGGGGGCCTGGCAGCGGTCGCGGCAGCAGCACCGCGATCACTTCGCGCGCGTGCAACGGACGCGGCAGCGGCGTCAGCGTCCGCAGCCAGATCGCCCAGCCGTACGGCAGGCCAGTGTTCTTCTCGAGGATGGGCGGTCGCTGCTGGCGCGCCAGCAGCAGGTCGATGAGTTGCTCGGCTCTGGGCAGAGGCACGCGTTGGCGATCAGGCGGCGTTGCCGCGCGGAATATACGGAGCGTGGCCGCTGTCGTGATCGGTAGCATCACGCACGGCGGTCACCCCCGGCACACGGCCCATCAAGGTCTTCTCGATGCCCTGCTTGAGGGTGACGTCGGCCATGCCGCAGCCCTGGCAGCCACCGCCGAAGCGCAGCAGCACCACGCCGTCGGCCGAGACTTCCTGCACGGCGACCTTGCCACCGTGCGAAGCGAGCTGCGGATTGACTTCGTTTTCCACCACCCAATGCACGCGCTCGACCAGCGAGGCGGCATCGCCGGGCGCTTCGCCCTTGATCCGCGGCGCCTTGATCGTCAGCTGCTGGGTACCGGCCGTGCCGGGCACGATGTCAATTTCTGCTCCATCGAGCCAGCCAACGCTGCTTGCGTCGACATAGAGCGTGAAGCCATCGCAGTCCACCGCCCACTCGTCGCCGAGCAGGTCGGTCGGCTCGGCGAACTCCAGCCGGGCATCAGCACGCGGGGTGCCAGGATCGACCGCACTCAAGCGCACGCCCATGCCGGGCACGCCCTCGCGTTCGATCAGCTTGCGGAAATGGGTCTGGGCAGTGTCGGAGATCTGGATCATCAGGCTATTCTAGCCAAGTAAGCGTCAGCCGCTCATTCGTTTTATACACCGGCCGGCGCATTGTTCAGTCAACACGAGGTGGAGGAACCCATGGCCGACCTGATTCCGCTGGCACAGGCCCGTTGCGTGCCGCGCAAAGGCAGCGACCACAAGCTGGGCGAGGCCCGCCTGGCAGAATTGCTGCCGCAGGTTCCCGGCTGGGAGCTGGCCGAGGCCGGCCAGGCGCTGGTGCGCACGTTCCGCTTCAAGGATTACTACGCCACCATGGCCTTCGTGAACGCGCTAGCCTGGATCGCCCACGGTGAGGACCATCACCCGGACCTCGGTGTCCATTACGACCGTGCCGTCGTCCGCTATTCCACCCACGACGTGGGCGGCCTGAGCGAGAACGACTTCATCTGCGCAGCGAAGACTTCAGCCCTGACGGAGCAACCGAAATGAACGTGCGATTGCTGAGCCTGTCCCTGCTTGCCGTGACCAGCCTGGCCGGCTGCGGCTCCTCCGAGCCCCCGGCAGCGCCGGCCGCGGCCCCCACCGAAGTGGCTGCGGTGAAGACCCCGCCGCCGCAGTATCCGCTGGAACTGGCCTGCACCGGCGTGGGCGGCACCAGCACCTTCAAGGTGGTGATCGGCACCGACGGCAAACCCAGCGAGGTCACCCTGCTGACCGGCGCCGGCAACCCGCAGCTGGACGATCTGGCCAAGACCGCCGTGCAGGGCTGGCAGTTCAAGGCCGCCACCCGCAATGGGGAGGCCGTGCCGGCCACGATCCAGGTGCCGGTCAGCTTCAACCCGCCGCAGCCGAAGCCGGACCAGTGCTTCGCCATCGAAGAAAGCCTGCGCCGCGGCGGCTGATCGCCTGCCGGTGACGAGGCCAGCCGACGCCCGCCTCGCCTTTGCCGCCCCGGCCCGTGCCGGGGCGATTGCTTGATGACAAGGAACGCGTCGGTACATGCTGCAGATTCCCCCCGAAAACATCTGGATCGCCCTGGCGGTCACCCTCGCTGCGGGCCTTGCCACCGCCATCGGCAGCCTGCTGGTGCTGTTCTCGCGTCGCCCCAATCCGCGCCTGCTGGCCTTCGGCCTGGCCTTTGCCGGCGGCGCGATGGTGTACGTCTCGCTGTCGGAGATCCTCAACAAATCCATCGCCTCGTTCGCGCTGGCCTATGGTGAACGCACCGGCTTCACTTACGGCACCCTCGCCTTCCTGCTCGGCGTGGTGGTGATCGTGCTGATCGACCACTTCATTCCCAACCCGCATGACAGCCTGGACAAGCAGGACCCGGCCTTCCGCGAGAACAGCCGCGAATACCTGAAGCGGGTCGCCCTGCTGACGTCGGTGGCGATCACCGCGCACAACTTTCCGGAGGGGCTGGCGACGTTCTTCGCGACGCTGGAGAGCCCGTCGGTGGGCATGCCGCTGGCCTTCGCCATCGCCATACACAACATTCCCGAGGGCATCGCCATTGCGGTGCCGGTGTACTTCGCCACGCAGAACAAGTTCTACGCGTTCGCCGCCAGCCTGCTGTCAGGCCTGGCCGAGCCTGTGGGCGCGGCGATCGGCTATGTCCTGCTGTCCGGCTCGCTGTCCCACGCCACGTTTGGTTGGGTGTTCGGCCTGATTGCCGGTGTGATGGTGTTCCTGGCGCTGGACGAGCTGCTGCCGGCAGCCAAGCGCTACGCCAAGGGCCACGAGACCGTGTATGGCCTGGTGGCGGGCATGGGCACGCTGGCGATCAGCCTGGTGCTGTTCAAGTGGTGAAGGGTTTCCGGCCAACGGGCTGAGCCCCCTCGCGGCTGGCAGAGCGAGATGCTGCGGTTGGGCCGGGCGAGGTGGGGTTGCGGGGGACGCCGTAAACCCATCCATGGGGGCTTGGGCGCGCCATCCATGGCGCTTACACCCCGGAACCCCACCTCGCCCGGCCCCTGACAGGCGACGTGCGTGCCAGCCGCGCGATGAAAGAAGTAAAAGCGAAGCCCGCGCTGCGCGCGTGAGTCAAGCGTGGCTCGACTCTACCCGGGCCGCCGCGCGGACCGGGTCTGCTTTTCTTTTGATGTTCCGTGGTTGGCGCGCGCGATCTGTCGAAGGGCGGTCCGGATGGGTTGGCGGGGGTGTCCGCGGCATGGATGCCGCGGCCAAGCCCCCAGGGATGGGTTCACGGCGTCCCCCGCCAACCCATCCGGACCGACCAAAACCGGGATCCCGCTTTGGACGCCAGCCGCGAGGGGGCTGCGCCCGTTGGCCGGTCAGCCCCGCAGGGGCTACTTCAGCCTGTCCAGCGCCTCGACCAGCTCATCGGCCAGCGGCGCGTTCAGCACATACGGGCTCTTGCCGTCGTCCAGCGCGAACTCCAGCGACGCGGCATGCAGGAACAGGCGCTTCAGTCCGATCTGCTCACGAAGCCGCTTGTTGACCGCAGGATCGCCGTACTTGTCGTCACCGGCAACCGGATGCCCGAGATGCTGGGCGTGCACGCGGATCTGGTGGGTGCGGCCGGTTTCGATGCGCACCTCGCAATAGGAATGGCCGCCCTTGCGCTCCAGCACCCGGAAATGGCTGATCGATTCCTTGCCGATCGCATTGACCTGCACATGGCGCTCGCCGCCCTGGCGCAGGCCCACGTGCAACGGCGCGTCGACCGTCATCACCCCGTCCGGCATGCGCCCGGCCAACAGGGTCAGGTAGCGCTTGCGGATGCCGGCGCCGTGGTCTTCACGCAGCAGTGCCTGCAGCTCGCTCAGTGCCGAACGCTTCTTGGCCACGATCAACAGGCCCGAGGTGTCACGGTCCAGCCGATGGACCAACTCCAGGGTCTGGCCGGGGCGCAGAGCGCGCAGGGTCTCGATGGCGCCGAAGCTGATGCCGCTGCCGCCATGGCTGGCGACGCCGGTCGGCTTGTTCAGCGCCAGAAGGCGGGCATCTTCGAAGACGATGGCCTGCTCCAGCCGACGCATGAACGCCTCCGGTGGTCCCGCCTTGTCTCCTTCATCGCTGAGACGAACCGGCGGGATCCGCACTTCGTCGCCAGCTTCCAGCTTGCGCTCGGCCTTGGCGCGGCCGCCGTTGACGCGTACCTGCCCGCTGCGGACCAGCTTGTAGACCAGGCTGCGCGGGGCACCCTTGAGCTGGCCGAGCAGGAAATTGTCCAGGCGCTGGCCGGCGCGGTCGGCCGGAACGGTGATCATGCGCACGGAAGGCTTTTCGCCGGCCGGCTTGGTAGGGTCTTGTGCAGTCATCAGCCTGTTTATTCTGTTACACTCGGGGGGCGAGATAAGGGATTGATTTCGTTGGAAGTTACTCAGGGCCAGAAGCCCCGCTTCCGACGAATCCGGCACAGTGCGCGACCACCGCCCGCGGGGCGGCCATGTTAGCGGCTCACCGGCGTTCCCGGCCATCGCCGATTGCCTGACACGCAGTCGCGCTGAACATGTCCCGTGCGGCGCTCCAGCCTGGCTGACAGCTGCCTCCGGCCCTGCAACACCCAAAACCAGAAAATTGAAGCGCTCCCGCGGCCTGCCGTGGTGTCGTAGCGCTGGAAACCCAAGCCGCCCTCCCCGCGCTTGCGCGAATGGGCGGCGAGCCGTGTCCAGAGGCGAAACTCCATGGCGTTCCGCGCGGTAGCCGCTTGCGAGGAACGCAACAATGAAGCGAATGCTGATCAACGCCACGCAGGCTGAAGAGCTGCGTGTTGCCATCGTGGATGGCCAGTCGTTGTATGACATCGACATCGAGCAGCCGTCCAAGGAACAGAAGAAGTCCAACATCTACAAGGGCCGGATCTTCCGCATCGAGCCCTCGCTGGAAGCGGCCTTCGTTGAATACGGTGGCGGCCGCCACGGCTTCCTGCCGCTGAAGGAAATCTCCCGCGATTACTTCCAGGCCGGCGTCGACCACAACAAGGCCGGCATCCGCGAGCTGCTGAGGGAAGGCCAGGAAATCGTCGTCCAGGTGGACAAGGAAGAACGTGGCAACAAGGGCGCTGCCCTGACCACGTTCATCTCCCTGGCCGGCCGTTACATGGTGCTGATGCCCAATTCCCCCAGTGCCGGCGGAGTTTCCCGTCGCATCGAGGGTGAAGACCGGGCGGCCTTGAAGGACGCCCTGGACAAGCTGAACATCCCCGACGAAATGGGCGTCATCATCCGTACCGCCGGCGTCGGCCGCGATGCGGAAGAGCTGCAGTGGGATCTGGATTACCTGCTGAACGTCTGGCGCGCCATCGCCGAAGCCGCCCTGAGCAAGCCGGCCCCGTTCCTGATCTACCAGGAATCGCGCCTGATCGTGCGCGCCCTGCGTGACTACCTGCGCGCCGACATCGGCGAGATCCTGGTGGACACCGAGGAGATGTACGAGCACGCCAAGGAGTTCATGCAGCAGGTGATGCCGCAGACCCTGCGCAAGCTCAAGCATTACAAGGACGACATCCCGCTGTTCAACCGCTTCCAGATCGAATCGCAGATCGAAGGCGCCTACGAGCGCAACGTGCGCCTGCCGTCGGGCGGTTCGATCGTGGTTGACCAGACCGAAGCGCTGACTGCCGTCGACGTCAACTCCTCGCGCGCCACCAAGGGCAGCGACATCGAGGACACCGCGTTCCAGACCAACCTGGAAGCGGCCGAGGAAGTGGCCCGCCAGCTGCGCCTGCGCGACCTCGGCGGCCTGGTGGTGATCGACTTCATCGACATGGCTTCCAACAAGCACCAGCGCGAAGTCGAGAACCGCCTGGCCAACGCGCTCAAGTACGACCGTGCACGCGTGCAGGTCGGCCGCATCTCGCGCTTCGGCCTGCTGGAAATGAGCCGCCAGCGTCTGCGTCCGAGCCTGGGCGAATCCAGCCAGATCGTCTGCCCGCGTTGCGACGGCCATGGCCGCATGCGCAGCGTCGAGTCGCTGTCGCTGTCGATCATCCGCGTCGCTGAAGAGCATGCGATGAAGGAGAACACCGGGCAGGTGCTGGTACAGGCGCCGGTGGAGATCGCCAATTACCTGCTGAACGAAAAGCGCGGCGCACTGGGCGAAATCGAGAAGCGCCACGAGGCGCCGATCGTGATCGTTGCCGACGAGCAGCTGCACACCCCGCATTACACCGTCACCCGCCTGCGCGACAACGAACTGGGCGAGGAAAGCGGCAAGCCGAGCTACCAGCGCGGTACCCCGCGCAAGCTGCCGGTACACGCACTGACCAAGGGCCAGCTGAACATCCCGCCGCCGATGGTGACCCAGGTCAAGCACAACTCCCCCGCCCCGGTGCGGGACGAAGTGGAACCGGCCGCAGCGCCGGCACCCGCGCCGGTGGCCGCAGTGGCTCCGGCTGCCGCCGCCAGCGGTGGTGTGGTTGGTTGGCTGAAGCGCATCTTTGGTGGCGAGCCCGCTCCCGCTCCCGCACCGGCACCGGCCGCGCGCCAGCAGCAGGATGGCGGCCGCCGTGACCGCAACAAGGATCGCAACAAGGACCGCAAGGACCGTCGCGAGGACAGCCGTGGCAACGGCGGCAATGGCAATGCGCAGCAGCAGAAGGACGGCGGCAACCGCAAGGACCGCGGTGAGCAGCGCAAGGATGGCCGCAACGGCGGCAACCAGGCCAATGGCAATGGCCAGCAGCAGCCGCAGCAGCAGGGCAAGCCGAAGGATGTCCAGCAGCCGCAGCAGCAGAACAAGCCGCGCAACGAACAGGCCCAGGGTCAGGGCCAGCAGCAGCCGAAGCTGAAGCAGCCGAAGCAGCCGCGCCCGCAGGACGGTGACAAGCCGGCCGAGAAGCCCCAGCGTGCCGCTGCCGAAGCCCCGGCCGATGGCGTGACCGCTGCTGCTGCCGTGGCTGCCACGACTGCGGTTGCGGCCACGGTTGCAGTGCAGGAAGAAAAGGCACTGGCACCGGCCGTTGCCACTGAAAACGTGGCCGACGCTGTCGCGGCCGTGGACACCGCCGCAACGACCGATGCAGAGGTCGTGGTTGCGACCGGGGCTGCCGAGGATGCTGCGGCCGATGCCGCAGGCGATCAGACCGGCGAAGGCGCAACCCGCCGCCGCCGTGGCCGTCGCGGTGGTCGTCGTCGTCGTCGTGGTGGCGCCGAGAACGCTGCGGGCGGTGACGTACTGGGTGATGACCTGGACGACGGCGATGATGCCGAGGGCGAGGACAACGACGGCGATTCCGTCGAGCAGACCGCCCCGGCTTCGGTCGGCGCACCGGCAGCCGCCGCGCAGCCGTCGCGTTCGCAGCCGGAATTCGATTTCGATGACGAAGTCGAGCCGGCCGCCGCTGATGCCGGCAAGCCAGCACGTGCGCCGGTTGCAGTGGCCGCCGCGGTTGCGCCGGTCGCTGCCGTAAGCAGTGCCGTGGTCGAGGCAGCCGCTCCAGTGGCCGCCGCAGTGCAGACTCCGGCTCCGGTGGAAGCCGTCGCCAAGATCGAACCGACCCCGTCGCCGGTGCAGACCAGCATGCTGGATGCCATCGACGCGGCGACGCCCGTGCAGCCCGCACCTGAAGCGGCTCCGGTGATCGAGGCGAAGCCGCCGGTGGTCGAGACCGCTGCTGCGATCGAAGCAGCCCCGGTCGCTGAACCGACCGCGGTGGTCGAAGCCGCACCGGTAGCCGAGCCGAAGCCGGTGGTGGCTGACGTTGCGCCGGTGGTTGAAGCTGCTCCGGTGGTCGAACCGAAGACCGAGGTTGAAGTCGCCCCGGTGGTCGAGCAGCCGGCAACCCCGGTGGCTGTCGAAGCCGCACCGGTGGAAACCGCTGCACCGGTCGCCGATCCGGTCGTGTCGGCAGCGGTTGACCCGATCGCCGATGGCCATGCCGACGCTGCCGCACAGGCCGCCGACGCGCAGGCTTCGGAAGAAGACGAGGACGCCGGCAAGCGCACGCCGCCAGCCGCCTGATCGATCCTTGATCGGCAACAACGAAACGGCGGGGATCGATGATCCCCGCCGTTTCTGTTTGTGACGTACCAAATGACGTAGCGAACGCAGATGCGCCGCCACGCCATGCCGTTATCAGGGTTTCGGCGCGAACTGCAGCCGGGTCCACACCCCGTAGTGATCCGACGCCCAACGGCCGCCGTCATCGGGCTGGTCGAACAGGATCTTCGCTTCGCGCGCGACCATCTCGTCCTGCTGGAAGAAGATGTGGTCGATCCGCGACGGCGCCTGGTAGTAATGACGGTTGAGCGTACTGACACCGGCCAGGTCGGTGTTGACGTGCACGCTGCCGTAGCTGTCGCCGTAGTGACTGCGCAGCTCGCTCAGATCGCCTGCATCGACCAGTGCATTGAAGTCGCCGGCAATCACCACCGGTGCACCTGCAGAACTGCCGGCAATGAAACGCAGCAGATCTTCGACCTGACTGCGGCGGATGCGCTGGCCGGTGTCGTCACTGCGCTCGTTGAGATGGGTGGCATAGACATTGACCGGCTTGCCGTCCACGTCGATGCGCAGATGGGCCACGGTGCGGTAGTCATCCAGCGGCAGCAGCAGGTGCTCGCCACGGGCCAGTATCGGGCGCCGGGTCAGCAGCGCATTGCCATACCGCTTGGGTGCACCCACCGGATCGGTGGACACGAATACGTACCGGTAACCGAGCTGGCTGGCCAGCCACTGCGCCTGGTTGCGCACGTTGCGCTTCTGGATCACCTCCTGCAACGCGATGGCATCGGGCTGCAGGCGCTTGAGCTCAGCCACGATCGTCCGGCGGCGGCTGGGCCAGTCCTCGCGGTCGTGGTGCAGGTTGAATGTCACCATGCTCATGCCGGGCTCGCCGACCGCAGTGGCCACATCGGCGGCGCTGGCCGGCAAGGCGGCTGCCGCCAACCCGGGCAGGGCCAGCGCGATCGCCAGCCCCAGCGCGCAGAAACCGCGACCGATTCCGAGCGGACCTCGCATGCTTACTTTTCCTTGCGTTCGGCGCGGCGCACCGCGCTGGGCACATCGATCTCGATGCGTGCCGGCAACTGGTGCACATGCAGTTCGTTGTTGACCCATTCCGCCACCTCGCCGTTGACCGTCGCCTGGCCCGGCTCGCCTGCATACGGCCATGGCAGCACCACGCCACCGGCCGGCGGTACCAGGCCGGGCTGCACGTCCAGCACTAGCTGTTTGTCGCTGCGCTGCAGGCGATAGTTGAGCTGCCCCTGCGGCGTGCGCAGGCCCTGCACGGCAATGCCCTCGCCCTGCAGCCACGACACCGGGATACCAGCGGCCAGCACCAGTGCCTCATCTGCATCGCGGTTGTAGGCGAACATGTCCAGCGCCGAGCGAACGAAGTCCGAGGCCACCCAGGCGTGCGGCAGGTCACCCACGAAGAACGGCTTGCGCGGCGTGCGCGAGACGACCTCGGCCCACTGGTTCCAGGCCTGCGGTGCGCGATCCTTGAAGAAGAACTCGGTGGCCTGCCAGGCACGATCGCGCCATCCCAGGCGCACGAACGCAGCGACGTTGCGCCATTCATACGGCGTGTAGTCCTTCCATTCGCGCTTGCCGTCGCGGCGCGCGACGAATTCGTTCCAGTAACGCTGGAAGGTCGCGTCCAGCGCCTGCTGCGGCAACCGCCCCTGCTCGCCGCCCGGCGCCAACGCGATCGTGGTGGAGGTGGCGTCGAAGTCACCCAGCTCGGCCGAGCCAGGCAGGTAATCAATGCGGTGCTGCTGCATGGCCGACAGCAGCGAGGCCTGCAGGTCATCACGGAACTGATCGCGCGATTCGCTGATCTGCATCGCCTCGACCTTGCCCAGCTGCGCCGCCAGCTGCGCAGCGTCCTTGTAACCACGCAACGCCCAGAAGTTGTCCCAGTACGAATGCATCGGCTTGGCCGAATAGCCCTCGTGGCTGATCGAGGCCGGCATCATCCCGTAGAAGGCAGGATTGCGCGCGCGGTTCTCCTCGGTGCGCTCGCTGCCCCGCAGTTGTTCCATGTAGCTGTAGGCGCCCAGCACGTGCGGCCACATCTGCTCGAGGAAAGCGGTGTCGCCGGTGTAACGGCCATATTCGGCGATGTTGTAGATCAGTTCGCCGTGGCTGTCGTTCTCCGGCACCGGGTCGCTGCCACGCGCATCGACACAGCACGGCACCTTGCCGTTTTCAAACTGATAGGGCGCATACCAGGTCACGTAGTCACGCACGGCATCGCTGCGACCCATCCGCAGCAGGCCTTCGGAGATCATCGCGCCATCGCGGATCCAGCTGCGCGCATAGGAGCGCGTACCCGGCTGCAGGCGCGGGCCGACCCGCGAGATCAGCATGTGCGCCACCGCGGTGCGCAGGGTTTCCACCAGCGGTTGGCCGGCGGCGGGCACCTGCAGGGTCACCACGCCCAGCTTGTCGCGCCACATCGTCGCGACCTGCTGCTGTGCCTTGGCCACGTCCAGCGCCTGCGGCGCCCAGCTGCCGGTCTGCGGCAGCACGATCGCCACCTCGCGGCTCTGCCCGGGTTCGAGCTTGATCGTGTACAGCAGTGCGCCGGACGCCATGCCGGTCGGGTCCTTCACCGCAGTAGTGCCGGGCAGCTTGCCGCTGGCCAGGTGCATCGCATCCAGCTTGCCATCGAAGCTGCTGGCAAAGCGCGCATCCGGTACCTGCAGGGGATACAGCCGCGGTTCGCCATTGATGCGCACCAGCTGCTCGCCCACGTCCAGGCTGTCGATGCGGCTGAAGCCGCCTACCGTGTTGAGGAACTGGGTAGGCGGATTGACCTGCCACGGGCGGATC
Source organism: Stenotrophomonas sp. 2YAF26 (assembly GCF_052114625.1). Taxonomy (NCBI): domain Bacteria; kingdom Pseudomonadati; phylum Pseudomonadota; class Gammaproteobacteria; order Lysobacterales; family Lysobacteraceae; genus Stenotrophomonas; species Stenotrophomonas sp. 2YAF26. Next base: position 43,907 of record NZ_JBFRFC010000008.1, on the reverse strand, counting down.
GCCAGCGCCAGGGTGTATTCGTGCGCGACCTTGTCCGGATTGCTCAACCGGTAGCGCCCGATCAGCTGCGCGCGTTCGGGCGTGCCCTGCACGAAGCTGGTCACTGAAAGGCCTGCTTTTTCGTGCACCCAGTCGACCGTGGCGATCGGCAGGTAGCGATCCTGCAGCGACTGGGTGATGGCAACGTCGGCCCAATCCAGCAGCTTGCCGTCGAGGCGGATGAATGGCTCGATGCTGAAGCTGCCCTTGGCCGGCTCCAGTGCGCCGTCCTCGCTGATCAATGCCTGTTCCTGGCCACCGTCCAGGCCAAGAAGGGTCCAGTACGGCTGCTCGCCAACGTAAGCGCGCGGCAATGCGCCACGCGGCAGGTCGGCCGCCACGGAGGACAGGAAGGCATTGGGGGTCGCGGCGAATGCCAGCGGCTTCAGGGTGATGTCACGGATGCCGTAGCGCCAGTTCGGCCCGCCCTGCAGGTCGAAACGCACGTAGCGCGCATCGGTGTCGGGCAGTGCCAGCCAGTCGCGGCCTCCGGCACCGGCGGTCACTTCGCGCACGGTACGCCAGTCACGGCCATCCTCGGAGGTGCGAACGGTATAACGGTTCGCTTCCAGGCTGGGCAGCCAGTCGATCACCGCACCGCCGATCTCGCGGCTCTTGTGCAGGTCCAGGCTGATGGTCTGCTGCTTGACCCCACCGCTGATCCAGAAGGTATCGGACTTGCCGTCGATCATCCGGTCCTGCAGCGCGGTTGCGGTATCGGCGATCACCGAGGGCCGCAGCGCGGAATCATCCTGCGCGGGCAGGCCCTGCAGGGTCAGCTTGTCGAAGCACACGGTACCGCGGCCGCCGACCTTGCTGTAGATCGTGAATTCCATCGACGCGCTGCGCGCCATGTCCTTCTCTGGCGATGGCCCCCAGGCCTTGTCGATCTGACGGCGGCGATACTCCACCGGCGTCCACGCCTTGGGGAAGGCGTAGCCGGGACGGTTGACCCACCACACGTTGTCGCCGCTGGCGTCGATCAGCTTGAACTGCAGGTCATTGGACGGCGAATCACCGCGCAGCTGGAAGCCGAAACGATAGTTGGCCGGGTACTCGATGTTCAGTGGACGACGGATGCCGACGTAACCGGAGACCTCATGGAAGTCGTAATCCAGGCACAGCGCGCGGCCACCGCCGGCACCACTGACCGGCCGCAGCGAGCCGCTGACCTGGTCCGACAACACCAGCTTCCAGGCGCTGATGTCGTCGAAATCATCCAGCACCTTCGGCGCGGGGAGCGCCGGTGGTGCGGCGATCGCCAGGGAAGACCACAACAGGCCCAGTCCAACGGCGATCGCACGCTTCATCCCTTCACGCTCCCCAGCAACAATCCTTGGATGTAGTACCGCTGCAGCACCAGGAACAGCGCCAGCACCGGAACCACGGTGACCACTGCGCCGGCCATCATCATTTCCACGTCCATGATGTGTTCGCGCGAGAGGGTGGCCAACGCCACCGGCAAAGTGTAGTGCTCCTGGTCGGTCAACACGATCAGCGGCCACATGAAATCGTTCCAGGCGCCCATGAAGGTGAAGATCGCCAGCGTCACCAGCACCGGCTTGAGCATCGGCAGCACGATCTGGAAGAAGATGCGCAGCTCCCCTGCCCCGTCGATGCGCGCCGCTTCCAGCAGCTCATCGGGAATGGAGCGGGCGTACTGGCGCACCAGGAAGATGCCGAACACGCTGGCCAGCGCCGGCACGATCACGCCGCCGAAACTGTTGACCAGGCCCAGCTGCTTCATCAGCAGGAACAGCGGCAGCATCGCCACCTGTGCCGGGATCACCAGCGCCGCCATCAGCACCTGGAACAGGCGCTCACGACCGACGAAGTTGAGCTTGGCGAAGGCGTAGCCGGCCATCGTGTTGAGCAGCAGCGAACCGAGGGTGATCGCCAGCGACACCAACAGGCTGTTGGCGAAGTTGCCGCCCATGCCGGTACGCGCGAACAGCTCCGTGTAGTTGTGCGTGGTGATGCTGGACGGCAGCAGCGGCGGCGGGAAGTGGGTGGCCTCACCCTGCGGCATGAACGAGACCGACAGCATCCACAGCAACGGTGCCAGGCTGACCAGGGCCAGCACCAGCAGCGCGCCGTTGATCATCCACGGGTGCCAGCGTGACTGGCCGATTTCACGACTCATACCAACTGCCTCTTGCGGCCAAAGCGCAGCATCACGGTGGTCACCGCCAGGATGATCAGGAACAGCAGGAACGCCACAGCCGAGGCGCGTCCCAGGTTCCACCACTTGAAGCCTTCCTCGAACATGAAATACAGCACACTGACGGTGCTCTGCAGTGGGTCGCCGCGGGTCATCACGTACGGTTCGGCGAACAGCTGGAAGTAGCCGGAGACAGTGATCACCCCGACCACCAGCAGCACCGGTCCGAGCATCGGCAGGGTGATGTGCAGGAACTGTTTCCAGCGTGAGGCACCATCAATGCGCGCGGCTTCGTACAGGTCATGCGGGATCGCCTGCAGGCCGGCCAGGAAGATCACCATGTTGTAGCCGAAGTTCTTCCACACCGCGAACAGCATGATGGTCGGCATCGCCCAGTTGGGATCGCCCAGCCAGTCGATCGGGCTGATGCCAAGATGGCCCAGGCCGTAGTTCACCAGGCCATAGCTGGTGTGGAACAGGTAGCGCCAGATCACCGCCACCGCCACCAGCGTGGTCACCACCGGGGCGAACAGCGCGGTGCGGAACAGCGCCTTGAAGCGCGCGGCCGGGGCATTGAGCAGCATCGCCGCGCCCAGCGATACGCCGATCGACAACGGCACGCCGATCACCACGAAATAGGTGGTGTTCCACAGCGACTTCCAGAACATCGGGGTCTGCAGCAGGTCGATGTAGTTGCCAAGACCCACGAAGCGCAGGTTGCTGCTGTCGGCCAGCGCATACAGGTCGAAGTCGGTCACGCTCAGCGCCAGCGCCGAAGCCACCGGCAGGCCGAAGAACACACCGAGCACGATCAGCGAGGGGCCGGCGAAGATCCAGCCGGCAAGGGAAGAACGTTTCATTGCGGGCTCCCGGCCGCGACTGCACTGGTCGAACCCGAGGCGGGTGCGCTGCGCTGCAGGCGTTGTTGTTCATGCATCCAGCGCCGCTTGGCCAGCACCTTGTCCACGCGCTGGTCCAGCTCGGCCACGGCCTTGTCCTGCGGCAGGCCACCGCGCACCACCTGTTCGGTGACGATGCGCATTTCCTGCACGATGCGCTCCCATTCGAGCACCTTCGGGGTGGGCTTGACCCGCTCCAGCTGGTCACGGAACGCGGCAGCAAGCGGATCGTTGGCCAGCGACGGCGCGTTCCAGGTGCTGCGGCGCGGCGGCAGGTCGCCGATGATCGAGTGGAAGCGCGCCTGGATTGCCGGCCGCGACAGGAACTCGATCAGCTTCCAGGACGCTTCCTTCTGCTGCGACTTGCGGAAGATCACCAGGCTGGTACCACCGGCGATGCCCGCGCCCGGACCGTCCGGACCCGGCAGCGCGGCCGTGCCCCACTTCCCTTCCAGTTCCTTCGGCTGCAGCTTCTTGAACTCGCGGATGTTCCAGGGGCCGGAAATGTAGAACACGTTGAAGCCGCGGAAGAATTCATCCCAGACGTTGGAGATCTGCGTCTCGGACATTTTCGGCGCCCAGCCCTGCTCGAACATGTTGGCGTAGAACCCCAGCGTGCGGCGGAAGCCGGGGCTGGAGAAATTGCCACGGGTGTCGTCGTCGCGCAGCAGCGGATCGGGCTGCTGCAGGGCCAGCGACAGCTGCTGCTCGAACTCGTTGATCGGCATCAGCACCGCATAGCGGTTCGGGCCCTGCATGCGCTTGATCGCGGCCATCTGCTCGTCCCATTCGGCCCAGGTGCGCGGCGGATGGTCGAAGCCGGCCTTGGCCAGCAGGTCCTTGCGGTAATAGATCAGGCGGGTATCGACGTACCACGGCACACCGACCAGCTCGTCGTGGATCACGTTGGTATCCCAGATGCCCTGGAAGTAGTCCTTCGGATCCACCACGGTCGAGCGCTGCACGAACGGCTGCAGCGGCGTCAGCGCGTTGAGCTCAGCGAATTCGGGTACCCAGGTGTTGCCGAGCTGGCACACGTCGGGCAGGCCGTCGGCGGCGAACGCGGTCAGCAGCTTCTCGTGCGCGGCCGTCCACGGGATGTTCTGCACATCGACCTTGATGCCGGGGTTCTCCGCTTCGAATTCGTGGATCAGCTCGCTGACCACCTCAGCCTCGCGACCCATCGCCCAGAAGCGCACGGTGGTGGTGCCCTGCTCGGGGCGGGCGCAGCCGGCCATGACCAGCGCGGCCAGTGCAGGCAATGCCCAGCGTCGCAGGCGGTGTTTCCAGTCGTGCACCTTGTTACTTCCCCTGGCCGGTGTTGCGGTTGGCATTGTTTTTCTGTTCCTGCGCGGCGGCCGCACGTGATTCAGCGATACCGACCGCACGTGCTGCTGCGGCCTTTTCATCCTTCTGCAGCTCTAGCGGCTGGAAGGAACCTTCCGGTGCCAGCCAGCCACCGCTGAAGCCCGCCCGTTCCAGACCCTTGCGGATGTACGGGTTCTTCTTCATCACATCCCAGACGAAGTCGTTGCGGTAGTTGGCGATCATGGTCAGGATCGGGCCCTGGTCGATGGCGATGTAGTCGCTGGCGACCCAGCCGCGGTCAGGCACCACGCGCCCGGTCTTGATCGGGATGTCGTAGTTGAAACTGGGATTGAACGAATCCAGGAAGCCATAGCTGGAGTAGATGTAGTCGCCGTAGCGCTTGTGCATCTCCAACGTGGCCGGGATCACTTCCTCGGGCGCGAACACGACCGAGGAGATCGCTGCGGTTGGCGCGATCGTGCCGTCATCGAAATTCTCGCGCAGGCCTGCGCCGCGCGACGAGTAATGGCGGAACTGGCGCTGCTCACCGCGGTATTCCTGGGTGGTGTTCTGCGGACCATCACTGGCGGTCAGGCCCCACACGTTCTCGCCGTACTCCTTCCAGTTCATCGGATTGGCGATGGCGTACTCACGCTGGGCCAGCGCGGCCGAACGGCTGTTGAGGAAGTAGGTGCTGCCACGCTCGCGCATGTAGGCATCCTGGATGTCGCGGAAATCGATCCAGACATGGCTGTACTGGTGGCCGAACAGCGGGCCGAAGGACAGGTATTCCTGGCCCTGGTAGACGCCCCAGTCGTTGTCGTAGGTCCGCGTCCACACTGTCCACGCATCCGGGCTGACCGGATGGCTGGGCGAACCCAGGGCGAGGATGTAGACCATCATCGCCTCGTTGTAGCCCATCCAGTCATGGTCGATGAAGCCGTTCTCGGGGAACCAGCCCATCGAGATCAGCGGCGCACGCTGCTGCAGCCACGGCCAGTCGACCTGCTTGTACAGGGTGTCGGCGATCTGCCGGATTTCCTTCTCGCGCGGATCGTCGCCGTCGTAGTACGACTGCGCGAACAGCACGCCCATCATCAGCAGCGCGGTGTCCACCGAGGACAGTTCCACCCAGCTGTCGTAGCGGCGCCCTTCCTGCATGTCCAGGAAGTGGTAATAGAAACCCTTGTAGCCGGCCTTGCCGGTGCGCTGCGGGCCCATCGGCACGTCGCGGAAGAACTTCAGGGTGGTCAGGGTGCGGTCGATCGCCTGGTTGCGGCTGACCCAGCCGTTCTCGATGCCGATCGGATAAGCGGTCAGGGCGAAGCCGACAGAGGCGATGCTGGCGAACGGTCGCGACGGATAGCGGTCCGGGGTAAGGCCGTTGATCTCGTTGGTGGTATCCCAGAAGAACTGGAAGGTGCGGCGCTCGATGTCATCGAACAGCGGCGGCAGCTCCGGCTTCATCGGCCGCGGCGGTGCGTCGGCCTCGATCAGGATCACCGGCGGGCGCGGCTTGGCAGGCTCCTGCTGGGCCGGTTTGCAGGCGGCGATGGCCAGGGTCATCGCAGCGGCGGTCATCAGGTGGCGTGCCTGCATGGCGCGGTTCCTCCGGTGGGCTGATCGATGAAAGAGCATAACGTCCAATGACCTGAAATCGTTTACAAAGTGCGGTCTTAAAAAACCACGGAAACGTGGTCGATGACACCGCGGTCATTGCCCACGCCATTGCCCCCTGTCTGGCAATGGCGTGGGCAATGGACCGGCCCGGGGACCGGCCATTGCCGGTGCCGCCGGCGAACCGGCGGCACGATGTTGCATCAACTGCCTGTGATCAGAAGCGGAAGCCCACTTCGGCCTTGACCTGACGCGGAGTACCGATGATGTCGCCGGTCTCGTTGTAGCTGGCCTGCAGCTTGCCGTTGGTCTTGACGTAGTTGTAGGTGGAGAAGTTGTCGAAGTTGAACACGTTGATGATGTCGATACGCGCGTACAGCTCGGTATCGCCCGCCAGCTTGAACGTCTTCGTCGCCTGCAGGTCGACCGAACGGTAGCCGAAGATCTTGCCACCCACCAGGAACTTGCCATTGGCGTTGGGCACAGCCGCCTGCGGCGTCGGCAGGTTGTAGCCACTGGCCTGCGGCACCGGGTACCAGTCATTGACGGCGGTCGGGGTAGCCAGGGTGATCTTGCCACCGAAGGTGATGCCCCAGAAGCCCGCGTACGAACCGGTGACCACCAGGCGGTGGCGCGGCGCGCCGTTGGAACGGATGGTCGGGTAATCCTCGATCAGGCCGCGGTCGAAGGCGTACTTCTCGTTGATGTCGCGGTTGTGGCGCGCGGTCGTCCAGGTGTAGGCGATCGAGGTACCCCAGCCGCTTTCCTGGGTGAACGGCTTCTGCGCCGACAGCAGGATCTGGGTCGCACGGGTCTTGATGCCCTGCTGGCCGATGATCAGGCTGCCGAAGCCCGGCACGTTGCAGCTCCAGGCCTGGCTCAGGCCCGGCTCGGTGCCACCGCACAGGCGCGGGTCATCGAAGAACTGGCCGGTCGGGTAGCGGTTGCCCAGGGTGAAGGCGAAGCCGTCGTAGCTCAGGGTACGGGCGATGGTGGCGTCGGTCAGCCAGTCACCGATCTGGTTGCTCATGCCCAGGCTGAACTGATCGGAGTACGGAGCCTTCAGCTTGTTGTTCAGCAGATCCACTTCCAGGCCGGCATTGCTGGTCGCACCGACCAGGCTCTGCAGGTTGCCGATGCCGTTGAGCAGGTTCGGGTTCCAGTCATAGCAGGCGGCCTGGCCGTTGATGCAGGTGCCGGTGGTCGGGTTGCGGAAGTAGATGGTCGGCTGCGGCAGGGCCAGCTTGGTGGTTTCCAGCTGCAGGTTGTCGAACAGGTCGCGGTCGTACGAACGGCCGGCACCACCGTGGATCACGTGCTGCTCGTCGGCGTTGATGTCATACGAGAAGCCCAGGCGCGGCTGCCAGGCATCCTTGAATGCCTTGCGGTTGTGGCCGTTGCTGATGTAGTCGCTGATGTCCAGGCCGCCCAGCGCCAGCGAATCGGCGTAGGTCTGGCCGGCGGCAGCACGCGGATCCTGCGAATAGATCGCGTCGACCACGGCCTGCGGGGTGACGAAGTCCAGGTAGGACGGGGTCTTTTCGTAGTCCCAGCGCAGGCCGAGGTTGATCTGCAGGTGGTCGTTGACCTGCCAGTCGTCCTGGATGAACACACCGTACTGCTTGGACTTCGAACGCACTTCACCGGACACGCCGTCCACGCCGGTCACCGGCTTGACGAACTGCGCCTTGTACGGGATGGAATCGGGGAAGTCCGGATCGCCCAGGCTGTAGGTGAAGGTCGGGTTGATCTGCGCCGCATCGGAGGCGTACAGGTCGATCGCCTTGTACTTCACGCCCATCTTGATGGTGTGGTCGCCGGCCCACTGGATGCCGTCCAGGGTCAGGTTGTCTTCGATCGACCAGCCCTTCTGGCCCTTCACCTGCGAATCCAGTGCCGATGCGCCACCGATCTTCACCACGGTGCGGTCTTCGGTGCCGTCCGGTGCGGTGTAGGTGATGCCGTTGGCCAGGGTCAGCGGGGTCGGGTTGTTGAACGAATCTTCATGGGTGACCATCATTTCGTTGTAGTAACGCTCGCCGCTGTGGTTCCAGCGCAGGGCGTAACGACGGTCGGTGTTGACCACTTCACGACCGGCTTCCGGCGAGGTCTGGCCACTGAACTGCGACTGGGTTTCGTCGCGGTCCTGGAAGGTCAGCTCGATGCGATCGTTGTCGGTCGGCTCGAAGTCGATCTTGCCGAAGATCAGATCCTGCTGGAACGGCTGGCTGGCCGGGCCCAGGCCGGCGGCGCCTGCGGGCGGCAGGAGGCCGGCAGCACCGGTAACCGCGCCGTCCGGCGCGATGGTGACCGGCAGGTCGAAGCGCTTGGCTTCGTAGGTCACGAAGAAGTGGGCCTTGTCCTGGATGATCGGGCCGCCCAGGGCGAAGCCGTATTCCTTCTCGGCCGAGACCATCTTGTCCTTGCCGCCCTGGCGCTCGGCCGGCGTCTTGGCGCGCATGTCCTCGTCGGTGTAGCGGTAGAACGCCTCACCCTTGAATTCATTGGTACCGGACTTGGTGGCAGCGGTCACTGCGGCGCTCGACACCTGGCCGTACTCGGCCTTGTAGTTGCCGCTGATGACCTTGTATTCGCCGATGGCCAACTGCGGGAACGGGTTGCCGGCGCTGCCGGACTGGCCGGCCACGCCGCCGCCCTTGACGTAGCTCTTCTGGCCCACGCCGTCGATGTAGACGTTGGTACCGTCGGAATTGGTGGCACCGCCGCGCAGCGAGGTGTTGCCCTTGGCATCACGGGTGAAGATCAGGCCCGGCACCGCGTCGGCGAACTCCAGGAAGTTGCGCGACACCTGCGGGGTGGTCTGGATCTGCTGCAGGCTGACGGTCTTGCCGACTTCGGAGGTACGCACTTCCTGCAGCAGGGTCGGCGCGACGACGTTGACGGTGTCCAGGTTGGTGGCGGCGGTCGAGCCGGTACCACCGGCAGCCGCCTCGCTGAAGTTCAGCGTCGCGGTCGAGGCGACGGTGACGGTGACCTTCTGGGTCTGGCCGTTGGCGACCACGTTGTAGGTGCCCGGATCCAGGCCCATCAGCGAGTAGCTGCCGTCGGCACGCACGGTGCCGCGACGGACGGTGCCGGTGGCGACGTTGGTGGCGGTGACTTCGGCACCGGCCTGGGCGCCGGACACCTGGCCGCGCAGGCTGGCGTTGGCCGACTGGGCCATGACGTTCGGGGCGGCGGCCAGCATCAGGCAGCTGACCAGTGCGGTGCTCAGCAGCCGGCGCGCCGGCGTGCGGATAGTGGAATGCATCATCAACTCAATCTCCGGGTGGCGGTGACCGCTTGCGCGGCACCTGCGATCAATCAAAAAAGAAGGAACGCCTCTGGCTTCAATGGCCGGATGGCGGAGTGGTGGAATCGCGAACAATCAGGCGCGGGACCAGGGTCTGCTTGTCCCCTGCCCCTTCCGTGGAGGTGCCGTCCATCAACTGCAACAAACGCGACATCGCCCGATCGCCCAGTTCGGCAATGCTGACCTGCATGGTGGTCAGCGACGGGTGAACGAAACGCGCAAGCGGAATGTCATCGAAGCCGGCCAGGGCGACATCGGTCGGGACATGGACACCTGCCTGCGCGAAGGCATACAGGCAACCCAGGGCCATCATGTCGTTGGCGGCGAATACGGCATCGGGCAGCGTGCCGGCTGCCAGCAACTCCTGACCGGCGCGATGGCCGGAAGCTTCGTCGAAATCACCGGGCAGCTCGATGCCTTCAGCGCCGCTGCCAAACGCCGCCAGCGCGTCACGGAAGCCGCGCAGGCGCTCGCGCGCGTCGAAGTTGAGGTCCGGGCCAGAAATGAATGCAATGCGCCGATGGCCAGCATCGAGCAGGTGGCGGGTCATCGCCATCGCCCCTGCATGGTCATCGATGCTCAACACCGGATGGTCCTGCCCAGGCAGGTAGGTGTTGATGAGTACCGTCGGCAATGCCTGCGGCAGGTTGTCGGTCAGGAACCCGGGGCTCTCGGCATAGGGCGAGAGCACCAGCAGACCGTCGACCCGGCCGCGCATGGCACGCAGGGCTGCGCCCTGCTGCTCCTGGTCGCCGTGATAGCTCGACACCAGCAGGTGCTGGCGCCGGCTGCGGGCGACGTTGTCGATGCCACGCATCAGTTCGGAGAAGAATTCGCCGTACAGGTCCGGAAGCACCACGCCCACCGTATTGGTGCGGCGGCTGCTCAGGCTGCGGGCGGCGGCGTGCGGGGTGTAACGCAGCCGTGCGGCCACCTCCAGCACAAGCTGGCGGACCGGTTCGGCGACATTTTCATGCCCGTTGAGCGCGCGCGAAACGGTGGCCACAGAGACCTTGGCTTCACGGGCGACGTCTTTGATTGTTATGGCTGCCTTGTTCACGAAGCCGCCCTCCACGGCTTGGACCTACCAGCATTGGCGCGGAATGTAAGCGTTTCCATCTGCGCTTGTAAACAGTCCGTTAGACGAATGTCCCCAAACGGACACGGAAACCTGTCCCTGGCAGGCCCATCAACGGACCTGCCAGGACAGCGCGGGACAAGGCCTCAGCCCTGTTCTGACGGGGTATGCGCGCGGATGGACAACGCGTGGATGTCGGTTTCCATCAACGTGCCCAAGGCGGCGTAGACCGCGCGATGGCGCGCCAGCGGGGCCATTCCCGCGAAGCGCTCACTGACCACGTGCACGTTGAAATGGCCGCGACCATCGCGCGCTCCGGCATGGCCTGCATGGCGATGGCTGTCGTCTTCGATCTCAAGCACGCTGGGGGCCAGCGCGTGCTGCAGCGCGTCACGAATCTGCTCGATCCGTTCCGCGTTCACGGCAGCACCTTGCGGAACGGTCGCACCTGCACCCGCACATAGACGCCTGCGGCAACATAGGGATCGGCATCGGCCCAGGCCTGGGCCTGCTGCAACGAGTCGAAGCCGGCAATCACCACCGAGCCGCTGAACCCTGCCGGGCCCGGGTCTTCGCTGTCGATCGCCGGACACGGCCCGGCCAGAAGCAGGCGGCCTTCATCGCGCAACGCGGTCAACCGTGCCAGGTGCTCGGGCCGCGCCTGCAGCCGCTGGGCCAGTACATCCTGGCCGTCATATCCTTCAATCACATACCACACCGGCATTTCCTCGCTTGCGTTGCTGGTGAAGCAATTCTAGCCAATCCAGCCCCGCGCCCGGCCTCGGCTGGACACTGGCGCGGCAAAGGCTTACCCTAGGAACCATTGCACGTGGCTGGATGCAGCAGCCCGTCGGTTTTTGCGGCCAAACGCAGCCCCCGACGACCGACCCGCTGCTTCGAACCGGTCCACCCGACCGGGCCCCGTAGACGACCTCCCCGTAGTCCTGTCGCTGCCGTGTCCTGCGGAGCGTCCTGTTGTTTGATGTGTGGAACCGCGCCGAGACAGGCGCGCCTGGTGTCCTGGCGGTCCGTGGCAGTTGCCCGGTGTGCCAGCTACCGCGACTGGTCCGTTGCAATCCTGATCTCCATTAGATGACTTCCGAACTCGCGCTCGACGCGAACACGCCAACCCGGCCGCCCGCCCCCCAGCAGCAGGAAATGCCGCTGGCCGTGGTGCATGGGCAACCGGTCCTGCAGATTCCGCAGGACCTGTACATCCCGCCGGATGCGCTGGAAGTCATCCTGGACGCCTTTGAAGGACCGCTGGACCTGCTGCTGTACCTGATCCGCCGGCAGAACCTGGACGTACTGGACATTCCCGTGGCCGAGATCACCCGGCAGTACGTGGAATACATCACCGTGATGCGCGAGCTGCGCTTCGAGCTTGCCGCCGAGTACCTGGTGATGGCGGCGATCCTGGCGGAAGTGAAGTCGCGCATGCTGCTGCCCCGCCCCCCCAGCGTGGAGGGCGAGGAAGCCGATCCGCGTGCGGAGCTGGTGCGACGGCTGCAGGAGTACGAACGCTTCAAGCAGGCCGCCGAGGATATCGACGCCCTGCCCCGGCAGGACCGTGACACCACCGTGGCACATGCCTTCATGCCCGAGCGCGCCGCAGTGAAGCTGCCGCCGCCGGTGGACCTGAAGGAAATGCTGATGGCGCTGCACGACGTGCTCAAGCGCGCCGAGCTGTTCACCGGCCACGCCATCAAGCGCGAGGCGCTGAGTGTCCGGCAGCGCATGGGTGAAGTGCTGGGGCGGCTTGAAGACGGCAAGTTCTATCGTTTTGAAAACCTGTTCACCGCCGAAGAAGGCAAGCTGGGCGTGCTGGTCACGTTCCTGGCAGTGCTGGAACTGGCTAAGGAGCAGCTGCTGGACCTCGTGCAGGAAGAACCGCTGGCGCCGATCTACGTGAAGTCCCTGGCCGCCGGCAATACCAATGCCCCGCTGCAGTTCAGCAGCGAGTTCGACGACAACGACGCCGCCAATGAAAACGAGTGAGCGCTGACTGCCGATGGATCAAACGCTGATCAACCGCATTGTCGAAGGTGCGCTGCTGGCCTCCAGCCAGCCGCTCACCCTGGCCCAGCTGAAGGACCTGTTCCCGGAAGACGAGCCGGCACCGCCGGGCAGCATCGAACGTGCGCTGGAACGGCTGCGCGAGAGCTGCCAGGACCGTGGCGTGGAACTGGTGGAGGTGGCTTCGGGCTTCCGCTACCAGGTGACCGCCGAAGTACATGGCTGGATCAGCCGGCTGTGGACCGAACGCAAGACTCGCTATACCCGCGCCACCCTGGAAACGCTGGCACTGATCGCCTACCGGCAGCCGATCACCCGTGGCGAGATCGAGCAGGTGCGCGGCGTGGCGGTCAGCAGTAACATCATCCAGGCACTGGAAGAGCGCGAGTGGATCCGCGTGGTCGGCCACCGCGACGTACCCGGCAAGCCCGCCCTGTTCGGCACCACCAAGGGCTTCCTGGACTACTTCGGGCTGAAACGCCTGGACGAACTACCGCCCCTTTCCGAGCTGAAGGACCTGGGCGACCTGGAGCCGCAGCTGGCGCTGGATCGCGACGCCCCGCTCGCCGCCAGCGCCGAGGGCCCGGACGTGAGCGCCGACCCGGACACCGCGGCAAATGACGACACCAGCACCACCGCTGGCGACACCCCCGATTCTGCCGACGCACTCCCTGCGGCGGCCGACGATGAGCAAGCACCTTCGCCCTCCGATGATGGGCACCCCGATTCCGCGCCGGGCGAGCGCGCGGTGACAGTGAACGAACGCGAAGACAACGCCGTCGCGAAGACGACCGTGGCTGTTGACCAAGCCGATTCCGAACCAGAGGCCGACCTCGAAACCGTCGGCCGGAGCAAAACTGATGAGTGAYACCCCCCGCAAGCCCTCGTTGAACAAGCTTTCGCTCAAGCGCGAAGCCACGTCCGAACAGTTCAAGCTGGAAGAACGCCTGCACAAGGTCCTGGCCCAGGCCGGCCTCGGCTCGCGTCGTGCGCTGGAACAGCGCATTGCCGAAGGCCTGGTCAAGGTCAACGGTGAAGTCGCGCAGACCGGCATGTCGGTCAAGAGCGGCGACAAGATCGAGCTCGACGGTCGCGGCTTCGTCGCCACCGCGCTGGCCGAGCCGTCGCGCGTGCTGGTCTACAACAAGCCGGAAGGCGAAGTGACCACGCGTGAAGACCCTGAAGGTCGCCCGACCGTGTTCGAATCCCTGCCGGCGCTGAAGGGTGCCCGCTGGATCGCCGTCGGCCGCCTGGACATCAACACCACCGGCCTGCTGCTGGCGACCACCGACGGTGAGCTGGCCAACGCCATGATGCACCCCTCGTTCGAGGTTGAGCGCGAGTACGTGGTGCGCGTGCGTGCCCCGGAAGGCGAGGACAAGGTGCCCGATGCCGTCGTCGACCGCCTCACCCGTGGTGTCGCGCTGGAAGATGGCCCGGCCAAGTTCGATGAGATCGAACGCATCGGCGGCACCGATTCGCACGACTGGTTCCGCGTCGTGGTGAAGGAAGGCCGCAACCGCGAAGTGCGCCGCCTGTGGGAATCGCAGGGCTGCCAGGTCAGCCGCCTCAAGCGCACCCGCTACGGCAAGGTCAGCCTGCCGCGCGAACTGGCCCGCGGCCAGTCCGTCGAACTGCCGGGCAGCCAGGTCGAAGCGCTGCGCGCCGAATTGAAGCTGGAAGAAGGCGCGCCGTCGGCCCTGACCCTGCAGCCGGTGATCGGCCAGCGTCGCGCCGCCAAGACCACCGTGCGCGTGCGCGAAGGTGGCCGCGGCAACGCTTACGTCAATGGTCACAACACCGCCGATGAAGGTCGCGAACTGCGTCGCTTCGACAACGTGCGCGAAGACCGCGGCCGCGGTCGCGGCGGCAAGGGTGGTGGTGGTTTCAAGGGCGGCCTGACCGTCAGCGGTGAAGCTGCTGCCAAGCAGTCGCAGCGCCCGTTCAAGCAGCGCGCGCCGAAGAACGACCGCTCGCTGCCGGAAGGCAACCCGGCCGCATTCCGTACCTGGTACGTGCCGGATGGCGTGAGCACCGGCCCGAGCGGCCACCGCAATGCCGGTCCGGGCGCTCGTGGCCCGGGTGCCCGTGGTCCGGGCGCAGGTGCAGGCGGCCAGGGCCGTCCGTACGGCAAGCCGAAGGGCCCAGGCGCAGGCGCCGGTGGCGGCCAGGGTCGTGGCGGCTACGGTGGTGAAGGACGCGGTGGCGCCGGTGGCGCAGGCGGCCAGGGTCGTCCGGCCGGTGCGGGCAACCGCTCGCAGGGCCAGGGCAACAAGCACCCCTACGGCCATCCGGGCAATGCCCCCAGCTTCCCGTCCGACCACGCCAATCCGGGCTTCAGCCCGTATGGCAGCTCGCGTCCGGCCGGCAACGGTCGTCCGGGCGGCAATTCGAATGCACGTCCGGGCGGCAACCGTGGTCCGGGTGGTCCGGGCGGCAATCGCGGCCCGGGTGGCCCCGGCGGCAACCGTGGTCCCGGCGGCCCGGGTGGCAACCGCGGCCCGGGTGGCCCCGGCGGCAACCGTGGTCCGGGTGGCCCGCGTCGCAGCGGCCCGCGCGGCGGCTGATCTCCACCTTCAATGAAGGACACAGCGATGACACGGATGTTGTCCCTCGGCGCCCGCATCGGCGCCGTGCTGGTGGTTCTGTTGCCGGTCGGCGGCTGCGAACGCGCTGCCGACCGGCTCAAGCAGGAAATCGCCGCCACGCAGAATCCCTGGCCGAAATCTTCGGCCCTGCACGATCCGGCCGACCGCATGCTGCGTCGGCTGATCGTCGATGAGCGCTATCTCACCCGCATCAAGCAGGCCGGCAGCAAGGACAAGGCTGCTGTCGCCGGTGCACAGCTTGCACTGGATGGCATCGGCCGCCTGCCTCGCCCCATGCTGGAGCGGCGTGCGCAGCTGCTGGCCGCAATGCTGCGCGGAATGCCGGTAGAGAAATGCGCACTGATCGCCCGCGCCACCACGGCGTCGGACATTGCACAGGTAGGCAGGACCTTGTTCAACGAACTGGAGAAGCGACCGTCGCAGGACATCGATTTCTGGTTCGAGATGAGCTACCAGGCCAGCCTCGCCGAGCTCGAACAGCGACCCGCAACCCCCGCCACTGAACAGCAGATTGCCGAGGCGACCGAGGCCCTGCTCGCCTCGATGGCTGACGAAAGCACGCGCGCGCGGGCCATGGCGGTCCTGCCGCGGATGGACACCGCACCGGCTGCCGACGTCTGCTGGGCATCGCTGATGCTGCTTGATGCCGCGTCCAGCACCGTGCCCGAACCACATCGCGGCACATTGGCCTGGCTGATGGCCCAGCAGTAGACACGGCGACGGAAGCCGGGCCCACGCGCCCGCTTCCCCGCGTTCGGCCGCGACCACTCCACTCTCACCCTGCCGCTCGAGCGCTTTCGGCGCGCTGGAACGCCGCAGGCGTGGTCGCGACCATGCTGCGGAAGAAGGCGATGAACGGACTCTCTGCCGAGAATCCAAGTTCCAGCGCCACGTGCGCGACACGATGGCCGAGCAGCAGCAGTTCCATGGCCCGCATCAACCGCCATTGCTGACGCCACGCCTGGTAGCCCATGCCGGTATCGCGTTGCATCAGGCGCCCGATCGTACGCACGCTCAGTCCGCTGCGCTGGGCCAGCTCGCCCAGTTCGGGCGGCAGCTGCTCGGCCACCGGCAGGCAGCGGGCGATGCGCGGGTCGCGCGGTAATGGCAGCTCCATCGGCTCCACCGGCGCAGCGGCAATCTCAAGCACGCACAGCGCCAGTTGATGCCCCGCTCGCGGCGCTTGCCAGTCATGTGCGAACGGCGCCTGCGCGATCGGCTCCAGCAGCGCCTGCAGCAGGGGACCGACACCAATGATTGCTGGCTGCTGCGGCAACTGCGCCGACAGCGTGGCATCGAAGTACAGCGACCGATAGTCCACCGCCCGCCGCATCTGCGCGCGGTGCAGCAGACCACCCGGAATCCACGCCGCGCGCGATGGCGGCAACAGACTGATGCGATCGCCGAACGTCAGCCGCGTGCAACCGGCGCGCGTGTACAGCAGTTGCGAACGTGCGTGCTGGTGCCAACCGGAGTCATGCTCGGCCAGCGTGGCAGCGATACCGATCACCGGGGCGCTCCAGGCATCGGCATCGAAGCGAGCGTCGGGCTGCAGCCACGCCATGTCCGATTTCATCCATCTACTGTCGTAATCACTAGAGTGCGCCATCGGCATGGCCACGACAATGCGCGCCCCTGTTTCCGGAGCGCGCCGATGTCGCCTCGCCTGCTGTCCCTCACCATTGCGCTGCTGATGTTTCCGCAGCTGGCGCAGACCCTGTACAGCCCGGCGCTGGCCGATCTGGCGCAACGCTTCGCCCTGCCGGCCAGCGCTGCCAGCCAGGCGATGAGCCTGTACCTGCTGGGGTTCGCGCTGGGCGTCCTGCTGTGGGGAAGGCTGGCCGACCGCGTTGGCCGTCGCCCTGCCCTGCTGGGTGGCCTGTCCGTTTTCGTGCTGGCGGCACTGGGCGGATTGGCGGCCGGCACGTTCGGCCAGGTGCTGGTTGCGCAGATGCTGGCCGCCCTGGGCGCCGCCGCCGCCTCGGTGGTGACGCAGACCGTGCTGCGCGACCACCTTGAAGGGTCCGCGCTGGCGCAGGCGTTCTCCTGGATTGGCATGGCGTTGGCGCTGAGTCCGGCGATCGGGCTGGCGCTGGGCTCGCTGCTGGTCGCTGCCGATGGCTATGCAGGCGTGCAGGCCGGCCTGCTGCTGATCGCTGCATTGCTGATGCTCGGCTGCGTGACCGGGCTGCGTGAAAGCCGCCCCGCGCAGATCGCGCCCGTAGCGCTGCGGCCCCTGCTGCGGCAACTGCTGGGCGACCGCTGGATCTGGTCGCAGGCGCTGCTGGTCATGGCCTTCAACGTGGCCATGTACAGCTGGTACGCGCTGGGGCCGTTCGTGTTCGCACGCCTGCACTGGCCGGCCAGCTGGTTCGGCGCCAGCGGTGCGGTGCTGGCACTGGGTTCGGCGTTGGGCGCGTGGGCCAATGGCCGCCTGTTGCGTGCCGGCGTTCCTGCGTTGACGCGCATCCGCATCGCGGCATCGCTGGTACTGGCTGGTGGCGTACTGGCCGCGCTGCTGCGCGGGCAACCGGTCATCGTGATGGCGATGCTGCCGGTCGTGGCGGGATTCGGCCTGGCCATCCCCAACGTGCTCGGGCAGGCACTACGCGGCTATGCACATTGCCTGGGCAGTGCCGGCGCCCTGTTCGGCCTGCTCTACTACCTGCTGATCGGCGCGGCGATGGCCGTTGTCGGCGCACTGCAGATGCTGGCGCCATCCATCATCGCCTGTGCACTGCTGGCGCTGTGGTTGCTGCGTCCGCGGAGCGCGCTGGCCTAGGAATTGCTGCAAACGCCCTGCACTGTGCGCCACTGCCGGAAACCGCGTGGCAGCGCTGGCTATGGTGCGTGTTCTCCGCAACCACGCAGATGCCGATGATCAACATCACCGCAGAACAGGCCCGCGCAAACGCTGACGCCGCCATTCGACCGATCGAGCAGTACTACAGGGATCTGGACAAATCGATCCAGGTCGGCTCGGAAAACGGCCGCCGTTACATCGTGTTCGGCTTCAACAAGGCGCTGGCCAGCGAGCGCCTCGTCGACGGCGTCGTCGAGCAGCTGCTGGAGAACCGCTTCAGTGTCGAACGGCTGCCCAGCGACGCCGAGCAGCACTACATCCGCATCAGCTGGGAAGCCGGGGAGCCCTCCCGACTCAACGCCGGCTGATGGTGAACGCCGCGCCGTCCACACCCAGGTCCCAGCCCTTGCCGGTACCGGACAGGGCCAGCGAGATATCGCCCTTGGTCATCACCTGCGCGTTGCTGGACTTCACCGCACCGGCATGCGCGCCGACCGAGGCGTAGGTGCCCAGCAGCTCGCCGACGCTGCTGGCGCCGGTGAAGCTGCCACGGCCATCGGTGATCTTCGACTTGCCAACGGTCAGGCCGCCGCCCTTCAGCTGGATCCGCACCGGCATGCTGGAACCGTTGGTGCAGTGGATGGTGCCGTTGCCCGAGGCGGTCTTGTAGATCAGTGACCAGCCGGACAGGTTGTAGCGCAGCTGGCAGTCAAGGTTGCCACCGGCCTGCGCGGTCGGGGCCAGGGACGCTGCGGCGAGCGCCAGCAGCAGGGCAAACGGCTTGGTATTCATCGGCAGAACATCCACATCGGTCGGAATGTGGGCGAATCTAGCAGCGCGCGCGTGCACGTTGGATGCAGGCGCGCGCGGTGGGGCGGGAAGCGTTCAGCCGCCGTATCAGGCCTGCACATCCAGATGGAAGGCATCGGCATCGAGCATGGCCGGGAAGCGTGCACGATGCGAGGCCAGTGCTTCGGCGGAGATGGTGGTGGTCACCACCTGCTCGCGCTCGCGGATCTCCACCTGCGGCTGGCCGAGGAAGTCGATGACCGCGCTGTCGCCAGCGTAATGCAGCTGGTTGCCATCCACGCCTACGCGGTTGACCGCAGCGACGAAACACAGGTTCTCGATCGCGCGCGCGCGCAGCAGGGTCTTCCACGCGTAGGCGCGCGCGGAAGGCCAGTTGGCGACGAAGATCTGCAGGTCGAAGTCCAGTTGTTCGGCACGCTCGACGTTGTAGCGGTTGCGGCAGAACACCGGGAAACGCAGGTCGTAGCAGACCTGCGGATTGATCCGCCAGCCCTTCCATTCCACGCACAGGCGGTCGCGGCCGGCGGCATAGCGCTCGTGCTCGCCGCCGTAACGGAACAGGTGGCGCTTGTCGTAGTACTGCAGGCCACCATCGGGGGTGGCGAACAGCAGGCGGTTGTAGACGCCCTCGCCATCGCGCAGCTGCACGCTGCCGATCACTGCCGCATTCAAGGCTTTGGCCTGCGCGCGCACCCACGCCACGGTCGGGCCGTCCATGCCTTCGGCCTGGGCGATGGCTTCGTTTGAAAAGCCACTGGTGAAGGTTTCCGGCAGGATCACCAGATCGGTGGTCCCGGCCAGCGGCTCCAGCAGCGCACCGTAGTACTCACGGTTGCCCGCCGGGTCGTGCCAGCGGGTGTCGCCCTGGACGAGGGAAATGCGTAGGTCCTGCATGCTGTCTCCTCCGCTCACAGCAGGCGCAGGCGTTCGATCGCCGCGTCCAGGGTGGCCTCGTTCTTGGCGAAGCACAGGCGCACCAGGCGCTGACCGACCGGCGCGGTTTCGTAGAACGGCGACAGCGGAATGGCGGTGACGCCCTTCTCGATGGTCAGCCACTTCACGAACTCGTGGTCCGGCAGGTCACTGATGGCCGAATAGTCGACCAGCTGGAAGTAGCCGCCCGGCACCGGCAGCGCCTTCAGGCGGGTGCCGGCCAGCTGCTCGCGGAAGCGGTCGCGCTTGGCTTCATAGAACGCGCCCAGTTCGAGATGATGCTGCGGCTCGTCGCGGATCATCGCGGCGAAACCGTACTGCGCCGGGCCGAAGCTGGTGAAGGTGTTGTACTGGTGCACCTTGCGGAACTCGGCGGTCATCGCCGCTGGCGCCACCGCATAGCCGATCTTCCAGCCGGTGCAGTGATAGGTCTTGCCGAAGCTGGAGATGACGAAGGTGCGCTCGCGCAGTTCCGGGTAGCGCAGCGCCGATTCGTGGCGGCGGCCGTCGTAGATGATGTGCTCGTACACCTCATCGGAGATCAGGTAGATCTGCGTGCCGCGCAGCACATCGGCCAGCGCCTGCATGTCCGCTTCGTCCAGCATCGCGCCGGACGGGTTGTGCGGGGTGTTGACCATCAGCAGGCGGGTGCGCGGAGTGATCGCCGCACGTACGCGATCCCAGTCGACGGCGAAGGTCTGCGGGTCCAGCGGCACATGCACTGCCGTGGCGCCAGCCAGTTCGATGGCCGGTTCGTAGCAGTCGTAGGCCGGGTCGAGCACGATCACTTCCTCACCGGCACGCACCACGGCGTGGATGGCGTTGAAGATCGCCTCGGTGGCTCCGCTGGTGACGGTGATCTCGGTGTCCGGATCGATCGTCGCGCCGTACAGGTCCAGCGACTTCTGCGCGATGGCCTGGCGCAGCGGTGCCACGCCGGTCATCGGCGGGTACTGGTTCAGGCCGGCGGCCATCGCCTTGGTGGTTTCGTCGATCAGGCGCTGCGGCGCGGAGAAATCCGGGAACCCCTGGCCGAGGTTGACCGCGCCGTGTTCGGCGGCGAGCTGGGACATCACGGTAAAGATCGTGGTACCGACCTTGGGCAGCTTGGTGTTCGGTTGCATCGGCCTGGGGGGATGGGGAGACAGACCCCTGAGTTTACGCAATCCGTGCTGATGTAGTGCCGGCCGCTGGCCGGCAACCTCGACCCGCCACACCGGCCCCTTGCAGAGCTGCCGGCCAGCGGCCAGCACTACCCGATGCGGTTTCACCGCTACAATTGCTGCCGCACTCCCGCATGAAGACTCCTGCGCCTTGAACACCCCTGCATTGCTGGCCGCCAGCGGCCTGAGCTTCTCCCGCAATGACGAGCCGGTGTTCGGCCCGCTGGACTTCCACGTGGATGCCGGCGAGGCGCTGCTGGTGCAGGGCGGCAACGGTGCCGGCAAGACCACGCTGCTGCGCGTGCTGTCGGGCCTGGCGCGCCCGGGCGCGGGCCAGGTGCTGATCGATGGCAGGCCGGCCAGCAACGCCGAGCGTGCGCGCTATGTTGCCTACCTCAGCCACCTGCCGGCACTGAAGCCGGACCTGGACACGCTGGAGAACCTGCATTTCCTGTGCGGCCTGCACGGCCGCCGCGCCCGGCAGATGCCGGGCAATGCGCTGGCCATCGTCGGACTGGCCGGCTACGAAGACACCCTGGTGCGGCACCTGTCGGCCGGACAGAAGCGGCGGCTGGCGCTGGCCCGCATCTGGTTGTCGCCGGCACCACTGTGGCTACTCGACGAACCCTATGCCAACCTCGACCTGGAAGGCATCAACCTCGTCAACCGGATGATTTCCGCACACCTGCGCAGCGGTGGCGCCGCTCTGGTCACTACTCATGGTGCCTACGCCGCCCCGCCGGTACGCACCCGCCAGCTCGACCTGGGAGGTGAAGCATGATCGCGCCAGGCACCGAACCAGGCCTGTGGCAGACCGCCCGCGCCCTGATCGCGCGCGACCTGCGCCTGCTCTGGCGGCGTCGCGGCGATGCCCTGCAGCCGGTGCTGTTCGCCCTGCTGGTGGTGGTGCTGTTCGCCTTGGCCCAGGGCCGGGACCCGCAGCCGCTGGCCGCCACCGCCGGTGCGGTGCTGTGGTTGGCGGTGCTGCTGGCCGGGCAGCTGGCGCTGGATTCGCTGTTCCGCTCCGATGCCGAAGACGGTTCGCTTGAACAATGGCTGCTGGCGCCGGTACCACTGGCGTGGCTGGTGCTGGTGCGGGTACTGCTGCATTGGGCGACCACCGCCCTGCCACTGATCCTGCTGAGCCCGCTGCTGGCGGAAATGCTGCATCTGCCGCATGACCAGCTGCCGATGTTGCTGGCATCGTTGCTGCTGGGAACACCGTTGTTGAGCCTGATCGGTGGCGTGGTCGCTGCACTGACCGTCGGCATCCGGCGCTCTGGTATTCTCGTGGCGTTGCTGTCGTTGCCGTTGTACGTACCGGTGCTTGTCTTCGGTGCTGGCAGCCTGGCGGCAGCCAGCCGCGGGCAGGATCCGGTCGGTGCGCTGCTGATGCTGGGCGCTGGTCTGGTGATCGCCCTGGTGCTGGCACCGCTGGCCACCGCTGCTGCGATCCGTATTTCTCTGAGTTGACCGAGCTGAGAGCCAATCCACCCCTGCTGGATAGCCGCCACGCATGAATCCGATCGTCCGCTGGTTCCATCAACTCGGTTCGCCCCCGACGTTCGATCGTTTCGCCGCACGCTGGTCCCGCGTATTTTACGCCGCGGCTGTTCCGGTGCTGCTGATCGGCCTGTGGCAGGGCCTGTTCGTGGCACCGCCGGAACAGAACCAGCACGACGCCTTCCGCATCATCTACATCCATGTACCCAGTGCCTGGATGAGCCTGTTCGTGTTCGCGCTGATGGCCGCCTACGCCGCCATCGCGCTGATCTGGCGCATCAAGATCTGCGAGATCCTGGCGATGGCCTGTGCGCCGATGGGCGCCGGCTTCACCCTGATCACCCTGCTGACCGGCAGCATCTGGGGCAAGGGCACCTGGGGCACCTGGTGGGACTGGGACCCGCGCATGACCAGCGAGCTGATCCTGCTGTTCCTGTACCTGGGCGTGATCGGCCTGTACCACGCCATCGAAGACCGCCGCAGCGCCGCACGCGCGGCCGGCCTGCTGGCCATCGTCGGCGTGGGCCTGCTGCCGATCATCCGCTATTCGGTGGACTGGTGGGGCGCGCTGCACCAGCGCCAGTCGATCAACGTGTTCGGCGAGAACGCCGTGCGGCCGGAACTGATCGCCCCGCTGTGGTGGATGGTGGTCGCCACCAAACTGTGGTTCGTCGGCTCGCTGCTGGCCAAGGCGCGCGCCGACAACATCGCGCGCGAGGCCGGCAAGGCCTGGATCGACGAGCGCTTCGGCACCGCGGATGGGGAGGCACGGCGATGACCCACCTGCCCTACCTCATCGCCGCATTCGCGGTATTCCTGCTGGTGCTGGGCTGCGATGCCCTGGGCTCGTGGCTGCGCCTGCGCAGCGCCCGGCAGCTGGCGCAACGCCGCCAGCAGCGGCTGCAGGCGCGCGGCAACGCGTCGGCACAGGCGCCGCTGGCAACCGAGCTCAGCCGATGACGCCGGTACAGCGACGCCGCATGATCTGGGTGCTCCTGCTGCTGCTTGCCTCCGGGCTGGCCACCACGCTGGTGGCCTTCGCCCTGCAGCGCAACATCGCCTACCTGTACACCCCTTCGGAAGTGCTGCGCGGGGACGTGGATGCGCAGTCGCGCTTCCGTCTGGGCGGCATGGTGGTCAAGGGCTCCTTCGATCGACCCAGCGGCTCGTTGCAGGCCCACTTCGTGGTCACCGACGGCGATGCGACGCTGCCGGTCAGTACCGATCGCATCCTGCCGGACATGTTCCGCGAGGGGACCGCCGTGGTCGCCAGCGGTCGCCTGCAGGACGGCACCTTCGTCGCCGACGAGGTGCTGGCCAAGCACGATGAGAACTACGTGCCCAAGGAAGTGGCCGACAAGATGGGCGATGCGCATCGCAAGCACGATGTGCCGGTCACGGCGCCCAAGGTGCGCTGAGTGCTTCCCGAATTCGGTCAGATCCTCCTGCTGTGCGCGTTGCTGGCCTCACTGCTGCAGGCAGTGCTGCCGCTGGTGGGTGCGCAGCGCGGCAATGACGCATGGATGGCCATTGCCCGCCCGGCGGCCTTTGCCCAGCTGGTGCTGCTGGCCGGTGCCTTCGCCGTACTGACCGCGGCCTTCGTGCAGCAGGACTTCTCGGTGCGTTACGTGGCCGAGAACTCCAATTCACTGCTGCCGTTGATCTACCGCTATTCGGCGGTGTGGGGTGCGCACGAAGGCTCGCTGCTGATGTGGGCGCTGGTGCTCGCGCTGTGGACCGGCGCGGTGGCGCTGTTCTCGCGCCATCTGCCGGCACCAGTACAGGCGCGCGTGCTGGCGGTGATGGGCGTGGTCAGCGTCGGCTTCCTCGCCTTCCTGATCTTCACCTCCAATCCGTTCCTGCGCTTGAACCCGGTGCCACTGGAAGGCCGTGACCTCAACCCGCTGCTGCAGGATCCGGGGCTGATCATCCATCCGCCGATGCTGTACCTGGGCTACGTCGGCTTCGCAGTGCCCTTCGCCTTCGCCGTGGCGGCGCTGCTGGAAGGCCGCGTCGATGCACGCTGGCAACGCTGGACGCGGCCCTGGACCAACGTCGCCTGGGGCTTCCTCACGCTGGGCATCGCACTGGGCAGCTGGTGGGCGTACTACGAACTGGGCTGGGGCGGCTGGTGGTTCTGGGACCCGGTCGAGAACGCCAGCTTCATGCCGTGGCTGGTTGGCGCGGCACTGATCCATTCGCAGGCAGTGACTGAAAAGCGCGGCACTTTCGGCAGCTGGACGCTGCTGCTGGCCATCGCGGCGTTCGCGCTGTCGCTGCTGGGCACCTTCCTGGTCCGTTCCGGCGTGCTGACCAGCGTGCATTCGTTCGCCGCCGATCCCTCGCGTGGGCTGTTCATCCTGATCTTCCTGTCGGTGCTGGTGGGTGGCAGCCTGCTGCTGTATGCGCTGCGCGCACCACGCCTGGCCGTGGATGCCGGCGATCCGCGCCGTGGCTTCACCGCCACCTCGCGCGAAACCCTGCTGCTGGCCAACAACCTGCTGCTGGCCAGCGCCTGCGCGATGGTCCTGCTCGGCACGCTCTACCCGCTGCTGGCCGATGCGCTGTCGCTGGGCAAGATCTCGGTGGGTCCACCGTACTTCGGCAGCCTGTTCCTGCTGTTGATGGCACCGATGGTGATGCTGCTGCCGTTCGGTCCGCTGGTGAAGTGGCAGCGCGACCAACCCTCGCGCGCACTGGCATTGCTGCTGCCATGGGCGGGCCTGGCCGTGCTGCTTGGCGCCTGGGCCTGGTGGCAGGCGCCGCAGAATGGCTGGAAGGCCGGCATCGGCGTTGCGGCTGCGGCCTGGGTTGGGCTGGGCACCGCCCGGTTCGTCTGGCAGCGCCTGCGTGGCAATGGCCGCTTCACTGCCGAAATGCTTGGCATGATCGTCGCCCATGCCGGTGTCGCGGTGTTCCTGGCCGGCGCGCTGCTGGTGGAAGCGTTGAACGTGCAGCGCGAAGTGGCGCTGTCGCCGGGCCAGCAGGTGGTGGTCGCTGGGCACGAAGTGCGCTTCGAGGGCGTGGACCACCGCGAAGGCCCCAATTTCATCGCTGATCGCGGCCATCTGCGGGTGCTGCGCGACGGTCGCGAGCTGGCCCTGCTGCATCCAGAGAAGCGCCAGTACGCCAGCGGCGGCCAGGTGATGACCGAAGCAGGCATCGATGCACGACTCAGCGGTGATGTCTACGTGGCATTGGGCGAGCCGCTGGGCAACAATGCATGGGCGGTACGGGTGCACATCAAGCCCTTCGTGCGCTGGATCTGGCTGGGCGCGCTGTTGATGGCCCTGGGCGGATTCATCACCGCTGCCGATCGCCGCTTTCGTCGTCCGTAGGAGTTCCCCATGTCCGAGTCACCCGCCCCACGCCCTTCCCGCCCGCTGCCGCCGGTAGCCATCGTGATCGGCGTCCTGTTCTTCTTCGGCCTGCTTGGCCTGATGATCTACGGGGTGATGAAATCGGGCGATCCGCAGCGCGACGTGCTGCCCTCGGCGCTGATCGACAAGCCGGCGCCGGCGTTCGCGCTGCCGGTGCTGCATGACCCGCAGATGATCGTGCGCAGCGAGGAGCTGCGTGGCGCGCCGTACCTGCTCAACGTCTGGGGCAGCTGGTGCGCGGCCTGCCGTGAAGAACATCCGGTGCTGACCCGCTTCGCCGAGAGCAAGCGCGTACGCGTGATCGGCTACAACTGGAAGGATGAACCGACCGACGCGCTGCACTGGCTGGAACAGCTGGGCAACCCGTTCATGGTCGTGCTGAGCGACATCGAAGGCCGCACCGCCATCGACTGGGGCGTGACGGCAGCACCGGAGACCTTCCTGGTCGATGGCAGTGGCATCGTGCGCTGGAAGTACAGCGGCGCGATGACCCAGCAGGTGGTCGATGAGAAGTTGATTCCGGCGCTGGAAAAGCTTGAAAAGGCCCAGGGCGATGCCGGCAACACCCTGCACGCCTCGCCGTAAGCGCATGCGCTGGCTGCTGCCCCTGCTGCTGGCACTGACCCTGGTCGCGCCGAACTCCGGCCTCGCCCAACAACCGGTGCATGATGCGCGGCCGCTGATGTTCCGCGATACCGCCGAGGAAGCGCGCTTCCACGACCTGGCTGCGCAGTTGCGCTGCGTGCAGTGCCAGAACCAGTCATTGGCCGATTCCAATGCGCAGATCGCGCAGGACCTGCGCCGTGAAGTGCTGCAATTGATGCAGCAGGGCCTGGACGACACCGCGATCAAGCAGTTCCTGGTCGCCCGCTATGGCGAATTCGTGCTCTATCAACCGCCACTGCAACCGGGCACCTGGCTGCTGTGGGGCGGTCCGCTGCTGGTACTGGGGGCTGGCGCGCTGGTGGTGGTGGGCATCGTCCGTCGTCGCAGCCGGCAGATGGATGCATCCGCTGCGGCGAATTCAACCGAGGGAGAGGACTGGTGACGCAGTGGTTGCCGATGGTCGCCGCAGTGGCCGCTGCGCTGTTGGCGGCAATAGTGCTGTGGCCGCTGCGCCAGCAAGGCCGTCGCAGCTTCGTGCTGGGGGTGGTGACACTGGGCGTAGCCGGTGCCTGCCTGTACCTGTTGGTCGGCAATCCCCGCGCGGCACAGGTGCAGCCCGCACCCTCGGTCGCCACCCTGCGTGACGGCGTAGAGGCACTGCAGCAGGCGCTGCAGCGTGACCCGCAGCGCGCCGATGGCTGGGCGCTGCTGGGCCGTTCGCAGGCTGAGCTGGGTAATGTCGCCGCTGCGGCCGACGCCTTCAACCGCGCCGCAGCCCTTGCACCGGACGAACCGGGCGTGCTGGTCGAGGCCGCGCAGGCACGGGCCCAGGCCGATCCTGGTAAGCAGTTCGATGACACCGCGCTGGCATGGCTGCAGCGCGCACGTACCTTGTCGCCCGAGGCCGAGCGCGCAAGCTGGTTGCTTGGCATTGCCCTGCGCCAGCGGGGCCGCAATGCCGAGGCCGCCGAACTCTGGAGCACGCTGCTGCCACGCCTGGAGCCGGGTGCCGCGCAGGCGCTGCAGGCGCAGATCGCCATCGCCCGCGAGGCGGCCGGCCAGCCGTCGGACACTCCGACAGCGGTTGCACCGGCGCTGCTGCAGGTACGGGTGCACCTGCCCGCATCGTTGAAAGCGAGTGATTGGCCGGCCAGCACCCAGGTGTTCGTGCTGGCACGCGCAGTGGGCGGCCCGCCGATGCCGGTGGCTGCACGCAGGCTGCCCCTGGTCGGCTTCCCTGCAACGGTCGGCCTGGGCGACGGCGACAGCCCGATGCCGACTGCGCCACTGTCGGCGCATCGCGAAGTGGAAGTACTGGCGCGCATTTCGCGCAGCGGCAGCGCCAATCGCAGCGCGGAGGACCTGCAAACCACGCCGGTCAAGGTCAGCCTGCCACATGACGGTGTGGTCGAACTGCGGTTCCCGTAACACGACATCCCCGGTAGTGCCGGCCGCTGGCCGGCAACGTCACGATGTTCGATGTGGATGCGTGGTTGCCGACCAGCGGCCGGTACTACCTGGGCCTCAGCGCATGGAAACCAGCGTGTCGCCAGCTGCACATGCCGCCCCGCTAGAATGCCCCCATGACCGAATTCATTCCGCCCGGCACCCGCTTCCATGCCCTGCCCTCACCCTTTCCGTGCAAACGCGGCGGCGCCCTGCATGGTGCGCGCGTGGCCTACGAAACCTGGGGCACGCTGGACACAGGCGCCAGCAACGCGATCCTGGTCGTCACCGGCCTGTCGCCCGACGCGCATGCGGCGGCCAACGAAGCCAATCCTGCGCCAGGCTGGTGGGAAGCCATGGTTGGCCCCGGCAAGCCGATCGATACCAATCGCTGGTTCGTGGTCTGTGTGAACTCGCTGGGCAGCTGCAAGGGCTCCACCGGCCCGGCCTCGATCAATCCGGCCAACGGTGAACTGTATCGCCTGGATTTCCCGGAACTGTCCATCGAAGACGGCGCACGCGCGGCGATCGACGTGGTGCGCGCACTGGGCATCGGACAACTCGCCTGCGTGATCGGCAATTCCATGGGCGGGATGACGGCGCTGGCGGTGTTGCTGCTGCACCCGGGCATCGCCCGCAGCCATATCAACATTTCCGGCAGCGCGCAGGCCCTGCCGTTCTCGATCGCCATCCGTTCGCTGCAGCGCGAAGCGATCCGCCTGGACCCGCACTGGAACGGTGGCCACTACGACAATGAGGCGTACCCGGAATCGGGCATGCGCATGGCACGCAAGCTGGGCGTGATCACCTACCGCTCGGCGCTGGAATGGGATGGCCGCTTCGGTCGCGTGCGGCTGGATTCAGACCAGGCCGACGATGATCCGTTCGGCCTGGAATTCCAGGTCGAGAGCTATCTGGAAGGCCATGCACGCCGGTTCGTGCGCTTTTTCGATCCCAACTGCTATCTGTACCTGAGCCGCTCGATGGACTGGTTCGATCTGGCCGAGTATGGCGATGGCGATGTGCTGGCCGGACTGGCCAGCATCCGCGTCGGCAAGGCACTGGCGATCGGCGCCAACACCGACATCCTGTTTCCGGTGCAGCAGCAGCAACAGGTCGCCGATGGCCTGCGCGCTGGTGGCGCGGACGCGCGCTTCATCGGCCTGGAATCGCCACAGGGTCATGACGCGTTCCTGGTCGACTTCGAGCGCTTCGGCCCGGCCGTGCGCGGCTTCCTCGACGAACTGTAGTGGCGTGGCGGCGCAATCTCGCACTGGCCGCGCTCGGTGCGTTGATCGGCTTGACCGCAACCGGCGTGTTTCCGCTGTGGCTGGGCGCATGGTGTGCATTGGCCAGTGCGGTGTCGTTCGGCCTGTATGGACACGACAAGCGCGCCGCGCAGCGAAAACAGCAGAGGACGCCCGAACGCACGCTGCAGCTGCTGGCCTTTGCCGGCGGCTGGCCCGGCGCGCTGCTCGGCCAGGCGCTGTTCCGCCACAAACATCGCAAGGCGCCGTTCCAGTGGGTGTTCTGGTTGTGCGTCCTGGCCAACGTGGCCTCGATCGCGGTGATGCTGCGCGCGTTTTCGCGCTAGCTGCCCTGTAGATCCACGCCACGCGTGGATAGCCGACCAAGGTCGGCATCTACCGAAGCGGTTCGCGGACCAGCCCCCCGTCCACCAACCGGTACTGCACATCCACCACACCCGCGGGCAGGTCATCGTGGGTGATCATCAGCAGGCTGCGCCCTTCCAGCAGTGCCGGCAGGTCCTGCAGCAGTGCGCGCGCGGTATCCACGTCCAGGCCTTCGGTGGGCTCATCCACCAGCAGGATCGGTGCATTGCGCAGCAGCGCGCGCGCCAGCGCCAGACGCCGCGCTTGGCCGGCCGACATCGTTGCGCCGTTCTCGCCCACCCACGCCTGCAGGCCGCCGTTGCGCTCGGCCCATTCACCCAGCCGTACCCGTTGCAGCACCGCCCACAACGCCTCGTCGCTGGCCTCGGGATCGCCCAGCCGCAGGTTCGCGGCCACGCTGCCGGCAAACACCGGCGCGTTCTGCGGCAGCCACGCAAGGTGCCGGTGCCAATCGGCCTGGGCGACATCACGCAGGTCCTGGCCACCGTAGGTCAACCGCCCTTGCTGCGGATCCCACAGGCGCAGCAGCAGGCTCGACAAGGTGGTCTTGCCGCTGCCGCTGTCGCCACGGATGGCGATGCGCTCGCCCGGTGCCAGCGTCAGCTGCAGGCCACGCAGCACCGGCCGTGCGGCGCCCGGCCACTGGAAGTGCACATCGTCCCAATGCACGGTCGCCGCCGGCGCCAGCGGCTGCGGCGACACCGGCTCCTGCACCGAAGGTGCCTGCTCGACGATGCCCTGCAGGCGCGCGGCCGCAATGCGGCCCGATTGCAGCGCCTGCCAGGCCAGGCCCATGCCCGCCCACAGTTCAATCATCGCCACGGTCAGGAACACCAGCCCGGCGGCCATTTCCGGCGCGATGCGCTGTTGCTCGGCCGCATGCAGCGCCAGTGCCAGCATCGCTACCAGGCCGAGCCCGGCCAGCACACCATGCAGCGTTGATGCAGCGATCAGCCGCAGGCGTCGACGACGATCGCGCGAGGCCACCTGCTTGGCCGCCACCCGCACCTTCAACTGCCAGGCATTGCCAGCGTTGAGCGCGGCCAGATCAGCCGCCCCTTCCAGCCCCTCGAATGCCGCCGTGCGCAACGCCGCACGATGTGCAGCGCGGTCGGCCTCTTCACTGTCATGTCCCCTCACGCCCAGCCACGGCACGCCGATGCCGATCAGCAACGCCAGTACCGCCAGCAGCACCGCTGCCGATGGCAGGATCAACGCTGCCGAGCCCACGCCCACCAACGTCAACGCGCCCAGCGCCAGCAGCGGGCCGATGGCACGCACCAGCAGGCCATCGATTTCACCGATGTCACCCAGCAGCCGCGCCAGTAGATCGCCGGTGCGGGTCGCACCCAGCCGTGCCGGGGCCAGTGGCAGCGCGCGACGGAAGAACCACACGCGCAGGTCGCGGGCGATGCGCAGGGTGGCATCATGCCCCACCAGTTTTTCGAAGTAGCGCGATGCGATGCGCGCCATGGTCAGGCCGCGGATGCCGGCCGACGGAGTGAAGAAGTTGAAGCCCTGGCCAAGGCCCGCTGCACCGGCCAGCGCTGCAGCAGTGAGGAAGCCACCGGACAGGCCCAGCAGGGCGGTGCCGGCCAGCATCGTGGTCCACAGCAGCAGCACTGCCAGCAGCAGGCGCGGGCGATGACGCAGGAATACCGT
Organism: Stenotrophomonas sp. 2YAF26; assembly: GCF_052114625.1. Taxonomy (NCBI): domain Bacteria; kingdom Pseudomonadati; phylum Pseudomonadota; class Gammaproteobacteria; order Lysobacterales; family Lysobacteraceae; genus Stenotrophomonas; species Stenotrophomonas sp. 2YAF26. The sequence goes on along the minus strand of NZ_JBFRFC010000008.1, from coordinate 12,927 downwards.
GCGCAGCGAATCGGCAGAGCGGCTCATACGCGTACCGCCTGCGCCGGCTCAACCAGGCGCCCTTCGGGCAACAGCAGGCAGCGGTCGGCCCAGGCGATCACCGCCGGGCTGTGGGTGGCCACCACCACGCTGCGTCCGCGCGCATAGGCGGCCAGGCTGCGCAGCAGCGCTGCTTCTGTTTCGGCATCGAGAAACGCGGTCGGCTCGTCCAGCAGCAGCACCTGCGGATCGCGCAGCAGCAGGCGCGCCAGGCCGATGCGACGTGCTTCGCCACCGGACAAGCCAAAGCCGCGCTCGCCGATCAGCGTATCCAGCCCCTGCGGCAGGCGCTGTGCGAACTGCAGCACCTGGGCGGCTTCGGCAACGGCGCGCAGGCGCGCGTCGCTGGCACCGGGATCGGCCAGTCGCAGGTTCTCGGCGATGGTGCCGTGGAACAGATAGGGACGCTGGCTGGCATAGGCCACCTGCAGCCCCGGCCGCAGCTGCACCCGGCCGGCACGCGGCGGCAGCCAACCGGCAAGCGCCTCCAGCAACGTGCTCTTGCCGCTGCCACTGGGGCCGACCAGGGCCAGACGCTGGCCCGGTTCCAGCTGCAGGTCCAGATTCTGCAGCACATCGTGGGCAGCGCCCAACGGACGCAATACCAGACCGTGCGCCTGCAGTGGCGGCAGGGCGGCCTCGGCTGGCTCCGGTGCCAGCGGCACACTGCCATCGATTGTAGTTGTCTCGTCTTCCGGCAGCACCTGCAGCAGACGCTCCACCTCGGCGGCGGCGGCCAGTGCATTGGCACGGTCGTGATAGTGCGCGGCCAGGCGCCGCAACGGTGCGTAGAACTCCGGTGCCAGCAGCAGGCAGAACAAGCCCGCCCCCAGCGTCGGCACAGACGCATGCAGCGACATCAGGCCCAGATAACTCAGGCCCAGATACAACGCAACCATCGCCACGCTGACCGAGGCAAAGAATTCCAGCACGGTGGACGACAGGAAAGCGATGCGCAGCACCTTCATCGTGCGCACGCGCACACCTTCTGCCGCAGCCTCGATGCCGGCCAGCTCGGCCTCCCCACGGCCATACAGGCGCAGCAGGCCCAGGCCTTTGATGCGATCGGCGAAGTGCCCACTCATCCGCGCCAGCTCGCCCAGCTGCGCGCGCCCGGCGGCTTCGGCGCCCCAGCCCACCAGCATCATGAAAAACGGCACCAGTGGCGCAGTGAACAGCAGGATCAGTGCAACTACCCAATCCACCCAGGCCACAGCAGCCAGGATCAACAACGGCACCACCACCACTTCGGTGCGCACCGGCAGGAAACCACTGTAGTAGTTCTCGATCGCATCGCCGTGATGCAGCATCAACTCGCCCAGTTCACCGGTACGGCGCTGCCGCAGCCACAATGGGCCGTGCCCGAGCAGACGCGCGAAGACACGCTCGCGCAGGGACAGGCGTGCGGCATCGGCAACGTCACCCGCCGCAGCCTGGGTGGCACTGCCCAGCAGGGTGCGCACGACAAGGATCACCGCCAACGCGGCCAGCACCGGCAGGCCCTGGGCCAGCGGCACGCGCTCGACCAGCACCTGCTGCACCAGCCAGGCGATGGCGGCAGCTTGAGCGATCAACAGCGCACCGGACACGCTGATGCACAGCGACGCCAGCCGCTGCCGCCCCTTCGCGGCACGGGCCAGATCGGCCAGCCAGGCGGTACGCACACGCCGCAGGCGGGTCGATTCGTCATCCCGATCAGGGGCGTCAGCGGTCGGTTCGGCAGCGCTCAAGGCTCTTCACAGGCAGCAGGGGGATGGACGGCATTGTAGGCGCAGGCAACAGCCTTCCCCTGCGGCCGGCGGTCGCAGTCTTCATCGGGTTGGCATACGATCCTCCTGAATACCTGTTCATACATTGATCTGGATCAAGGCTGTTTGAAGTAGTCGGTCACATCATTCACCCCGTAGACCACCCTTCCCGCCACCTGCAACGGCACTATCCAACGAGGTAGCCAGGCCATGATTGATCAGACAGTCGTAGAACTGTCGCGGCTGCAATTCGCTCTGACCGCGATGTACCACTTCCTATTCGTACCGCTCACGCTTGGCCTGTCCTTCATGGTGGCCATCATGGAAAGCGTGTACGTCATGACCCGCAAGCAGGTCTGGCGGCAGATGACCCTGTTCTGGGGCACCCTGTTCGGCATCAACTTCGCCATCGGCGTGGCCACCGGCCTGGTGATGGAGTTCCAGTTCGGCATGAACTGGTCGTACTACAGCCACTACGTGGGTGACATCTTCGGTGCGCCGTTGGCCATCGAAGGCCTGATGGCGTTCTTCCTGGAAGCGACCTTCATCGGCCTGTTCTTCTTCGGCTGGAAGCGCCTGAGCCCGGTCAAGCACCTCACCGTGACCTGGCTGATGGCGCTGGGCACCAACCTGTCGGCGGTGTGGATCCTGATCGCCAACGGCTGGATGCAGAACCCGACCGGTGCGGTGTTCAACCCGGAAACCATGCGCATGGAAGTGGTCGACTTCGCCGCGGTGCTGCTGAACCCGGTGGCGCAGGCCAAGTTCGTGCACACCGTCAGTGCCGGTTACGTGACCGGTGCAATCTTCGTGATGTCCATCAGCGCCCTGTACCTGCTGCGCAACAAGCACAGGGACATGGCCCGCCGTTCGTTCGCGGTGGCCGCGGCCTTCGGCCTGCTGTCCTCGCTGTCGGTGGTGGTGCTGGGTGACGAGAGCGGCTATGCCGCCAGCGAGCACCAGAAGATGAAGCTGGCGGCGATCGAAGCGATGTGGGAGACCGAGCGTGCGCCGGCCGACTTCACCGCCTTCGGCATTCCCAACCAGGACACCCACACCAACGACTACGCGATCAAGATCCCATACCTGATGGGCCTGATCGCCACCCGTTCGCTGGACCAGCCGATTCCGGGCATCCTGGAACTGGTGGAGCGTGCCGAGCACCGCATCCGCGGTGGCCAGATCGCCTATGGCGCACTGGAACGGGTGAAGAAGGACAAGACCGATCTTGCAGCGCGTGAAATGTTTGATCGCCATTGGCAGGATCTCGGCCATGGCCTGCTGCTGAAGCGTTACCGCGAAGACATCCTCAACGCGACGCCGGAGGAAATCTCCAAGGCCGCGATGGATACCGTACCGCGCGTGGCGCCGCTGTTCTGGACCTTCCGCATCATGGCCGGGCTGGGCTTCTACCTGATCGCCTTCTTCGCGCTGGCCTTCTACTACTCGTGCCGCAACAACTTCCAGGACAAGCGCTGGTTCCTGAAGCTGGCCGTGTGGAGCCTGCCGGCGCCGTGGATCGCGATCGAATGCGGGTGGTTCGTGGCCGAGTACGGTCGCCAACCGTGGGCAGTGGACGGCGTGCTGCCCACCTTCTATGCGGCTTCGGGCCTGGCACTGCATGAAATCCTGACCACGCTGGCGGTGTTCACCAGCCTGTACACGGTGCTGCTGATCATCGAAATCAAGCTGATGCTGAAGGCGGTCCGCAAGGGCCCGGACGACATCCTGCCGACGCTGCAGGCCGACATCCGCCCTGTTTCCCCCAATGCCGTTGCCCCCGGCCAGGCCTGAGGCAGGAGAATCCAGATGGAATTCATTGCACTTGATTACACCACGCTCCGCGTGATCTGGTGGCTGCTGCTCGGCATCCTGCTGGTCGGCTGGGCCGTCATGGATGGTTTCGACCTTGGCGTCGGCACGCTGCTGCCGTTCGTGGCAAAGACCGATGAAGAACGCCGGCTGGTGATCAACACCGTCGGCCCGGTCTGGGAAGGCAACCAGGTCTGGTTGGTGCTGGGTGGCGGCGCGATCTTCGCCGCATGGCCGCCGCTGTATGCGGTCAGCTTCTCCGGCTTCTACCTGGCGGTGTTTGCGATGCTGTTCGGGCTGATCCTGCGCCCGGTCGGCTTCAAGTACCGCAGCAAGCTGCCGTCCAAGCGCTGGCGCGACAACTGGGACCGCGTGCTGTTCGTCGGTGGCCTGCTGCCGGGCCTGATTGCCGGCGTCGCCGTGGGCAACGTGCTGCTGGGTGTGCCGTTCCACTTCGATGACACACTGCGCGTGACCTACACCGGTTCGTTCTTCGGCCTGCTCACGCCGTTCGCGCTCATCGCCGGCCTGATCAGCGTGGCCATGCTGGTGTCGCACGGTGCGGCCATGCTGGTGCTCAAGACCGACGGCCCGGTGGCCGAACGTGCAGCGCGCTACGGCAGCATCGCCGCCATCATCAGCTTCGTGTTGTTCGCCGCTGCCGGCGCCTGGGTGGCCTTCGGCCTGCCGGGCTACCAGATCACCTCGCAGGTGGTGACCGACGGGCCGACCAATCCGCTGCTGAAGACCGCCGAACTGGGGTCCGCTGCAGGTGGCTGGCTGCGCAACTACAGCAGCATGCCGGCAACGCTGGTGTTCCCGGTGCTGGGCCTGCTGGGTGCGCTTGCCAGTGCGGTGCTGCTGCGCGCGCGTCGTGGCGGCCTGGCCTTCATCGCCTCGGGCGCGTCCATTGCCGGCATCATCCTCACCGTCGGCTTTGCGATCTTCCCGTTCCTGCTGCCGTCCTCCAGCCAGCCCACCTCCAGCCTGACCGTCTGGGACAGTTCGTCCAGCCACCTCACGCTGTGGGTCATGCTGCTGGCCACGGCCATCTTCCTGCCGATCATCCTCGCCTACACCACCTGGGTGTACCGCGTGCTGAAGGGCAAGACGACGGTCGAGGACATGGACGACAACCCCAACGCGTACTGATTGCCCGTGTGCCGGCCCAGGGTCGGCACACCCCTCGCACACAGGAGATTGACCATGTGGTATTTCGCTTGGATTCTCGGCGCCGGACTGGCTTCGGTCGTGGCCATCCTCAACGGGATGTGGTTCGAAGCGCGCGAAAGCGCCCGCGCCGACAAGGAAGTGCGTTGAAACTGTAAAAAAGGGTTGCCGATACGGCCTTCACACCGTATTCTTGGCGGCTCCTTCGGGGTGTAGCTCAGTCTGGTAGAGCGCTACGTTCGGGACGTAGAGGTCGCAGGTTCGAATCCTGTCTCCCCGACCACTTCGGTGGTCGCATTGAAGCCTGGTGAAGTCTTCCAGGCTTTTTTGTTCCCGCAGGAGTCGCTGCCACGGCAGCGAAGCAGAACGGCCCTCCCCCTTGCCGCCATCGGGGGAAATGGCTAGAATAGGCGGCTCCCTTCGGGGTGTAGCTCAGTCTGGTAGAGCGCTACGTTCGGGACGTAGAGGTCGCAGGTTCGAATCCTGTCTCCCCGACCACTTCGGTGGTCACCAAGAAGCCTGGAAGACATCAGTGTCCTCCGGGTTTTTTTGTATCCGGAATCCGGGACAGCCGGCTGCGCTGCCATCAGCCACGTACGCACCGGAGCGGGGTCGAGGACCCGACGCGGCCGGCCACGTACAATGGCCGCCACTCCCCCACCTGCCACACCGGCCCCGTCCGGTGCGGGCGCTGCACGCCACCTGCGCGGCGTGCGCCACCTGCAAGGAACACCGCATGACGTCCCCCACCTCCCCTTCGCCATCGTTGTTGCACGGTCGCCTGCTGGCGTTCGCCGCAATCCTGCTGGCAGCGGTCAACCTGCGTACTGCCGTCACTTCGATCACCCCGCTGCTGGACGTGCTGGGCCAGCAGTTCGGCTTCGGCACCACCATGACCGGCGTGCTGGGCATGCTGCCGACCGCTTCGTTCGCACTGTTCGGCGTCGCCACCCCGGCGCTGGCACGACGCCTGGGCCTTGAGCGCACCACCCTGCTGGCCATGCTGATGGCCGCCACCGGTTTGCTGCTGCGCTCCAGCGCCGGCAATGTCGGCACCCTGCTGCTGGGCTCGGTGATCGCACTGGCGGGCATGGGTATCGGCAACGTGGTGGTGCCGCCGCTGGTGAAGCGCTACTTCGCCAACAAGGTCGGCACCATGAGCACGTTGTACATCAGCGTGCTGCAGCTGGGCACGATGATGCCGGCGCTGCTGGCGGTGCCGGTGGCCAACGCCGCAGGCTGGCGGGTGTCGCTGGGCATGTGGGCGCTGCTGGCGCTGGCCGCCACGCTGCCATGGCTGTTGCTGGCGCGCCGCGCACCGAAACCGGTGCTGGACAGCAACGATCCCACCGCGCAGCCGCACGGCAGGGTCTGGCGTACGTCGTTGGGCTGGAGCATGACGCTGATGTTCGGCATGACCTCGCTGATGACCTATTCGATGTTCACCTGGCTGCCGCGCATCGTGGTCGAAGCCGGCGCCACGCCTGCCTTCGGCGGGGTGATGGTCGCGGTGTTTTCGGCACTGGGCCTGCTGCCATCGCTGGTGATCCCATCGCTGGCGGTACGCCTGCAGAATCCCTTCCCACTGGTGCTGATCGGCTTCTCGGCCTTCGTCATCGCTTTCGCCGGCCTGCTGTTCGCCCCGATGAAGGCGCCGTTGCTGTGGGCCTGCCTGCTGGGCGTCGGGCCGTCCACGTTCCCGCTGGCGCTGACCCTGATCAATCTGCGCACGCGCACCCCCACCGGTTCGGCGGCCCTGTCCGGCTTCATGCAGGGCGTGGGCTACAGCTTCAGCTGCCTGGGCCCGTTCCTGGTCGGTTGGCTGCACACCGTCAGCGAGGGCTGGACCCTGCCCTTCGCCTTCCTGTTCGGCTGCGCGCTGCTGATGCTGTGCGCCTCGTGGGTGGCCTGCAAGCCGCGCAAGCTGGAAGACCTGTGGTGACCGGACCGGCGGGCTGACGCCCGCCGCCGTGAAGCTGGACCCACACACCCCACTACCGCGATCTACACACCGCCACCGCAGCGGGTGACGTAGCGTGTCCAAAGCTGACCCGTTTCGTGTCCAGAACCGGCCCTGCCAGCGTGGTGCGCCCCCACAGGGCGGCCTCAGGCTGCCCCGTGCCGTTCCAGTGGACAGCGGAAAGTGTATGCGCGACAACGCGTTGCGACAGGGCTGGCCGGTCATCCAAGGACTCTCCGTCAACAAGGTACGGATAGGAAGTAGGCGCTTTGGCAGAGCGTCAGCTATAGTTGGCATGTGATGTGCGTCACACTTTTCAGCACATCGTTCAGCAATGGATGCTTAGGGGGTCTCATGGTTGTTCACCGTCCACTGGCGCTGTGCGTCGGTCTGGCCTGCGCCACTCTGGCGTACTGGGCCGATGCGGCCCCGCCGCCCACCGTGATAACGCGCGCCGACCGGCTCGCCGAGATCGGGCACTACCGTGACCAGGCACGCTGGGTCGATGCGCTGGCGGCGATCGAGCGGGCGCAGCTGCGCGAGCCCAACGACGACCTGCTGTACAAGCTGCAGGTACTGACCCTGGGCGACATCGGCAACGCCCATCGTGCCTGGAGGCTTTACCAGGCCCGGCCCAACCTGTTCGACCAGGACCAGAGAGCGCGGCTGGAGGCCAACTACGTGGCCAAACTGGTCAACTGGAGCCTGGCCTACGGGGAAAGCGAAGACACCCGGCTGGACGAGGCCGAGGCTTCGCTGGCGGAAATGGAGCAGTACGTCGAGCGCGATGGCACCGCGCTGGCGCAAGCGCCGCTGCGGATCCGCATGGACCGGCTGATCCTGCTCAACCGCCTGGCCCGCCACGCGCAGGTGCGCGACGAGGCGCGGGCGCTGCAGCGCGAAGGCCATGCACTGCCTGATTACGTGCTGCCAGCCGTAGGCGACTCGCTGATGGCCACCCAGAACCCGGAAGAGGCCATTCCCTTGCTGGAGGCCGCCGCAAAGAACGATCCCTCACGCTTCGAGTCACGCTCGGAGCTGGCCTATGCCTATCTGGAAACCGAGCAGGCGGAGAAGGCGGTGGGCTACCTGCAGGCCTGGCAGAAGGACGAACCGGCCTGGCGCTGGGGCGGCGGCAAGACCCCCTTCCAGAACTGGGCGCGCTACGAGGCCGACCTGAACCTGGGGATGGTGCGGGCCTACAGCGGCGACCTGCCCACGGCCCAGCGCGAACTGGAAGCCCTGGTCGAGGTCGGCCCGGGCAATGGCAGCCTGCAGACTTCACTGGGCAGCGTCTACCAGCTGCGCGGCTGGCCACGGCGGGCACTTGAGCGCCACCAGATGGCCTATACCCTGGACCCGCGTGACATCGCGCCGCGCCTGGGCATGTACGAATCCTACGTGCAGCTGCAACGCGACGACCTGGCGCGGCCGCTGCATGACGACCTGCTGGCTCGCTATCCAAGCCAGCCGGCGGTGCAACGCATGGACCGCGACTGGCGCGCCCATCGCGGCTGGCAGCTGCTGGCCAAGGTCGAGGGTGGCCGCAGTTCCGGCGGTGGCGGCACCTCGCCGCTGGGCAACGACGACCTGCACTACGGCGTGGAAGTGGCCTCGCCGGTTCTCAACGACCGCTGGCGCCTGTTTGCCTTCGCCGACCGCCGTTCGGTCAGCTTCCAGGACCAGGACATCGATCCGCTGTGGATCGGTGCCGGCGTGCGCTACCGCTTCGACCGCCTCGATGCCGAGGCGGCGGTGACGCGCCCCAACGACAGCATCGGCGACACCGGCCTGCGCGGCGGCTTCGGCTGGCAGTTCAATGATCGCTGGCATGCCGGCGTAACCGCTGCCCGCAATGACCCGGAAGCCTCGATGCAGGCACGCGTGGCCGGCATCACCGCCGACAGCGTTGCGGTTGCAGTGGACTACACGCGCAACGAGCGCACCCACTGGAGCTTCGGTGGCAGCCAGTTCCGTTACGACGATGGCAACCGCCGCGATACGCTGAACAGTGCGATCGAACAACGGCTGTTGACCCGCCCGCGCCTGTTGATCGATGGCCTGGGCAGCGTCTACACCAGCCGTGGCAGCCGCGACGATGCGCCCTACTTCAACCCCTCGCGGGATCGCTCGGTGGAAGTGGGCCTGCGCATCGACCAACAGCTGTGGCGCCATTACGAGCGCCACTTCCGCCATCGCCTGACGGTGTCGGTGGGCAACTACTGGCAGGAAGGTTTTGGCAGTTCAATCATTCCGACCGTGGCCTATCGCCACGAATGGCAGTTCGATCAAGGGCGGATCCTCGAGTACGGCGTGAGTTGGTCGCGGCCGGTCTACGACGGCCAACGTGAACGACATATCGGCTTCGATGCCGCGCTGCGCTGGGGAGAATGAGATGGAACGGATGCTTCGCAACCTGACAACCGTACTGCTGCTGGCGCTGCTGGCCCTCGCCCTGCCCGCCGCAGCCCAGCGCGCCGTCTCAGCCACGGAACTGGACGCGGCCGACAACGGCCTGCTGGTGCTCAGCTACCACGACGTGCGCGATGATGTGCTGGAAAAATCCGACGGCGACGCCTACGCGGTCAGCACGCAGAACTTCGCCGCACACCTGGATTGGCTGTCCGCGCATGGCTATCACCCGGTCTCGCTGTCACAGCTGATCAACGCCTCGCGCGGCGAAGCAACGCTGCCGCCGCGGCCGGTGCTGCTGACCTTCGACGACGGCCTGCGCAGCGTGTACAGCCGCGTCTATCCCCTGCTGCGCGCGTACAACTATCCGGCGCTGGTGGCGGTGATCACCGACTACGTGGACATGGCACCGGGACGCACCATCGACTACGGCTACCGTCCCTTCGGCCGTGACGACTTCCTGACCTGGGACCAGCTGCGCGAGATGCAGGCCAGCGGCCTGATCGAACTGGCCAGCCATACCGACAACCTGCACCACGGCGTGCAGTCCAACCCGCAGGGCAACCAGACCCCGGCGGTGATCACCCGCATCTACGACCCCAAGGCGCAGCGCTACGAAAGCGCGCAGGAGTACGAGAAGCGCCTGCGCGACGATCTCGGCCGCAGCGTGCAGCGCATCGAGAAGGAACTGGGTGTACGCCCGAAAGCGATCGTCTGGCCGTATGCGGCCTACAACCAGTTGAGCAACGACATCGCCGAGCAGCTGGGCATGCCGGTGTCCTTCGACCTGGAAGGTCGCAGCACGCCGGTGACGGCTGACCTGCATGGCTTGGCACGCCTGCTGGTGACCAGCAATCCGAACATCACCTCGCTGGCCTTCGAGCTGCGCCGCAACGTCAATCTGGACGGCACCCGTGCACTGCAGATCGATATGGACTCGGTCTACGACAGTGACCCTGCACAGCAGGCGCGCAACCTGGATGCGCTGATCGAGCGGGTGAAGCGGATCGGCCCGACCCATGTCTACCTGCAGGCCTTCGCCGATCCGGACGGCAACAACACCGCCGATGCCCTGTACTTCCCGAACCGCCACCTGCCGATGCGCGCGGACCTGTTCAACCGCGTCGCCTGGCAGCTGAAAACCCGTGCCGGGGTGAAGGTGTATGCGTGGTTGCCGGTGCTGGGCTATGAACTGCCCGACGCCGCGCAGCGTGCGGCGCTGGGCATCCAGAGCCCGGAACGCGATGGCATGTACCGCCTGGATTTCACCAAGCCGCAGGCACGACAGATCATCAAGGACATCTACGAAGACCTGGCGATCAATTCGTATTTCGAAGGCCTGCTGTTCCACGATGACGGCTACGTGCGCGATACCGAACTTGCCCAGCTGCCGCAGGAAGGCAGCGACGGCGGCCGCACCCAGGCGCTGATTGATTTCACGCTGGAACTGCGTGACAGCGCACAACGCTGGCGCCCCAAGCTGGGCACCGTGCGCAACCTGTACGCGCAGCCGGTGCTGGAGCCGCAGAGCGCGGCGTGGTTCGCCCAGCGCCTGGACCTGTTCAACAAGGCCTACGACCGCACCGCGCTGATGGCGATGCCCTGGATGGAAGGCAGCCGCCGCCCGCAGCGTTGGCTGGACAAGCTGGTGGTGGCCGTGCGTGCGCACGACCCCGAGCTGAAGCACACGATGTTCGAGCTGCAGACCGTGGACTGGCGCACGCAGCGGCCGATCAGCGGCGAACAGCTGCGCGCGCAGATCCGCCGCCTGCAGGCACAGGGCGTGCGCCATTTCGCGTGGTACCCGGACGATTTCATCGCCGACAAGCCGTCGACCCAGGATGCACGCGCGGCGATGTCCGCGCGCAACTTCCCGTATCCGGAGAAGTGACGTGGACATGAATCCGTGGCTCAACGCCATGTTCCAGTTCGCCTTCTTCTACCCCATGGTGATGGCGTTCTTCTGGATGTCCGGGGGCCTGTACTACTTCTTCCGCCGTGAGCGGAAGTCGCGGCCGCGCAACGACCCACCACCGATGGCGGAGTATCCGTTCGCCAGCCTGCTGATCCCGTGCCACAACGAATCGGCGAACCTGGACGACACCCTCGGCGCGGCACTGGCCCAGCGCTACCCGGACTTCGAGGTGATCGCCATCAACGATGGCAGCACCGACGACACCGGCATCCGCCTGGACGCGCTTGCAGCGCTTCATCCGCGCCTGCGCGTGGTCCATCTGGACCGCAACCTGGGCAAGGCCAATGCGTTGCGCATGGGCGCGCTGGCCGCGAGATCGGAGTACCTGGTGTGCATCGATGGCGATGCCATGCTGGAAGAGTTCGCCATGCACTGGATGGTCTGGCACCTGACCAGCGGCCCGCGCGTGGGTGCGGTAACCGGCAACCCGCGGATCCGCAATCGCTCCACCCTGCTCGGCCGTCTGCAGGTGGCGGAGTTCTCCTCGATCATCGGCATGATCAAGCGCGCCCAACGCGTGTACGGCCGCATCTTCACCGTGTCCGGGGTCATTGCCGCGTTCCGTCGCACCGCCCTGCACCGCATCGGCTATTGGGCCGATGACATGGTCACCGAGGACATCGACATCAGCTGGCGGCTGCAGCTGGATCATTGGGACATCCGTTACGAGCCCAATGCGCTGTGCTTCATCCTGATGCCGGAAACGCTGAAAGGCCTGTGGCGGCAGCGACTGCGCTGGGCACAGGGCGGTGTGGAAGTCCTGCTGCGCCACGGCTCATCGTTGTTCAGCTGGCGCAAGCGGCGGATGTGGGGCGTGCTGCTGGAATACATCCTCAGCGTGCTGTGGGCCTACACCATGCTGGTGATCATCCTGCTGTGGGCAGTGGGCAAGTTCATCCCGATGCCGCCGTCGTTGTACATCGACACGTTGCTGCCGCAATGGCATGGCGTGATCCTGGCCCTGGTCTGCCTGCTGCAGTTCGCCAGCAGCCTGATCATCGACAGGCGTTACGAAACGCATATCGGCCGCAACTATTTCTGGGTCATCTGGTACCCGATGGCGTACTGGTTGATCAGCCTGTTCACCACGCTGGTGGCGCTGCCGAAGACCCTTCTCCGGCGGCGTGGCAAGCGTGCCACCTGGGTCAGCCCAGACAGAGGTATACGATGAACGCACATCGCCAGACGACCGCCAGGACGCCGTCCAACCGCTTCGACTCGCGGCTGATCCAGAAGCCGCTCAAGCAGCCCCGCCTGCAGCGCACCGCCTGGGGATTTGTGACCCTGGCGTTCTGGGGGTTTTACTTCTACCTGTGGGCACCGCTGGTCACGCTGGTGTCCTGGTTGCTCGGTGGGCAGCTGGCGTGGCTGCAGCTGTACGAGCGCAAGCAGCATCTCGACCCGTTCGTGATCATCGCCCTGCCGGTGATCCTGGCGTGCTGTGCGCTGCTGCTGATCGCCTGGGCCGAGTACAACCGCTACCGCTTCGCCGGCAAGGAACGGCGCGGCCCGCACGAGGACGCAAGTCGTGCGGAAATCGCCCATTCGCTGGGCGCCAGCGATCAGCTTGCCGAACAGATGTTCGGTGCCAAGGCCATCACCCTGCACATGGATGAGCATGCACGGCCGCTGGGCATGACCGCGCAGCTGTTGAGGTAACGGGGGTTCGGCCGGGCGGCGCCCGGCACCCGCAGAGGCCGAAGCAACAGCAACAGCTGGCATTCSGTGGGAGGCGGGGCGGTGTCGGATTGCGGGGACGCCGCAAGTACGTCCTTGTAGKCTTGGCAGCCGCATCCATGCGGCTGACACCC
>NZ_JBFRFC010000007.1:117500-254272 GCF_052114625.1 Stenotrophomonas sp. 2YAF26 | reverse complement strand
CTGTTGCTGCTGAGGTTGCCGGCCAGCGGCCGGCACTACAGCGGGTGCAGGGCGCAGCCCTGCCGATAAACCCTCTTAGTACAGCGTGCGCTCCGGCGCACCAGCCGGCGGCGGGGTGTACTGGTACAGCCAGGTTTCGGTGAGGGTCTTGCCGCCACTGCGCAGGTACAGGCGGATGTCGATCTGCTCGCTGCTGCCCTCCGGCGGCACCAGGTCGAACATCGCGCGGTAGCCCTTGATCTCGCGCAGCGGCCGCGCCGAGACGATCTCCACCCGGCCACGGCTGGTTTCGACAACCGCTTCGACATCGGCTTTGTCGATCAGGCTGGCCAGTTCGCCGCCTTCGAAGTCGACCGCAAAGCGCCACGAGAAATACTCGCGCTTCTTGCCGATCACCCCGCCCAGGCCGGTGCGGCTGGCCACGCAATGGGCCAGCGGCGTATGCGCCGGCGGCTGTGCGCCCCAGTACAGCCGGTAGCCGACCAGCAGTTCCTTGCCCGGCTGCGGCTTTTCCTTCGGGTTCCAGAACGCCACGATGTTGTCGAAGGTTTCATCGACGGTGGGAATCTCCACCAGCTGCACCGAGCCCTCGCCCCAATCACCCTTCGGCTCCACCCACAGGCACGGGCGCTTCTCGTAGAACACGCCGTCGTCCTGGTAGTGGTCGAAGTTGCGGTCACGCTGCAGCAGGCCGAAGCCACGCGGATTGCGGTCGACGAACATGTTGAAGCGCAGGTTGCGCGGGTTCAGCAGCGGCCGCCAGATCCATTCACCAGCGCCGGTCCACAGCGACAGGCCGTCGGTATCGTGGATCTCCGGGCGCCAGTCCCAGCCCATGCGGCGGTCGTTCTCGCCCACCTGGTACATGCTGGTGCAGGGCGCGATGCCGAGGCGCTCGATCGCCTTGCGCGGGTACAGCGCGCTGTCGATGTCCATCAGCAGCACATCACCGTTGGTGACGGCGAAGCGGTAGGCACCGGCCACGCTGGGCGAATCCAGCAGCGCGTAGACGATGAGGGTGTCCGAGTCGGCCGCAGGCTGTTCCAGGTAATAGGCGATGAAGTCCGGGAATTCCTCCGGCTTGCCCATGCCGGTGTCGATGGCCAGGCCACGCGCGGACTGGCCGTACTGGCCTTCCTTGCCCACTGCGCGGAAGTAGCTGGCACCCAGGAACGCGGCGAAATCGCGGTCGGTGTCCTTGCGCGTGTTCAGCCGGAACCCGGCGAAGCCGAGGTCGGCCGGCAGCTCACCATTCTTCAACCCGCTCTTGCCGTAGTTGAACGCGGCGCCGTCATAGGCCAGTTCCTGCGCCTTGCCGTCGACCACGTCGTACATGCGCACGGGCGAATGGAAGTACAGACCCAGGTGGAAGAACTTGGCCTGGAACTTACCCGGCTGGTCGGCCCACAGGGCGTGGTCCTGGCGATAGCCGATCGACTGGTACTGATCCCAGTCCAGCGCCTCCAGCTTGCCCGGCAGCACCCGCTTGTGGCTTTGGTAGGGCGCCTGTGCCAGCGCGCGCGCCTGACCCTTCAGGGTGGCGAAATCGAACGGCTGCGGCTGGCCAAGCCGGCGCAGCCCAAGCTGGCCACTCTTGCTGGCCGCACAGGCCGGCAGTGACGGCAGGCCGAAGGCGGCCAGGGCCAGGGAGGCATTGCGGATGAAGTCGCGTCGTTGCATGCAGGCGCGGGAGCAAAGGAAAGGTCGGCCATCATAGGCAGACAAACGTTAACGGGCAGCGGTGGACTCGATACCCTGTTCAGCCTGCGCCAATGCCGCAAGGCGGGCATCAAGCTCCTGCAGGGCCGGTGCCTGCGGACCGCGCTGGGCCAGCAGCAGCTGCCGTGCCTCGGCCAGCACGATGCGGGCCTGCGCGATCTGGCCGGCCTCCTGCAGGGCCTGCCCCTGTGCAAGCAGCGCCTGCGGCAGCAGGGCGACGTGATCCGGTTGGCGCCAGATCGCCACCGCACGGGCATAGTGCGCTGCCGCCGCCGAGGGGTCGCCGCTGGCGCTGGCCCATTTCCCCAGCGCGAACTCGCCGTAGCCGATCTCGCGATGATCCGGGCCCAGGGCACCGAGCAGCTGTGCCTGTACCTGCCGCAGTTCCTGCCCGGCCAGCGCGTGCTGGCCACGCTGCAGGGCCAGCAGCGCGCGTGCGCGGCGTACCACCAGCGCCTCCGGGTGGCGCGGCCCCCATGCCTCCTGTGCTGCCTGCCAGGCCAGCTCCAGCTCGGCCGCTGCCGCCTGCGTGTCGCCCTGCCGGGCCAGCACATCGCCCAGCTGGCGATGCAGGCTGATCACCTGCGGGCTGCTGGCGTCGGCGCGTTGGCCGAGCAGGGCCAGCGCCTGCCGGTACCCCGCCAGCGCCGCCGGCAGGCGTCCGGCGGCGGCGTCCAGAGCGGCCAGATCAGCCAGTGATTCAGCACGCCCGAAGCGCTCGACAAGCCCTTGGTGGCGCAGCGCCAGCGCCTGCTGGAACGACCGTCGCGCCGCATCGGCGTCACCCAGCTGGGCCTGGCAACGCCCAAGCTGGCTGTGGAACTCGGCCACGGCCGCCGGCAATACCGCCGCCTTGCTGGCCGCCAGCGGTTGCAGTGGCTGCAGGTGCGCGAGGCACTCGCGCCCTCGGCCGAGCATGCGCAGTGCGCGCCCGCGCTGGGTAACCGCCTCGATCTGCAGCGCCGGCGGCACCTCGCCCACCTCCTGCAGCAGCCGGCGCTGCTGGTCCAGGGTCTGCAGCGCCAGCTGGTAGTCGCCCAGGCCGATACGCAGGCGGCCGATCACCCCTTGCAGCTCGGCCAGCGCCAGCGGCTGGTCAGCCAGTTCGGCTTCGCCCCGTTGCTGGCCGGTGGCCAGCAACTGCGGCACGTCGAAATGGCCGTGGCGCTGGCTGGCCGCCTTGTCGAACAGGCCAACAGTGAAATCCTGCATGGCCTGCGCACGCGCCATTTCCGCCCGCGCCTGGCGCAACTGCCACAGGGCGAAGGACGTGGTCCCCAACAGGGCCAGCGCGGCCAGCCCGGCCAGCGCCACGCCCCAGCGATGGCGGCCCACGTACTTTCGCACCCGGTAACCCACGCCCGGCGGACGCGCCTGGATCGGCTGCCCCTGCAGGTAGCGGCGCAGGTCGCCGGCCAGTGCTTCGGCCGAGCTGTAGCGCTGCTGCGGGTCTTTCTGCAGGGCCTTTTCCAGCAGCACGTCCAGATCGCCACGCAGTCGCTTGGCCTGCCGCAGCAGCGCCCGTCTCGGTGCTCCCGGCTCGGCGGCCAGCCGTTGCAGCAGCGCCGAGGCACGCGGTGCCTGCACATCCAGGATCGAGCGCTCCCATTCCGCGTCACTGTGCCGGCGCAACCGATACGGCTTGTGCCCGGTGACCACCTCGAACAGCACCACGCCCAGCGAATAGACGTCGGTCAGGGTCGTCACCGCCTCGCCACGCACCTGCTCCGGCGCGGCGTAGTGCAGGGTAAACGCGCGGATTTCGGTAGCCGGATGGGCCGCGTTCGGATCGTCGTGGTCGAGCAGCTTGGCGATGCCGAAGTCGAGCAGTTTCACCGTGCCATCGGCGCGTACCAGGATGTTGGAGGGCTTCAGGTCGCGGTGCACCACCAGGTTCGCATGCGCATGGCTGACCACCGCGCAGACCTGCAGCATCAGCTGCAGCCGCGTTTCCAGCGGCGGTTGCAGGCGCCGGCAGTAGTCGCTGATCGGCTCGCCTTCCACGTAATCCAGCGCCAGGTAGGGCTGCCCGTGCTGGTCCACCCCGGCGTCCAGCAGTTGTGCCAGGTGCGGGTGCTGCAGGCGGGCCAGGATCTGCCGCTCGCGGCCGAAGCGCTGGCGCAGGCCCGGATCGGCGACGCCACTGCGCAGCAGCTTCAGCGCGACCTGGCGCTGGTACAGGCCATCGCAGCGCTCGGCCAGCCAGACCTCGCCCATGCCGCCTTCGCCGAGCGGATGCAGCAGCCGATACGGCCCGACCTCGCTTCCGGCGCGGCCTGGCGGTGTAGCGGTCCACAAGGGCTGGGCCATGAACTCGTGGCTGTCGGCCTCCTGCTGCAGCAGGTGTTCCAGCTCGCGGCCCAGCGTCGGGTCCTGCGCGCTCACGCGCTGCAGGCGCAGCTGGCGGGCGGCAGGTGCCAGCTCCAGCAGCTGGTCCAGCCAGGATGACAATTGCTGCCAGCGGGCGGTATCCATGGTGTGGGTGGCGGCGACTCAGTCGCTGCGCATCGCGGCCAGCAGGAACAGCCGCGCTTTCTGCCAGTCGCGGCGGATGCTGCGCTCCGAGCGCTGGCTCAATTCGGCGATCTCCAGTTCGGACAAGCCGGCGAAGTAGCGCAGCTCCACCACCTTGGCCAGGTGCGCATCGACGGCCTGCAGGCGTTCCAATGCAACATCGAGGGCCAGCAGATCCTCGTCCAGGCGCACGCCGCTGCTGCTGTTCTCGGGAATCTCGGCCACCCGCTTGAGGTCGCCACCGCGCTTGCGCGCCAGCCGGTTGCGCGCGTAATCGACGACCACGCTGCGCATCGCCGACGCCGCATAGGCGAAGAAGTGCGCACGGTCCTCGAAGCGCGCCGCACCGCGGCTGCCCAGCAGTTTCAGGTAGGACTCGTGGACCAGCGAGGTCGCATCCAGGGTGCGTCCCTGCTGCCCGGCCAGCTGCCGCCGGGCCATGCTGTGCAGTTCCTGGTACAGGGTGGTCAGCACACGGTCGAGCGCGGCGCGGTCGCCACCGCGCGCAGCATCCAGCCATACGGTGATATCCGGGCCTTCGTCCATCGCCAACGCTCCCCCGCAGCGGATGTCGGCTGGACTATAGCGCTGCACGTGTGCAGCGCATGAAGACGTTCAGCGCTGGCAGCGACTGCACCACACGCTTGCCCGCTGGCCGATCATGGCGTGCTTGAGCGGGCGGCCGCAGCCAGGGCACGGCAGGCCATCGCGGCCATAGACCAGCAGCTCCTGCTCGAAGTAGCCCGGCGCGCCGTCGGGGCTGATGAAATCGCGCAGGGTGGTGCCGCCGCGGGTGATGGCGTAGTCCAGCGTTTCCTTCACTGCCGTGGCCAGCCGCCGATAGCGCTCGCGGGTGACCTTGCCGGCCTCGCGCAGCGGGCTGATCCCCGCCTTGTACAGGCTCTCGGCGGCATAGATGTTGCCCACCCCGACCACCACCGCCTGGTCCATCAGGAAGGTCTTCACCGGCGCGCTGCGGCCGCGGCTGCGGGCGAACAGGTAGTCGCCGTCGAAGGCGTCGTCCAGCGGCTCCGGGCCCAGCCCCTGCAGCAGCGGGTGGATCTCGCCAGCCGGCTGCCAGAGCAGGCTGCCGAAGCGGCGCGGGTCGTTGAAACGCAGCAGGCGGCCGTTGTCCAGGCTGATGTCCACATGGTCATGCGCGCGCAACGGGGTGTCGCCGGGCAGCACGCGCAGGCTGCCGGACATGCCCAGGTGCAGCACGGCGCTGCCGATGGCGGTATCCAGCAGCAGGTACTTGGCACGGCGGCGCACGTCTTCGATGCGCTGGCCGGGCAGCAGCTCGGCCACTTCCGGCGGGATCGGCCAACGCAGGTCGGCGCGGCGCAGGATCACGCCATGGACGCGGCGGCCTTCCAGATGCGGCGCCAGGCCGCGGCGGGTGGTTTCTACTTCGGGCAGTTCAGGCATGGGACGATTCTATGCCCTCCTGCCCTGCGGGCAGCGCGGCCATCACCGCCTGGGTGCAACGCACCCCGGCGGCGTGCCGCCATCAGGCGTCCTGGCCCACTTCGGCCGAGGCCGCGTCGGTGGCCTCTGGCGGCGGCGCCACGGTCGCCGCCGGGGTGCCGTCCGGGAACAGGGTCGGCAGTGTGGCGGCGAAGCTGGCCACGCACGCTTCGGCGTAGCGCTCGGCAGTCTGCCGGGCCAACGCGTAGTCATCGGCCTGCCACGCTTCCAGCGACGCCGAGACCGGTTCGGCAATGCGGCAATGCGCGCCTTCGCCACCGGTCAGGCGCATGGTCGGCAGCTTGCGTCGGTATGGAAAGCCCAGGTCCACGTTCTGGCGCAGTTCGTATTCGGTCCCGGCATTGCCGAGCTCCTTGTAGATCAGGGTGAAGTCCCCCACGGTGACCTGCACCGGCCGCGACTGCTCGGGGATGGCGCCGGGATGGGCGCTGAAGTAGGCCGCCAAGGCCGCGCGTGCCTGCTGCTCCATCGAACTGAAGGCCGGGTTCGGCACGGTGTCCACACGGGTACCTTTCAGCTGGTCCTTCCTGAAACCGCTGCCGCCTATGACACCGGCGAACAGCGATACGGCAGCCTGTGCTGCGATGACCTTGCCGGTGGTGGAACGCTGCACCAGACGCAGCGTCCGGTCGCCGATCGGCTGGCCATCGGCATTGGTCTCCAGTTTGGTACTGGTCGGAACCCGATGTTCCCAGGCAGGTGCTGCCGGTGCGGTATCCGAGGCCTGCTGCGGTTCGGCGTCGGCCGCCACGGCTATAGCCGGCTCGTCGGCCAGTGCCGGTGCAGCCCAGGCGACGCCGCCAAGCAGAATGGCGGTGAGAAGGGTAGGTTTGGCATTCATTGGGGGGGTCTTGGGCATCGGTCAGGTCAGTGCGGGCGATCCCAACGCGCAGCGATCATCGCAACGGCACTGCTCCAACCTCCATGTCCCCACAACCGCGTTCCATCACGGTCGACATGCCAAGCCCGCACTGTCTCTGCTGATCGACCGGTACGCCGGGTTCGAGTCGTAGAGACCATCGGCAGCGCGCCGACGAACTTTAGCCGGGCACGCTACGACTGGCGCCGCTCAGCGCGGCGGTGCAGCCAGTTCCCGTGCATCCAGGAATCCGTCACCGTTGGCGTCCTGCTTGTGGAAGCGCTGCACGATCACCTGCCGCTGCTGTTCGCGGGTGATGGCCCTGCCTTTGCCACCGGGCAGCTCGTCGGCGGTCAGCACGCCATCGCCGTTGCGGTCCATGCGATCGAAGGCATACAGCATCCACTGCAGGTACTCGGCTTCACTGACCTTGCCGTCGCCATCGCTGTCCATGCGCTGCAGATAGCTGGCAGTGTCGCTGACCTGGGCCTGCACGGCAGGTGCGCACACGGCGGCCAGCAGCAATGCCGTCAGCGCAGCCCTCATCCGCCCACCAGGGTGTAGCCCTTCAGTCGCGCGGCATAGGCCTGCAGCGCGGCGATGCCGCTTTCCTCGGCCTCGCGGCACCAGGCCTGCAGTTGACGCAGGCGCTCGGCGGCATCGTGGCCGCGTGCTTCCAGCAGCGTTGCCAGGCGCGCGCGATATTCCACCAGGGTGCGGATGCGCGGGCGCTGGGCGACCCATTCGCTGAGCTGGGCGCGGCTGTCCGGCTTCAACCAGCGGCCGTCGTTGACCAGGCCACGGCGCAGCCGGCGCGGCAGCAACCGGCGCAGCTTGGCACCCGCGTATCGCGCTTCTTCGCGCAATGCCGGCATGAACACGTTGCGCTGGTAGTCGGTCATCGCCTGGAAGCGATGCGACAGCAGTGCCTTCAGGGTATCGGCGTCGGGCACGGCGATGTTCGGGCGCACGTCCATGGCCGGCGCGACACGCAGGACCTTGGCCAGGCGCAATGCCTGCAGCAGGCGGATCGCACTCCAGCCGATGTCGAATTCCCAGCGCCGCATCGCAAAGCGCGCCGAACTGGGGAACGCATGGTGGTTGTTGTGCAGTTCCTCGCCACCAATCCAGAACGCCCACGGCGTCAGGTTGGTGGAGGTGTCGGCCGACTCGTAGTTGCGGTAGCCCCACCAGTGGCCCAGGCCATTGACCACGCCAGCGGCCCAGAACGGGATCCAGGCCATCTGGATCGCCCACAGGGCGATGCCCGGCAGGCCGAACAGCACCGTGTTGATCGCAAACAGCAGCACCGGGCCGAACGTGGCATAGGGGGTGTACAGGCGGCGCTCGATCGCGTCGTCCGGCGTGCCGCGACCGTACTGTTCGATGTCCGCGCGCATGCCGCGCGCTTCGCGGTAGAGTTCCACGCCGCGCCAGAACACCTGGCCGATGCCACGGGTGACCGGGCTGTGCGGGTCGTCCTCGGTTTCCACCTTGGCGTGGTGCTTGCGATGGATCGCCACCCACTCCTTGGTGATCATCGAGGTGGTCAGCCAGGTCCAGAAGCGGAAGAAGTGCGCGACCACCGGGTGGAAGTCCACGCCCCGATGCGCCTGGCTGCGGTGCAGGTAGAGGGTGACCGAGAAGATCGTGAGCTGGGTGAAGACCAGCAGCACCAGGGCCAGCTGCCACCAGCCCAGGCCCAGCACGCCACCGGTCAGCAGGGACATCAGGGCATCAGGCATGGCGGCTCTCCAGAGCGACACAGGTATGGAAGACATCATGGGCGCTTGCGTTGCAAACTGCACCTTGCACCGCTGGATTGGCAGCGCCATTCCGTGGCTTCGTTCACAGTTGGGGACCCGTGTTGTCGAGCCTTGATCCGCGCACCCGCGCCACACCCCCTGCCCCGCCCGCCGGGGACCTGCCGCCCTTGATCGAACTGGACCGCGCCAGCGTGATGCGCGGCCAGGTGAAGGTCCTGCACGCGCTGAGCCTGCGCATCGCCCAGGGCCAGCACACCGCGCTGCTCGGTCCCAATGGCTGTGGCAAGTCCACCTTCATCAAGCTGATCACCCGCGAGCTGTACCCGCTGGCACAGGCCGACGGCACGGTGGTGGTGAAAGTGCTGGGGCAGAGCCGCTGGCAGGTCGACAGGCTGCGTTCGCAGCTGGGCATCGTCACCGGCGACCTCAGCAGCAACCTGGCCGACATGCCTGGGCTGACGGTGGAGCAGGCGGTGCTGTCGGGGTTCTTCGCCAGTTACGTGGTGCCGGCCTTCCGCGAGGTCACCGCGGACATGCGCATCCGGGTCGGCGAGACCCTGGCGATGACCGGCGCATCGGCCCTGCGTGAACGTGCCTATGCCGAGTTGTCGGCCGGCGAGACCCGCCGCGTGCTGATCGCCCGCGCACTGGTCAATCGACCACAGGCGCTGCTGCTGGATGAACCCTCCACCGGGCTGGACCTGGTAGCCCGCCAGCAGTTGATCGCCACCATGCGCGTGCTTGCGCAGCAGGGCATCACCCTGGTGCTGGTCACCCACCACATCGAGGAAGTGATTCCCGAGATCGAGCGCGTGGTGCTGCTGCGCGATGGCCGCGTGGTGGCCGATGGAGCGCGCGCCGAGCTGCTGCGCGACGAACCGCTGTCGGCCGTGTTCGGCGGCGCGATCACGGTGGTGGAACA
The DNA here is from genome assembly GCF_052114625.1 of Stenotrophomonas sp. 2YAF26. Classification (NCBI taxonomy): domain Bacteria; kingdom Pseudomonadati; phylum Pseudomonadota; class Gammaproteobacteria; order Lysobacterales; family Lysobacteraceae; genus Stenotrophomonas; species Stenotrophomonas sp. 2YAF26. The sequence goes on along the minus strand of NZ_JBFRFC010000007.1, from coordinate 245,004 downwards.
GGAAGGACGGCTGACCGCGTACGCGGGGTGACACCGCGTCTGTGGCGGGCCGGACGTCCGGCCCGCCACGCCCTGCTTCAGAACCGCAACGCCAGCGCGCGCGACTCGATCGGTGCCATCCGGCTCTGGTCCTGCAGCTGCAGGTCGCGCAGTTCATAGGGCGCACCGAAGCCGGCAGGCAACGCGGCCTGGTCGAAGGGCAGTACCAGCGCGCCGCGGCCCGGGCCATCGAACCACGCTGCGGCATGCGCCTGCGCCACCGGCTGCAACTGGCCGTTGGCTGCGGTGGCATACAGGGTGCCACGCGCCTCGTAGCGGCCGGCGGCGGCCACCTGCAACGGCAGACTGACCTGGCGGCTGGAGGGATCGGGCATGGCCTGGCCGACGAAGCGGGCAGTCGGCCTGGCCACCGCGAAGGCGACCTTGCCATCGCGCAGCACGCCGTCGGCCTGGGCGAACACCTGCAGCTCCCACAGGCCCTGCGTGTTGCTGGCCTCGGCCGGAATCCTTACCTGTGCACGCAGGCTGCCATCGGTGGTGCGCAGCAACCGCTGCGGCCAGCTGCGGCCATCGGGTGCGACCAGCAACGCTTCGCCGCCGAGGCTGCCACGCCGTGCACGCAACGCCGCCGCGCTGGCCCCGTCTTCCAGCAGACGCGCCTGCAGCTGCACGTTGCCACCAGCCAACACCTGCGCCTGGCTGGCCTGCACTTCCATCCGCAGCGGGCTGTTGGGCTCCAGCACCTGCACCACATAGCGGCCCTGCGCCTGCGCACTCTGCAGGCGGTAAACACCGGCCACGCTGGTGGTACCGGTGCGCAGCATGCTGCTGCCATCGCCGACCGGCATGCCCGCATCCTGCAGCTGGCGTGCGTCGACACTGCGCGCGACGCTGCTGCGCCCCGCCGGATCACGTACCTGCAGCGAGCTTGCCGGCAGCGCGCGGGCGCCCGGCGCCGGGCTGAGCTGGATCACCGCATCCGGTGCGCTCAGGGGCAGTTCCAGGCCGCGCTGCAGTTCGGCAGCGTCGACCTGCTGCCAGTAGCTGCGGCTGATGGCGGCCTGGGGACCGGGAGCCTGCAGTGGCTGTGCCGGGTCCAGCGCCCAGGCGAAGGCCAGCGGCGAGTGCTCGCTTTCATCGGCCGGCAGCGGCGCGGCAACCAGGCCGGCGGGAATCTGGTCGCCAGCGGCGACGCGTAGCGGCTGCGCGGCCTGCGCCGATGCGCTGGAAAGGACTGCCAGCACGGCGGCAGCCAGCAAGGTGGAATGGATCGTCATGGTCATCTCCCTCACTGGGTCAGGTCGTTGCGCAGGATGCTGCCGAGGCCGAAGCACTCGCGGCGGCTCTGGTTGTGGCTGAGCGGCTCGGCGCCCTGGGTGCGCGCCTTGTCGGTGAACCACAGGGTGCCGGCCGCCTTCTGGCTGCTGCATTCAAGGAAACCGTCCGAGCACGACGACAGCCAGTTCTGGGTGAACTCCAGGCCGACGTTGGCGGCGTAGCCACCGCAGTAGCTGTTGCTGTCCCACACCGCCGACTCGACATCGCTGCCGACCACTGCGCGGAACGGCTTGGGCAGGGCCGGGCGGCCGGCGGTGCCGTACAGGTTCTGCGCGTTGTAGGTGGCCATGTGTCCCACCTGCTGCATGCGCACGGCATCGCTCTTGTAGCCCAGCAGCCAGCCCAGCGAGGTTTCGAAGGTATTGCCGTTGAGCACGGCGTCGGCCAGCGGCGTACCTGCCGAGGAGGGCGCCAGCGCAGTGACCTTGCGCACCCGGTTGATGATCTTCGGGTAGCGGCTGTCGTAGGTGGGGTTGGACAGGATCCAGCGCATCACGTTGCCGCCGTTGGAATGGGTGATCACCACCAGCTGGGTGATGCCACGGCTGTCGATGAAGCCGGTGAGCTGGTTGGCCAGGCAACCGGCCGCTTCCGGCTTCCACATGTACTGGGTGAAGTCGCAGTTGATGACCACGTAGTTGCTGCTGTTCGGCAGGCCCTGGCGGACGGTGTCGATGATCGCCGGCTGCCAGTAGTCCTGCGTGGCATTGGTCTGCGCGCCGGTGCCATGCACGAAGGCCACGCCGTAGACGTCGGCGGCCTGCGCCGGGGCGGTCGCCAGCCCCAGGACCAGGGCCAGGACGGTACTTCCTGTTGCGGTGCTGCGCATCGCTTCTCTCCCTTTCAGCGGATCCCCCCGGCCCGGCTGTGACCTGATGCTCGTGGCGGCAGCGCGTGAAAGTCCGTGCGCTGCGCCCGGATTCAGGAGATTGCCGACAATTGATGACCGTTTTCATCCAGTGCAGCGGGACCATGCCGGGTCTGGCCGTATGACCGATGGACGCTGCGGCCGGCAATCGAGGCTGCGATCATGGCCGGCGAGTTCCCTGCCCGAGTCTGCCCATGTCGTCGATCCTCCCCCCTGCCCGGCCGCTGCTGGGCCTGGCCATCGCGTTGTCGCTGGCCGGCTGCGCCGCCACCACCGCCAGCAAACCGACCGCCGTCGAAGCCAACGTCACCACCAAGGCCGTGGGCTACCTGGACAAGACCGCAGTGCCGGCCAGCATCGATCTGGTGCCGGCACCACCGGCCGCCGGCTCGGCGGCCTTTGCGCTGGACGAGCAGGTCAGCCGTGAAGCACGCGCGCTGCGCGGCAGCCCGCGCTTCGCCCAGGCAAGTGTCGATGCCGAACTCGGCTTCCCGGAAGGCGCCAACCACTTTTCCTGCGCCGCCGACATCGACGTCGATGCAGTGAAGACCCCGGCCCTGTACCGCCTGCTGGAGCGCAGCCGCATCGACGCCAGTGCTGCCACCAAGGCCGCCAAGAACAAGTACCAGCGCCCGCGTCCTTTCATGGTCAACGGCGAGCCGACCTGCTCGCCGAAGGATGAGGAGGGCCTGCGCAGCAACGGCTCCTACCCGTCCGGCCACACCTCGATCGGCTGGGCATGGGCATTGATCCTGTCGGAGATCGCACCGGACCGCGCCGATGCCATCCAGGCCCGTGGCCGCAACTACGGCGAGAGCCGCCTGGTGTGCAACGTGCACTGGCAGAGCGACATCCTCGAAGGCCGCTTCATGGGCGCAACCGCCGTTGCCCGCCTGCATGACAACGCCGCGTTCAACAAGGATCTGCTGACCGCACGCAAGGAAATCGCTGCCGCGCGCAAGGCCGGCCTGCATTCCAGCCGCGACTGCGCCACCGAAAACGCCGTGCTGAAGGTGCGCCCGCAGAGCGCGCTGTAAGCGCGCGCCGGATCGCGTGTTGCCGGCCAGCGGCCGGCACTACCGGACGCGACGCATGGGTAGCGCCGGGCCATGCCCGGCGGACGCGAAAAACAGAAGGGCCGGCATTACGCCGGCCCTTCGTCATTGCATCACTGCTGCAACCGCATCAGAACTTCGCGGTGAACTCCACGCCCCAGGTCCGCGGCTCGTTGAGGAAGCCGGTCAGGTTGTTGAAGTCGATCGCGCCGACCACGCGGGTCTGGTTGGTCAGGTTGCGGCCGAACACGGCTACGTCGTACTGGCCGTAATCCCAGTTGTAACCAAGGCGCAGGCCACCTTCCAGCGAACTGCGGCCGCGGAATTCCGGCGACTCGTAGATGAAGAAGTTGACCGCACTGCGGTAGGCCCAGTCGGTGTAGGCATACAGCTCGCTGCCATCGCTGAGCGGGAAGCCCACGCGCAGGGTCGCGTTGTGGATCCACTTCGGTGCCTGCGGCAGCGGATTGCCGTTGACCAGCGCATAGGTGCCGCCATTGATGACCGTGGTCGGGTCGGTGATGGTGCAACCGCCGCCACAGACCGCCACCGCCAGGTTCTTGTCCTTGATCTCGGTGTCGTTGTAGCTGCTGCCGAAGGTCAGCAGCACGTTGTCGGCCAGGTAGGCTTCCAGGTCCAGCTCCACGCCCTGGCCGATGGTCTTGTCGGCGTTGAGCAGGGTGGCGGTGTTGTTGGTGCCACCGACGGCAATCAGCTGCTGGCCGTCCACGTCATAGCGGAACACGCTGAAGCCCAGGCGCGCACGACGTTCGAACAGGTCGGCCTTGATGCCGGCTTCGTACGAAATCACCTTCTCCGAATCGGCCTGCGACAGGCCCGGTGCGAACGCCAGGCGACCCTGGATCGACGGTGCGCGGAAGCCCTTGGCCACGCGTGCATAGGCATTGACGTTGTCGGTCAGCTTGTACACGCCGCTGACATCCCAGCTGACGTCGTTGACGTCGGTGTTGGCCAGGTACGGACCGCTGACCGGGGTGCCGAACGGCACGGCCTGCAGCACGCTGGCACTGAAGTCCTTCTTGTCCTGCGTATAGCGCACGCCGGCACGCAGCTTGAAGCGGTCGGTGACATCGAAGTCGCCCGAAGCGAACACCGCCCATGCCTTGTTGCGCTGCTGCTGCACGACGTGGCCGGTCTGCGGGTTGCCCGGGGTCAGCGAGTCGTAGTTGAAGTTGTTGATGGTGACGTCTTCATCGAAGTAGAAGACGCCGGCCTGCCAATCGAAGCGGCCCCATTCGTTGGATTCCACGCGGAATTCCTGGGTCCACTGGCGGTGGTGCGGCAGGCCGTCGGCCGACTCGGACGAGAACGGAATCAGGCCCGGGCCGGAGTTGCCCGCGCCGAGGAACGCCGCACCATAGCCACCGTCGATGTCGCCCCGGTTGAGCGATTCGGCGGTCTCGTAGCCGGTGATCGAATGCAGGGTCACCGAACCGAGGTTCCACTGCAGGCGCGCGCTGCCGCCCCAGGTTTCCAGGTCGGAGAAATTGACGCCGTCGTTGGCGACCTTGTCGCGGTCGAAGTTCTCGACCAGCGCGTTGCCGCCCTTCTCGATGATGTTGGCGCGGAACAGGCGGGCGGTGCCGTTGAGCTTGCGCTTGTGCAGGTTGAACAACGCTTCGAAATCATCGCCTTCGTACAGGAACTGCACGCGGCCGGCGGCTTCGTCATAGCCTTCGAAGCCGCTGTTGGGCGCACCGGCACGGGTGTTGTCGACCCAGTCGTCGCGACGCTGGTAGATGGCCGACACGCGCGCGGACCAGCGGTCGGTCAGCGGGCCGCCGTAGGCGCCCTGCACGTTCCAGCTGTTGTAGGTGCCGTAGCCCACGCGCACGTAGCCATCGGCATCCTGCGACGGCCGCGCCGAATCGAACTTGACCACGCCGGCCGGGGTGTTGCGCCCGAACAGGGTGCCCTGCGGACCACGCAGCACTTCCACACCGGCCAGGTCGAACAGCGGGAAGCCCTTCAGCAGCGGGCTTTCCTGCACCACATCGTCGTACACCAGCGAGACCGGCTGCGATGCATTGAGGTCGAAATCGGTGTTGCCCAGGCCGCGGATGTAGAAGCGCGGGAAGGCACGGCCGTAGGACGACTCGATGTTGAGGCTCGGCACGCGCGCAGCGAGGAAGCGGATGTCATCGCCCGCCGAACCGAGCACGTCGAGCTTTTCGCCCTGGATCGCGCTGATCGCAACCGGCACGTCCTTGGCGTTCTCGACACGACGCTGTGCAGTCACCTGCAGCGCATCGAGGGCGACCGGATCCTTGGCGGCGGGGGTTTCCTGGGCGGCTGCTACCAGCGGCAGCAGGGCGGAAAGAGCGACAACGAGCGGGCGCGCGACCGGAGAGCGGCCACGGGAAGTACGGGTCGGAGACATGGCGGTAGGCTGTGTTTGGAGGGGTGGTAAAACGGCGCTACCAGATAATTGTTGCAATACAGCACCTCCCTCGCAAATGCCGATCGTTCATGGCCGCCTCGCGCGCCGCCGGACGCTGCCGCTAGACTCCGGGTTTTTCCCCGCAACGGACCTGCTGCGATGACCCAGTGGTACTTCCATGCTCCCGGCCAGGCCGACCGTGTCGGTCCGTTCGACGAGGAGGCTGCGCGCCGCTTCGCCCAGGCCAATCCGCGCGCGCTGGCCTGGTGCCAGGGCATGACAGGGTGGACACCGGTGTCCGAAATCGCCGCTTTGCAGCAGGCCGGCACCGGCGCCGCGGCGCCGCCGCCGATGCCTGCAATCCCCCCTGCAGTCGCGACAGCGTCAACCGGTGGCCACGCCGACCGCATCGACTTCCGCATCGTCGGCCATGAAATGCAGTTCGTGGAAATCGAGCTGGATCCCGGCGAAGGTGCGGTGGCTGAGGCCGGCGCGCTGATGTTCAAGGACGCCTCGGTGCAGATGGACACCGTCTTCGGCGGCGGCGCGCGCGGTAGCCAGGGCGGCGGTTTCATGGACAAGGTGATGGCGGCCGGCAAGCGCGTGCTGACCGGTGAGAGCCTGTTTGCCACCGTCTACACGCAGACTGGCCAGGGCCGCGGCAAGGTCGCTTTCGCCGCGCCCTATCCCGGCACCGTGCTGGCGATGAAGCTGGACCAGCACGGCGGGCGCCTGATCTGCCAGAAGGACAGCTTCCTGGCGGGCGCGCGCGGCGTGCAGATCGGCGTGCAGTTCCGGCGCAAGATCATGACCGGCCTGTTCGGCGGCGAGGGCTTCATCATGCAGAAGCTTGAAGGCGATGGCTGGGTGTTCATCCATGCCGGCGGCTGCGTGGTCGAGCGTGAGCTGGCCGCCGGCGAACGCCTGGACGTCGATACCGGCTGCATCGTCGCCTACCACCCGACCGTGGACATGGACGTGCGCCGGGTCAAAGGCATCCGAAGCGTGCTGTTCGGCGGCGAAGGCGTGTTCCTGGCCACGCTGACCGGGCCGGGCAAGGTCTGGCTGCAGTCGCTGCCGTTCTCGCGCCTGGCCGGCCGCATGTGGATGGCCGCGCCGCAGGGCGGCGGCAAGAGCCGCGGCGAGAGTTCGCTGCTGGGCTGAGTGCCCCGGAGGCTGGACGGCCGGCACTACCCAGTCGGCGGCAGGTGATTTCATGAATGGGGAATCCCCCCACCCTGCCCGCTCCGCCACGCCTTCGGTATGCTGGCGCCCTTTCCTGAATCCGGCGCCGCGAGCGCACTGCCGATGAGCCTGTTCCGCCCCCGCGTGCTGCTGTCCGTCGCCCTGATTGGCCTGCTGGCCGGTTGTGGTGGTGAAGAGGTCCGCCCCACCCCGCCCGCGCAGCCCACCGTGGTTCCGCAGGCCAAGCCGGTGAAGATCGGCATCGCGCTCGGCGGCGGCGCGGCCAAGGGCTTTGCGCACATCGGCGTGATCAAGATGCTCGAGGCCAACGGCTTCGAACCGGTGGTGGTGTCCGGCACCAGCGCCGGCAGCGTGGTCGGCGCCCTGTATGCCAGCGGCATGGATGCCTTCCAGATGCAGAGCAAGGCGGTGGCGCTGGATGAAGCCAGCATCCGCGACGTGCGCCTGTTCTCCGGTGGCCTGGTGCAGGGCCAGAAGCTGCAGGACTACGTCAACGAACAGGTGGCCAACCGCCCGGCCGAGCGCCTGAAGAAGCCGTTCGCCGCCGTCGCCACCCAGCTGGAAACCGGCGAGCGTTCGATCTTCGTGCGCGGCAACGTCGGCCAGGCGGTGCGTGCTTCCAGCAGCATCCCCGGCGTGTTCGAGCCGGTGAAGATCGGTGGCCGCAACTACATCGACGGCGGCGTGGTCAGCCCAGTGCCGGTGGATGCCGCACGGCAGCTCGGTGCCGAGTTCGTGATCGCCGTGGACATCTCCAGCAAGGCCAGCGGCAAGGCACCGACCGGCATGCTCGGCATCGTCAACCAGTCGATCTCGATCATGGGCCAGCGTCTGGGCGAGCAGGAACTGGCGCGCGCCGACATCGTGATCCGGCCGAAGGTGCTGGACATCGGTGCTGCCGATTTCAGCCAGCGTGGCACGGCCATCCTGGAAGGCGAGAAGGCCGCGATGGCGGCGATGCCGCAGATCCGCGCCAAAATCCAGCAGCTGCAGAAGGCCCGTGCCGCGGCGTTGGCACCGGCACCGGTGGCGGCGCCCAAGTGCGACGAGCCTTCGCGCCTGGGCAAGCTGATGGGCCGCAAGGAAAAGTGCTGAGGGCTGCAGGGCGCCGCCGCTGAGCGGCGCCGTGGTCAACGCCGCGGGCGATGCCCGGCGGCGTGCTGGCGTTCGAGCTGCTGTTCCTGCTTGGCCGATTCATGCTGGGCAGCGCTCGTCTGCAGGTGTTCCATCGCCCCTTCCGGTACCCACAGCTGTCGACTGGCACGGGTCATCGCGACATAGGCGGCACGCACCGGACTGTGCCTGGAGCGCTCGGCCGGCTTCGCCCTGAAGCAGCAGTCGGACATCGAAACAACTTCAAACTGCAGATTCTTCGCATGTTCGGCCAGGCACAGCACCAGCTGGCTTTCCTCGGCCGGGACCAGGGCCTGCAGCGTCTGCATGATCGTCTGCGGGCTGTCGCTGCGACTGAACAGGTCAGCCAGTGCGCCTTCGCCGCGCTCCTGGAACTGTTCGACCACGCGCTCCCAGTCGCGCAGGGAGCCACCTTCGCGGACCGTGTTCCATGCCTCGATCGGCTTGCGCAGGGCCGCGTTCAGGAGTCGCAGCGTGGACGGATGGATGTGCACCCGCGCGCCACGCACGTGCAGCCGCGCCGCGTCCTGCATCAGCCGCAGCAGGTCACCGTAGATGCGGATGCCGCCGTCGGGCACCTGCGACCAGTCTGCATAGTGCAGCACGCCGGTGGCGCGGTCGGTCGCGCCCATGAACGGCCCGCTGTCGCGCCCGAGGTAGTCCATCGCCAGCGCCTGGTTGACCAGACCGTCGACCTGGCTGCCCTGCCGCACCGACTGGTGCATCTCCACCACCTTGGCCGCGTTCCAGCGTGGCACGCTTCCGCTCAGGCGTTGGTGCGGATCTCCCAGACTGACCACACCCGGCACATGCGCGGCCAGCAACTGCCGCCATGACGGGCTGAGGTCATGCGCCTCGTCGATCAGCAGCATCCCCATTTCCACTGGCGGGGCAACGCCACGCAGCGCCAACCACTTGCCGATGTGGCCCGTGGTCAGGCTCAGGCAGCCGCCGCGCTGGGTGGCGCTGTCGAACATGCAACGCCAGACGTGTTCGGCGGCGGCGATATAGGGCTCGGCGTTGATCATCGACCAGTGCACCGTGCGCTTGAAGTGCCAGGGCTGCAGGCTGGTGGCCGACGATGCACACCACAGGGTGATGGCATCGAGTGCGGTCCTCAGCATCTGTTCCGGCGTTCTGCTGCCGACGCCCTGCAGGCCTATCCGGGCCGCGATTTCGCGTGCCGACAAGGTACTGATACGGTAGGTCGCCACGAAGCCGCCGGTCCTGCCAGTGCGGGCTGCGTGCTGCGCAAGCAGGTTGGCAAACTCGATCTGGGTCAGCAGGCGCTTGGCGGTCTCGCCGCGTACGCGGGCACGGAACGCCTCCACCTGCCCCCGCATGGGCGCCACGTAGGTATAGCGGCCCGGTCGCGCATCCATCAGCGCCAGCACCAGGTGCCCCTTGCCGGTGCCGGCGTAGCCGTCGAGGTCGATCAGCTCGTCCGGATTGGCGGCGATCGTGCGGAGCACTCGCGCCTGTTCGGAGGTGTACAGGCCGTTGCGCTCGATCGCGTGCGTATCGGCATCTGCCGCCTCGACAGCGTCATCGGCGACGTCCTCCTCGCTGCCAAAGGCTGCGGGAAAACGAATGGAATGCTCGCTCAGCGTCTCCTGGCAGGCCTGCTGCAGCGCCAATCCCGGGTAGTGCTGCGGTGAACTGGCGAGGAAGGCCTGGGCGATCTCCGCCGGTGCCAGCAGCACGCCGTTGGCAGCAAGGTCGGACAGCCAAGCATCCAGTTCCGGCTGCGCGCCGCCGCCCTGCCCCGCCAGATGCGTGGTCGCAGCGCTGCTGTCGGCGGCAAACAGCGCACAGGCATCGTGCAGCAGGCGTTCGACCTGCGCCGGTGAATGCAGGCGCTGGCGGCACAGCAGCGCAGCCATCAGGCCGGCCTGTTCCAGCGCCGTCTGCGGCGCCGTGCCATGGCCGATGAAACGCGCCAGCGTCTTGCGCCGCAGCGGCAGGAAAAGGGTGTGGAGCACCGGGTGCGGAGTATCGGACATGCCTGCAATCGAAGAAGAACACGGCGGCACCTGCGCGTGCACGCGCCGCAAGGCAGCGATGCTCGACTACCCGTCCGCCGCCGTCAAATCGCCCGGCAGCCGGTTCATTCCAACTGCGACAACGGCAATGCCTGGAAACCCTTCACCGTGCGCAGCACGAAGCTGGAATTGGCATCGGCCACGCCACCGGCGTTGAGCAGCCTGTCCAGCAGGAAACGCGAGAAGTGCTCCAGATCGCGCACATACACATGCAGCAGATAGTCCATGTCGCCGGTCAGGGCGTGGCAGGCCACCACTTCATCCCAGGCCTGCACGCTGTCGACGAAGTGCCCGATCGCGGCCTGGTCATGCTTTTCCAGCTGCACGCGCACGAACGCCTGCAGCCCCAGACCGAGCCGGCGTGGCTCCAGGCGCGCGCCATAGCCGACGATCACCCCTTCGCTTTCCAGCCGCTGCAGGCGACGCAGGCAGGCCGACGGCGACAGGTTGACCCGTGTCGCCAGCTCCGCGTTGGTGGCGCGACCATGACGCTGGATTTCAGCCAGCAGACGTATATCCGTGCGATCGAACTGGACTTCTCCGGCCATTGTTGCCCCGCAACATGGTGAGTACGCAAGGATATTGCGCCAACAAGGTCAATCCGCGCAACTTTTGCAACCCTGTTGCGCGCCCCCTGCCCTAGCATCGTGGGTATCCCGTCAAGGAGTCTTCCATGGACCTCGCCCAGCCCCGCCGCGTCGAACACCAGCAGACCGACAAGGGCTACGTGCCGGTGTACACCACCGCGCTCGTCGAGCAGCCGTGGGACACCTATACCGCCGACGACCACGCCACCTGGAGCACGCTGTACCAGCGCCAGCGCGAACTGCTGGTCGGCCGCGCCTGCCAGGAGTTCCTGGATGCGCAGGACGAGATGGGCATGAGCGCGCACATGATCCCGCGCTTCGACCAGCTCAATGAAGTGCTGGGCGCGGCCACCGGCTGGACCCTGGTCGGCGTGGAAGGCCTGCTGCCGGAACTGGATTTCTTCGATCACCTGGCCAACCGCCGTTTCCCGGTCACCTGGTGGATCCGCCGCCCCGACCAGATCGACTACATCGCCGAACCGGATCTGTTCCACGACCTGTTCGGCCACGTGCCGCTGCTGATGAACCCGGTGTTCGCCAACTACATGGAGGCGTACGGCCGTGGTGGCGTCAAAGCGCACGCGATCGGCCCCGAGGCGCTGCAGAACCTGACCCGCCTGTACTGGTACACGGTGGAGTTCGGCCTGATCGACACGCCCGAAGGCATGCGCATCTACGGTGCCGGCATCGTCTCGTCGAAGGGCGAATCGCTGTACTCGCTGGAGTCGGCGGCACCGAACCGCATCGGTTTCGACCTGCAGCGGATCATGCGCACGCGCTACCGCATCGACACTTTCCAGAAGACCTACTTCGTCATCGACAGCTTCGAACAGCTGATGCAGGCGACATCGCCGGACTTCACCCCGATCTACGCCGCACTGGCCGACCAGGCGCACCTGCCGGCGGGCGACGTGCAGGCCGACGACCGCGTGTTCCAGGCCGGCACGGGCGAAGGCTGGGCTGATGGTGGGGATGTGTGAGGCGACAGCCGAGGTCCGGCTAAACTTCAAAAGCGTCTGCAGCTTTTGAAGATTAGGGGGCCAATCCTGGGTCTCCGCTATCCTGCACGGCATGACTGATGTGTTTGCCACCCTGCGCGCGACCGACGTCGCCTTCGATGACGACTTCATCCTGTTGACCCTGGCCGACGGCCGCCGCACCCGGCAGCCGTTGCGCTGGGTGCCTGCGCTGTTCGAGGCCACGGCTGAACAGCGCGCGCAGTGGCTGCTCACGACCGATGGGCTGGGCGTGAACTGGCCCGCGCTGCTGCCGGCGCAGGAACGCGGCTTGGTCGATGTTCCGAACCAAGTGTGGGATGACCGCTATGAAGCCGCGCTGGCGCGCCTGAAGGCGGCCGCATGGTCGCTCGATGCGCTGTCCGATGAAGACCAGCAGCTGGTGGCGCTGTGGCGGATGGAAACGGACATCAACAACGGCGGCTTCATGCAGTTCCTGTGCAACTGGGGCGACCCCACCTGCCAGCTGGCACTGCGTGCATTGCAGGCGATGGGGGCAGTGCAGACGCACGCGATCCTGGCCGGCATGCGCGGGCTGCTCGATCGACTGGAAGATGATCCTGCGATCAAGGAACTGACCGACTTGTACGGCGCGATGACCCAACAGGAGCAGGAGGCGCTGCATGCCTTCGACGAGGCCTACTTCGAGCGTCCCGAAGATCTGGCGCGGCTTGGCCTGCAGCAATTCGGTCCCGAGCCCTTGTAGCGCCGAGCCATGCTCGGCTGCTTTTTCAGTTACGCGGATACGCCAACAGCACCACCAGATCCTCTTCGCCCACCTGCTGCAGCGCATGGCTGCTGCCCTTGCGCGTCAGCAACGCATGCCCCGCACGTACGTCGTGCTGTTTTCCATCCAGCACATAGCTGCCCTGCCCGCTCACGATGTAGTAGATCTCATCCTTGTGCTGCGGATGCAGGCCGATGCCCGCGCCCTTGTGCAGCACGCGCTTGCGCAGCACGAACGGCAGGCCCTGCGCATCGGCGAAGAACGGGTACGCCGTGGTCGGCCCGCCGCCGCCATGCGGGCCCGACTGTGTGCGCGCCAGCGTGTCTTCGTGCACCACCTGCGAGGCACGCGCAGGATCGCCGCCCTGCCCCACCCCCATTACATCGCAGTCGATATCGCGCACCAGTGCAGGCTGCAGCGCCGGCAGAACCTGCACCGCCTCGCGCAGCACCAGGCACGCCACCGCGTTGGCACCGGCTACGCTGAAGTGGGTGCCGTCGGCCTTGTGCTGTTCCGGCACGAACAGGAAGTACGGGCGTGCACCCTGCTCGCCCAGCGCCCGGATCCAGCGCATGCTGCGGTCGTTGAGGTCGATCAGTGCAACGTGCTCGCGTGTGGCCAGCTGCTGCATCGCCAACGTGTAACGCGCGTGCGTATCCAGCAGCGAACCGAAGTCGTACAGCAGCCGTGCCACCGGCGTGACCAGCACCGGCGTGGCACCGTGGTCACGCGCCACCTGCACGTAGCGCATCAGCATCCGCGGGTAATCACTGTCCGGATCGGTGTAGCGTGTGCGGTCTTCGAACTTCGCATCGTTGTGGCCGAACTGGATCAGCAGCACATCGCCACGACGCAGTTCGCGCCCAATGGCATCCAGGCGTCCTTCGTCGATGAAGCTGCGCGTGCTGCGCCCACCCTTGGCGTGGTTTCGCACTTCGAAGCGCGCCGGATCCAGGTAGCTCTGCAGCGCTTGGCCCCACCCCGCCTGCGGCGCACGCTCGGGCCCGTATTCGGCCGCAGTGGAGTCACCGGCAATGAACAATCGCACCGGCGCCGCATGCGCGGCGGCGCTCGACAGCAGCAACAGCAACAACAACTTCCGCATGGCCGGGTCCTGGTAGTGCCGGCCGCTGGCCGGCAACTTCATGGATGCGTTGCACATCGGTGGAAATGCCGGCCAGTGGCCGGCACTACCGAAAGCCAAGCATTACCGCGCCAGCCAGCCACCATCGACCGGCAGCACCGCGCCGTTGATGTAATCCGACGCCGACGAGGCCAGGAACACCGCCGCGCCGGCCAGATCTTCCGGCGTACCCCAACGGCCGGCCGGAATGCGCTCGAGGATCGCCTTGTTGCGGTCCTGGTCGGCGCGCAGCGCGGCGGTGTTGTCGGTGGCCATGTAGCCCGGTGCGATCGCGTTGATGTTCACGCCCTTGCCCGCCCACTCGTTGGCCAGCAGGCGGGTGATGCCGGCGATGCCGCTCTTGCTGGCGGTGTACGACGGTACGCGGATGCCGCCCTGGAACGACAGCATCGAGGCGATGTTGATGATCTTGCCGCTGCCCTGGGCGATGAAGTGGCGGCCGGCAGCCTGCGAGATGAAGAAGGCCGACTTGATGTTGACGTTCATCACGTCGTCCCAGTCCTGCTCGCTGAAATCCACCGCGTCGGCGCGGCGGATCAGGCCGGCGTTGTTGACCAGGATGTCCAGCCCGCCCAGGCCTTCGAGCGTTTCGCGCACCACGCGCTCGACCGGCTCGATGCTGATCAGGTTGGCTTCCACCGCCAGGCAGCGGCGGCCCAGCGCGGTGATCTTCTCGATGGTTTCGGTGGGCGGGGCGATGCCGGCCACGGCGACATCGGCGCCTGCGGCAGCCAGCGCCACTGCGATGCCCTGGCCCAGGCCGGTATTGCCACCGGTTACCAGAGCGACTTTTCCTTCCAGGCTGAAGGGATTGGTCATTGCGTATGCGTTCCTTGGTAGAGGCGTGCGTGATGCGGGGCAGGTGGCCACCGGCACGGCGTGCGCGGTGGCCGCCCGGCGCTTACTTGAGCTGGCAGATGTCCAGCACGTGCATGTCGGTGTAGTCCAGGTTCTCGCCACCCATCGCCCAGATGAAGGCGTAGTTGCTGGTGCCGGCGCCCATGTGGATCGACCACGGCGGCGACACCACCGCTTCGTTGTTCTGGATGACGATGTGGCGCTGTGCGTCCGGCTCGCCCATGAAGTGGTAGACGCGGTCGCTGTCGCCCAGGTCGAAGTAGAAATAGACCTCGCTGCGGCGGTCGTGCAGGTGCGGCGGCATGGTGTTCCAGACGCTGCCCGGCTTGAGCACGGTCAGGCCCAGCAGCAGCTGCGAGGACTGGCAGGTGGCCGGCACGATGTACTGGTAGATGGTGCGCTCGTTGCTGGTTTCCAGCGCGCCGCGATCCAGTGCCACTGCGTCCTTGATCGACAACTGCCTGGTTTCAAAGCGCGCATGCGCCGGGGTCGAGGCCAGGTAGAACTGCGCCGGGTTGGCGGCGTCCTGCGAAGCGAAGACGACGTCCTTGCTGCCCATCGCCACGTACAGGCCATCCTTCGGCCCCAGCGTGTACACGGTGCCATCGACGGTGACCGTACCGGTGCCGCTGCCGACGTTGATGATGCCCAGCTCGCGACGCTCCAGGAACGGATGGCCAGCGGCCGACGCCGGTTCGGTCTGCGCCGGCAGCGACAGCGGGCCGTTGATCGGCGCCGCACCGCCCAGCACGAAGCGCTCGTAGTGGGTGTACTTCAGGGTCACCGCATCGGCGTTGAACAGGCCATCGAGGAGGTACAGCTCGCGCAGCTGATCGTTGCTGGCGCCCTTGATGGCGTCGGGATGGGTGGCGTAATGGGTCTTGCAGTACATGGCTTCTCCAGAGCAGGGGGCGGGCCGATGGTTCGGCCCCGGCACGGTTCACGGTCGATTCTAGCCAGACAGGAAACCGGTGTCATTTTGCGCTGCACGATGGCGGTTGGACGGCATCGGCAGGGTGCGATCGATGGGGGGAGGGCGGGTGGAGTGTCACGACCAACGGTCATGACCTACCGGACTGATCCGTGAAGGTGTCACGACCAACGGTCGTGACCTACAGGATTGATCCCTGCGGGATCAATCCTCGGGCGGTTGGCAGGAATCGCGCACGATCAGGTGCGGGCGCACGCTGGCGATCTGCAGCGCAGGCTGGCCTTCAGGCTGGATCAGCATGGCCGCAGCGGTGCGGCCGGTGTCGCGGGTATGCCGGCGCACCGAGGTCAGCGACGGCCACAGGCGCGAGGCCAGCGGGCTGTCGTCGTAACCGACGATCGACAGCTGGCGCGGAATGTTGATGCCCGCACGCAGCGCGACCTTGTAGATACCGGCGGCCATTTCATCGTTGCCGGTGAAGATGGCGGTGGGCCGGCGCTTGCCCAGCAGCAGCTTCTCGGCGGCGGCCACACCCGATTCGAAGGTGTAGCCGGCCTCGATGATGCGATCCTTCGGCAGCTCGATGCCACGCTGCGACAGCGCCTCGATGAAGCCGGCGGTGCGTTCGTGCGCCGAGCGGTATGCACTGGGGCCGGTCACCAGGGCGATGTCACGGTGGCCCAGCGAAAGCAGGTAGTCGGCCGCTTCGGCGGCACCGTCGCGGTCGTGGGTGACCACCATCTGCGAGGTTTCATCCAGCGGCAGCGCAGCCACGCGGGTGAAGCGGCAGCCGATCTCGTCCAGCATGTCCGCCAGCGCCTGGTCTTCGGACGCGCGTGGCACCAGGATCACCCCATGCAGCTTCTGCTGCTGGGCGAAGCGGCGCACGCCGTCGATGTAGCCCGGGCTGCGGCTGTCGCAGGGGTGCACCACCAGTTCGAAGCTGGAGCCACGCAGCGCATCCAGCGCGCCGTACTGCATGTCCACGATGTACTGCGCGGTGGGGTTGTCGTAGACCATGCCGATCAGGAACGAGCGGCGGAAGGCCAGGCCACGGGCCAGCGGGTCGGGGGTGTAGCCGACTTCGCGCATCAACGCTTCCACCTTGTCGCGCGTGTCCTTGCGCACCAGCGGCGAGTTGTTGATGATCCTTGAAACCGTTTTCTTGGATACACCCGACAGTCGCGCGATGTCATTGATCGTGGCGGCCTTGCCCTTTGCCAATGCCGGCGTAGCGGCATCGTTCTTGTTGCGCACTGACATGTAGTGAACCCGATAAGCCTGGGGATTCCAGCGCGCGCTCAGTCCAGCGCGCGATAGCGGAAGCTGCGGAAGGTTACCGCACCGTTGCCGGCCGCATACAGGGCCGGTTTCAGTGCCAGGAACTTGCCGGCCACATTGTGATGGTAACCGGACACTTCCATCTGAACCGGATACTTCTGCCAGGTCTGGCCATCGGCGCTGGAATGGATGGTGACGATGTGGCGGTTGTTGGTCACCCGCAGCCAGAGCCGGCCGCCCTTGGCGCTGGCCGCCAGCCGGGTGGGGCGCTCCTCGCCGTAGCGGTGCATGACGAACTGCTCGCCGTTGCTGCCCACGCCCACGTACAAGCGGTCGCTGTAGAACAGCAGGGCACCGCCCACCGCGCCGGGGGCGATCTCCATCTGCACCTCGAACTGGTAGGCCGGGTCACCGGCAATGGTGGTCAGCGGCGAGGCATCGCGCGGCGTGCTGCCCTTGCCCTGCAGCACCAGGCCGTCGCCGCTGAAGTGCAGGCGCCGGTATTCATCCAGCGCCGGGTTGAAGAACGCCCACTGCGGGCCCAGCGTACGGCCGGTGAAAGCATCGGACAGGGCCATGCCGTGCGGTGCCAGCGCGCTGCCCGATGGCTTGCGCAGCGGCTGCCCGAGATCGCCGCCCTTGGCCACGAACCAGCCATCGGCGGTCCATTCGATGGGTTCCAGCAGCGCCTGCCGGCCCAGCGTCCAGAAGCCGTTCTCGTAGCCGTGGTACATCATCCACCAGCGGCCATCGGTGCCTTCGATCACCGTGGCGTGGCCACGCGACCACCATGGTTCAGCGGCCGACCGGGTGCGCATGATCGGGTTGTTCGGCGCGTTCACCCACGGGCCGTGGATCGAGCGCGAGCGCGCGGTGATCACCATGTGCCCGGTCGGTGGGCCGGCGGTGCCGCCCACTGCGGTGGTCATGTAGTACCAGCCATCGCGGAAGTGGATCTTCGGGCCTTCCTGCGCGTAGGCCTCCACGTCCCAGCTTTCCGGGTAGCGCCAGCCGTCGTACACATGCTTGGGCGTACCCACCACGCTCAGGCCGTCATCGGCCAGCTGCACGTAGTCGCCGCCGCTGAGGAACAGGTAGCGCTTGCCGTCCTCGCCAACCGCGTGGCCGGGGTCGATGTAGCCGCCCAGGCCGATGTCGATCGGCGCACTCCACGGGCCCTTGATGTCATCTGCCCAGACCACGAAGTTGCTGCGGCGCTCACCGGTGCGCGCCGGGAAGTAGATGAAGTAGCGGCCCTGGTGCTTGACGATGTCCGGCGCCCAGATCGCACCGACGTTCTGCGTGATCGCATGGCCGAGCGGCTGCCAGTTGACCAGGTCGCGCGAGTGCCAGATCGGCAGGCCAGGATAGGCGTCGAACGAAGACAGGGTGAGGTAGTAATCCTCGCCGTCCTTCAGCACCGACGGATCGGGCCTGTCACCGGCCAGCACCGGGTTGAGGAAGGTACCGTTGCCAAGGTCGCCCTGGCGCTGGTGCTCGATGCCGCGCTTCCACTGCGCGGGCGCGGGGTCGGCAGCCAGGGCAGGCAACGCGGCCAGCAGCAGGCCGAGCAGGGCGGTTGCAGCAGCGCGGTGCAGCGTCGATGTCATGTGATCGCCTCCGCTCATCAGGCGCGCAGCGCGGCGGGCAGCCACAGCGACAGCGACGGGAAGAAGGTGACGATCAGCAGCACGCCCAGCGCGGCGAACCAGAACGGCCAGATCGTGCGCATGCTCTGGCCGACGCTGATCTTGCCGATGGCGGTACCGATGAACAGCACCGAGCCCACCGGCGGCGTGACCAGGCCGAGGCCACCGGTCAGCACCAGCACCAGGCCGAAGTGGATCGGATCGATGCCATAGGCCTTGGCCACCGGCAGGAAGATCGGCGTGCAGATCAGGATCATCGGTGCCAGGTCCATGAAGGTGCCCAGCAGCAGCAGCATCACCACGATCATCAGCAGCACCATGAACTGGCTGTGCGCGAACGACTGCAGGAAGTCCACCGCCGCCGCAGGCACCTGCAGGTAGGCCAGCAGCCATCCGAACACCGCCGCGGTGGCGATCACGAACAGGATCACGCCGGTGCTGCGCGCGGCATGGATGACGGTGTCGAAGAACTCGCGCCAGCGCAGCTGCCGGTACAGCACGGTGGTGACCAGCAGGGCGTAGACCACGGCGATGGCCGCGCTTTCCACCGCAGTGAAGATGCCGGCGCGGATACCCACGAAGATCAGCGCCACCAGGCCCAGGCCGGGCAGGGCAGAGACGATGCGCAGCAGTACCGCGCGCCAGCCCGGGAACACTTCCACGCCATAGCCACGGCGACGCGCGACCACGTAGCCGGTGATCATCAACGCCAGGGTCATCAGCAGCGCCGGCACGATGCCGGCGGCGAACAGGTCGGCGATCGACAGGCCACCACCGGCCGCAGCCGAGAACAGGATCAGGTTGTGCGACGGCGGCACCAGCAGCGCCACCAGCGCAGCGGTGATGCTGACGTTGACCGCGAAATCGCGGTCGTAGCCACGCTTGACCATCTGCGGAATCATCGTGCCGCCCACCGCCGACACATCGGCGATGGCCGAGCCGGATACACCGCCGAAGAACAGCGAGGACAGGATCGAGACCTGGCCCAGGCCGCCGCGCATGCGCCCGACCAGCGATGACGCCAGGGCGATCAGGCGTTCGGAGATGCCGCCGCGCATCATGATCTCGCCAGCGAAGATGAACAGTGGAATGGCGATCAGCGAGGCCGAACCGGTACCTGCGGAGATCTGCTGGACCAGCACGATGCTGGGAATGTCCAGGTAGAGCAGGGTGGCCAGCGCGGCGGCGGCCAGCGCGTAGGCCACCGGCACGCCCAACAGCAGCAGCGCGGCAAAAACAGAGAACAGGATGGTGATGCCCATGGATCAACGATCTCCTTCAGCGTCGTCGGCATCGGCTGCCGTGGCATGCAGCGCTTTCCACGCACGGTTCAGCGCGAACAACAGCATCAGCGCACCGCCCACGGCCAGCGGCAGGTAGTTGATGCTCTGCGGCAGGTTGGCGCCTGCGGTCTTGATGTCCATTCCATCGAGCAGCAGGTCGGCCGACCAGAACGCGATGAAGCCGCCCAGCACGGCCACCACCAGCTGGGTGAACACATCCACCACCCGACGCAGGCCGGCGCCCATGTAGGCGTGCAGCAGGAAGAAGCCGAAGTGGCGATTGGTATGCACGCCGCAGGCCGCGCCCAGGCTCATTGCGGTGGCCAGCAGCAGCAGGGTCACCGGCTCGGTCCAGCTGGGCGAATCGTTGATCACGTAGCGGGCGAACACCTGCCAGCCCTGCACCACCACCAGCCCCAGCAGCGCGGCCACGGCAACATGGATGGCGATGTCGGCGATGCGGTCCAGCAGGCGTTGGCCGGGGCCGGATCCGGTGGAAATCGTCGTCTCGGTCATGGCAGTGTCCTCAGGCGGCGGCACGGATGCGGGCGACCAGCGCAGCCAGCTCGGGTTGCTGCAGGTACTGCTGCAGCAGCGGCTGGGCGGCGGCGCGGAAGGCGGGCAGGTCCACCTCGTTGGCTTTCACGCCCGAGGCCAGCACCGCGCGGCGCGCGGCATCTTCGGACGCATCCCATTGCTCGCGCATCACCTTCACCGAGGCGCGCGCGGTCTCCAGCAGCAGCTGGCGGTCGGCCGGCTGCAGGCGCTCGAAACTGGCGCGCGACATCAACAGAACGTCCGGCGCATACGAGTGATCGCTCTGCGACCAGTAGTGCGCGGCCTCGAAGTGGCGGCTGGAGTGGAAGCTGCGCATGTTGTTCTCGGCGCCATCGATCATGTGCGTCTCCATGCCGGAGAACGTATCGCCCAGCGACATCGGCGTCGGGTTGGCGCCGAGCAGGCGCATCAGCTGGATGAAGATGTCCGAGGACGCCACACGCAGTTTCAGCCCGTGCAGATCACCGGGCTGCACGATCGGATGCTTGGTGTTGTAGAAGCACCGTGCGCCGGAGTCATAGATGGCCAGGCCGACCAGATCGCGGCTCTCGAAGCCACGCAGCACCGCATCGGCAATGCCGCCATCCAGTGCGGCGCGCTGGTGCGCCACCGACTCGAACACGTACGGCAGGCACAGCGCCTGGGTGAGCGGAAAGGCGTTGTTCAATGCACCGGCATACACGCGGGTGATGTCGATGGCACCGAAACGGGCCATGTCGATCGCTTCCGATTCGCGACCGAGCTGGCCGGAATGGTATTGCCGCAGGCGCAGGCGACCGTTGCTTTCGCGCTGCAGGGTTTCGCCGATCCACTTCACCGCGGTCACGGTGGGATAGTCGGCCACGTGCACGTCGGTGGCCGTCAGCAGCTGGCCGCCGTCAATGGCATCGGCGGGCCCACGGCCACAGGCCGCGAGCATCGGAGTGGCCAGCGCAGCAGCGCCGCCGGCCAGGAAATGTCGTCGTGTGATCATCTGCGCCCTCCCGCGCGTGTTCACCGGATCGTGCGGCGGTTACCCGGCCGGCACGGCCCTGCAGGCAATTTCGCCGAAGCCGGCAAACCGCACCAGCGCCGTCTGCCCCACGGTGATGTCATGGATGCCGGTGGCGTTGCCGGTGGCGATCAGGTCGCCCCGTCGCAACGGCCGGCCACGCAGCGCCGAACGGGACAACGCGAACGCATACGCCGCGCGCAGGCCGCCGGGCAGCCGGGTGGCACCACCCGTGCCGACCACCTCGCCCTCGATCAGGGTTTCGGCGCGCAGGTCGGTTTCGTCGCRGGCGGTCCAATCGGCAATCTCCGGCCCCAGCACCAGGCCGTTGTTGTTGCCGAAGTCGGACACCACCACGCGCGGGCCGAGTTCGTTGATCGTCGCCAGCGGGCTGCTGGCCACTTCCACGCCGATGTACAGGCGCGCCGGCAGCGCTTCAGCCTGCTCGGGCGTCCAGTGCAGCTGTGCGGCGGGAGCGTCCTCCAACAGCTCCAGCACGTACTCCGCCTCGACCGCGCCGAAGCCGCCGACGAACACCGGAATGTCCACTGTTCCACCGGTAGCATTTTTCAGCTGACGCGAGAAAACCGGGCCCAGCAGGCGGTCGTCCCCGGACGCATCGCGGCGCTCGGCGGCGATGTAGCCGACCTTCCAGCCCACCACCTGGTCATCCCAGCTGGCAATGGCCAGATCCTGCACCTGGTAGGCAGCCACCAGGTCAGGCGGGACAAGGCCCGGGAAGCCGGGCAGGGCCTGGCCGCCGCGGCGCGCGGTGGTGAAAGCGTGGGCGATCGCGGCCGCATCGTCCGGCGCCGGCGTCTGCCCATGTATGCCGTGTTCGTTGCTCAAGAACGGTCTCCCTCTGGCGTTGTTGCACTGCCCATCGACAGCGTCTGCAGGAGGTGTATATGGTAAACCGGTGTCATCGTGCAAGCCGCAGCGCATCACGAGCGCTTGCGGGTGACCTCGGCCACTCTGTTGTCTCCCCGTTGGAGCCCTTTCCACCATGCGTTTTTCCCGTGTGCTGTTGTTGCTGTCAGGCCTGCTGCTGACCGTCCCCGCATCCGCGGCCGATGTGCCGTTGCGCGCAGGCGAACACCTGGGCCGGGAGCTTGCTGGCGAGCAGCTGCCGCTGTGGCCGGCGGGGCAGGTCCCCGGTGAAACGGGCACGGCGCGGCCGGCGCGCGTGGTCGAGCGCAGCGATGATCCGGCCCACCCCGATCGCTTCATCGACCAGGTCGATGCGCCCTACCTGCTGGTGCACACGCCCGCCCGTGCCAACGGCCGCGCGCTGCTGGTGATTCCCGGTGGCGGCTACCAGCGCGTGGTGATCGACAAGGAGGACAGCGCGCTGGTGCCGGAGTGGGTGGACCGTGCCGGCTACACCCTGTTCGTGCTGCGCTACCGCCTGCCGCAGGCCGGCCGCGACCGCCAGGCGGCACTGGCCGACGCGCAGCGCGCACTGCGCGTGGTGCGCGACCAGGCCGCACGGCGCAGGCTGGATGCCGACAGCGTGTCGGTGATGGGCTTCTCCGCCGGCGGCCATGTGGCCGCACGGCTGGCCACCGGTTTCGATGCGCCGGTCTACCCGCCACGCGATGCCATCGATCGCCTCAGCGCGCGTCCCGCACGCGCGGTGCTGGTGTATCCCGTGATCGACATGGGCGCGCATGCACACAGCGGCTCACGCGGACGCCTGCTGGGCGAGCAGCCCGATGCGGCGTTGGCCGCGCAGTATTCGATGCAGCAGCACGTGCGCGCGGACATGCCGCCGACGCTGCTGATCCATGCCAACGACGATCGGGTGGTCAACGTGCACAACAGCGAGGTGATGGCGCAGGCACTGGCCAAGGCGGGTGTCGAACACGAACTGCACCTGTTCGCCCATGGCGGCCATGGCTTCGGCATGCGCATGCCGCCTGATTCAACGCTGGCCGTGTGGCCGCTGCTGGCACAACGCTGGCTGCAGGCGACGGAGGCGGCACATTGAACCAGGCGGATGCCAACCTGCAGCGCCGTCGTTTCCTGCGCGACAGTGCACGCTGGGCGCTGGCCACGGCCACCCTCGCAGCGCTTCCTGCCGCCGCGGTGCCTGGGCCACGTGATGACACACAGGTGGTGGCACGCCTGCGTGGCGGCCGCGTGCGTGGCCAGCGCGAGCACGGCGTGCACGTGTTCCGCGGTCTGCGTTATGGCGCTGACACCTCCGCCTACCGTTTCCAGCCGCCACGGCGCGAGACGGGCTGGCGTGGTATCGCCGACGCCCTGGAATATGCCGCATCCGCGCCACAGACCGGGGCGGACGGGCCGGGCAGCGAAGATTGCCTGTTCCTCAACGTCTGGACGCCGGCACTGGGCGACGGCGGCAAGCGGCCGATCCTGGTCTACATCCATGGCGGTGGCTTCAACAACGGCTCTGGCAGCGATCCGCTGTACGACGGCAGCGCGCTGTGCCGACGCGGCGACGTGGTGGTGGTCACCGTCAATCATCGCCTGAACACCTTCGGCTACCTGTACCTGGGCGCGCTCGGCGATCCGCGCTATGCGGCCTCCGGCAACGTCGGCCAGCTCGACCTGGTGCAGGCGCTGCAGTGGGTGCGCGAGCATGCGGCGGTGATCGGCGGCGACGCCGGCAACATCACCGTGTTCGGGCAATCCGGTGGCGGCGCCAAGATCGCCACACTGATGGCGATGCCCGCAGCGAAAGGCCTGTTCCAGCGCGCGTGGACGATGAGCGGGCAGCAGGTGACCGCCGCCGGTCCACGTGCGGCGGCGCAACGGGCTTCGATTGCGATGGAAGCCGTGGACGCGCGCGACCTGCAGGCGTTGCTGCGACTGCCGGCGACCGAGCTGCTGGCCGCCACCCGCGCACGTGATCCTTCGCGGGTGGAAAGCAGCGCGCTGTACTTCGGCCCGGTACTGGATGAGGTGGTGCTGCCGGTGCACCCGTTCTGGCCACAGGCACCGGCGCAGTCCGCGTCGATTCCGATGGTGATCGGCAACACCCGCGATGAGACGCGCGCGTTCCTTGGCAACGACCCGGCCAACTTCAGGCTGACCTGGGAGGATCTGCCGGCGCAGCTGGAGAAGCAGCAGTTCGTCGATCTGCTGCCCTCGGTGGTGATCGCAGAGTATCGACGCCTGTATCCGCACTACACGCCCTCAGAGGTGTTCTTCGCGGCCACCACCGCCGGCCGCTCGTGGCGTGGTGCGGTGGAGGAACTGGAAGCACGCGCTCGGCAGGCAACCGGGGCCGCACCCACCTGGGCCTACCAGCTCGATTGGCCATCACCGGTGGAAGAGGGACGCCTGCGCGCGTTCCACACGCTGGATATTCCGCTGGTGTTCGACAACGCCGGTCTGCCCGGTGCACGCACTGGCGGTGGTGAAGACGCCAAGGCACTGGCGGCGACGATGAGCGATGCCCTGATTGCATTTGCGCGCTCCGGTGATCCGAATCACGCAGGAATGTCGCAATGGGCCCCGTATTCATTGCCATACCGGCAGACGATGCTGTTCGATAGTCACAGCCGCATGGTTGACGATCCACGCGCGGGAGAGCGCGCGCTCTATGCAAAAGTGCCGTTCGTGCAGCGCGGCACGCAGTGATGACACCGCGGTGCAAACATTCTGTTAACCCGCCTCGGCTAGAGTCGGTTCATGGAAGCGATGTTCACGCCACCGCCGTTCACCGGCCGCGAGCGCTTGATTGCAGGGATTGATGCCGCCGTCTGCCTGGTCGATCCGCAGGCGATCACCGGTGCGCTGCAACGGGTGCTGCGTGAAGCCATCGTCGATCCGCTGATCGAGCTGCCGCCCTGCGTACGTCGCCCCGTGGATGGTCATTACGCGCGCCGTGAACTGTACCGAAGCGCCACGCTGGGCTACAGCGTGATCGCGATGTGCTGGGGCCCGGGGCAGGGCACGCCACTGCACGACCACGATGCGATGTGGTGCGTGGAAGGCGTCTGGCAGGGCGAGCTGATCGTGACCCCGTACGCGCTGCTGGAACAGCGTGGCGAGCGTCACCGCTTCGCTGCGCAGGACACGCTGTACGGGCACCGTGGCAGCGCCGGCAGCCTGATTCCGCCGCACGAGTACCACACGCTGCGCAACGCCAGCGACGAGGACGTGGCAGTGTCCGTGCACGTCTACCAGGGCGTGATGGAGCGCAGCGCGGTGTTCGATCCGCTGGATGACGGCTGGTACCAGCGCCGGGTGAAGGTGATGGAGACCGACGTAGCGACCCCCATTGGATTTTCATAGCTTCGCAGACTTTCATCTATGCGACCAAGCTAAGGATTGACTTCCGTCTGCCGATAACGGTGTGCAGAAGAAACCCTTGTCATTGGAGCGGAAATGGACGTTGCACGATGCACCTTGAACGATCAGCAATTCACTTCTCAACAGTTCGAACAATTGCCTCCTGCTGAGTTGGAGCTAAAGCGGAGGAATCTTGTCTGCACTGGCTGCGGAAATCAGGCATTCTTCCGGAAAGCGTCTAGAAGAGGTGTGGCCGCATGCTTTGGTGCAAGACCTCATGGCCCCCAATGTCCATTGGGTGCAGAGGATTTCGCTCGCCATGACGGTGGAATAGGAGCGGATGAAGAGATTCGCCAGAATGATGGCGTTCTCGTAATTGACCTGGCCTTTGGCGCTGCACCTGGCGACGTCCACGTCGACCAAGTGCCCGAACTAGATGGACGTCCTCGTGGTGGTCGAGCCATTCAAGGTGACGGGCATTACAGAGCACAGTCTCATCGTAGACTTCGTACCCTTCTCCGGCACCTCCGACATTCACCGGGCTTCAGGTACTCGCTGCAACAGCTGGAGATCGCCGGTGGTAATCCCACGTCTGTACGCGACTTCTTCGTGGAGTTCCAGGAAATCAGTGAGCGAGACATGGGGCGCCTCGGCGGCTACTGGGGGATGATCACCGACGCTCGCCTTGGAGCTCAAGCGCTTTGGTTGAACTCTGGGGGACGCGGTGACATTAGCATCTGCTTACCAGATGAGATTGTTGATTCCTTCTTCGAACGTTTCAACATCGAGGATTCTGAAGATCTCGCAGGTGCATATGTCCTAGCAATCGGTCAGCCTCGGACTTCTCAGAACGGAAAGAAGTACATGACGCTCGACGACATTGCTTTCATCACTGTCGATTTGGCTTGACACTCAGATCGACAGAAAAGCAATCGATCAACTCCAGCCCCTATGAGCTTCCCTTGAAACTTCATTGGATGGATGCCGACGTATTGTCGGTGTCCGTGTTGTGAGAGGAGCACCTCCAAGCGTCACCGCGGCACATCCACCACATTGTTGAGCCGCGTGACTTCCTCACCGCCGTCGGCCAGCGCAACACGCACGCGCAGGCCGCCGCGTTCCCCTGCCGGCAACGGCAACGACACCACCGCCGTCTTCGGCAGCAGGTCGGTCGGTGCTGCGATCGCTGGCACTTCGGTGCGTGCGATCTCGCGGCCCCGCGCATCTTCCAGTATCGCCACGCCCACACCGCTGGCCACATGCCCAAGGCCGTGCACGGTCACGTGTACCTGGCGCCCGTCCACCCGCACATCGCCACGGCCCACTCCCAGGTCCGGACGCATTTCCACCGGCGTGCCCGCAGACACACGCTCGAATTCGAAGACTTCGGTGCGACCGGGCTGGAACTGCATCGGTACCGACGCACTCGTCTCCAGCTGCACCGTGCGCTGGCGCGGCGTACCGTCGATGCGGCCATCGCCATCGGCGTCCACGCCACTGCGCACGCGCCAGGTCCCGCTGCCCACGTTCCAGCCGGTCATGTCGGCGGCGATGACGCGCGCACCGAGGTTGTGGCTGGTGATCGTGAAGCGCTCACGCGAGGGAGCATGCACCAGCAGTGCCACCTGTTCCGCGGCGCCCTCACGATCGAAGCGCCAGCTGACGGTGTGCCCGGGCCAGCTCTGGTTGCGCTTCAGGGCGATGCCGCCCAGCCGCGCACGCTGCAGGAACTCGCTCGGTGCTTCCACCCGGTCGGACCACCAATGGCCTTCGGTGTTCATGTACGCGCGTTGTGCCTTGGCTTGCAGGCCCTCGGCATGCAGCGCGTCGATGTACTTCCGGTCGCCGCTGGCCTGCCATGCCATCAGGCTGGCGAAACCGGTCTTTCCGGCATCTGCCTCGGCGGTCAGCAGCGGGTACCAGTCCTGCTGCCGGCCAAGTGCCTCTACATAGTTCTCGCCAAGGTTGGCCAGCGCGCCGGGGCCGCCGCGCTGCACACGATAGTCCAGTGCCTGCAGGTACTTCGCATCACCGGTCCAGCGCCATGCCGCCCAGAAGGTGTGCATCGTGTCACCGCTGCCGGAACCGTTGTTGAGTTCGCCACCACGGGTCTCACCCGTCGCCCAGTTGATCTCGTTGGGCAGGGTGAAGCGGCCCTTGTCGTCGGTGCCGGCGTGGGCCAGATAGCCATCGGCCAGGCCGATCACCAGCCGGCGCCCGGTCGGGTCGGCGTTGTACTGGCCCAGCAGGAACGCCGGGTGCAGCACCGGGAACGAGTACGGCTTCTGCCACTGCCAGTTGGGTTCACGGTAGACCTTGTTGCCACCGAACCAGTTGCTGGAGAACAGCACATGGCCCTGCGGGTTGCGCAGGATGATGCACTCGTCGAACGCCTTCACCGTTTCCATCAGCCGTTCCAGGGTCAGCGGATCGCCCCAGTTGAGGTACAGCATCGCGCTGTTGGTGTTGATGCCTTCCTCGTAGGCATGCAGCTCGTCGGTCTCGATGGTGCTCAGGCCATTGCTGAACATGCCGTTGCGGTACACCGCGTCGGACAATGCGGTCAGCGAGGCATTCAGGCGGTCCGGCTGCACGCCCATCAGGGCAAGGCCGGGCCACTGCTGGGTCAGGTCGGAATCATCGGAGATGCCACCACCGAAATCGCCGTAGGCCACCTGCCGCTGATCGATCCACCAGTCGACGAACTGCCGCACCTGCGCCAGGTCCTGCACCTGGTGGAAGGCCCACGCCGGTACGCCCTTGGGCACCTCCGGCGCGGTGTACGGCGGGCGGCCCTGGCTGTTGTAGCTGATGTAGTTCCAGTACAACCGGCCCAGCTCATGGTCCGGGTCGACCCGCAGCAGATCGCTCAGGTCCGCGTAGACGCGCGCGTACAGGCGCTGGCGCTTGGAGGTGGTGTGTTCCTCCACGAGGAAGCCCCAGTTGTCGCGCACCTGGTTGAAGCGGTCGGCCACATGCTCCTTGAGCGCATCGGCGCGTGGCTTGAACACCAGCCGCACCTGCGCACCGTCCAGTGCCTTGGCGTCGAAGCCGGGCGCAGCCGAGGCGATGCTCAACCACAGGCTGTCGGCGGTGAGGATGCGGTCGCGCAGGTCCAGCCACAGCGTGCGCTTCTGCCCCGGCTGCACCGAGACCGACACATCGATCATGTCGCGCGCCGGCCAGATCGGATCCTTGATGCGGAGGTTCAGCGGGATCAGGCCATCGTGCGTGGCCGGCAGGTCGAGCGCGGGAATATCGATGGCCACGCCATCCAGGCCGTCATGCATGTTCTCCCAGCTGTAGGCCCAACTGCGGATCAACGGCTGGTTGGCCGGCGCATCGCCCACGCCGGAGGGAATCAGCACGTGCACGATGGGCTTGGGCTGCGTTGGCAACGAATCGGCCGGGCGCCGGCGCGAGCCCGCCCCCTTGGGCAGCGCCATCACCGTGCTGCGTTCGGCCGCCGGGTAGCGGCCTTCGATGTAGCGGCGCAGTGTGTCCAGGTTGGTGTAGTCCGGCAGTGCCTGGCTGTCGATGACATAGGTCTGCTTGACCGTGCCGTCGGGCTCGGCACCTTCGCTCACGCCATACGCCCAGATCTCCTGGATCGGCGTTTCCTGTTCAACGTTGCTGAAGCGCAGCACGCCACCGGTCTGTGCCGGGATGTCGTCCACGCTGCGCACCACACCCTGCGGACGCGTGGCCAGCACCTGGGTGGCGTGCGCGGCGTCGCGGCCATGGGCCAGCGTGCCGAAGGCCGCGCCGCGGATCTCCACCCGGTTGACGGTCTCGCCGGCCGGGACGGTCAGGTCCAGATGCTGGCCGCTTTCCACATACGTGTTCCAGTCCGGCAACTGGAAGTAGTCGTTGCGGCCGGGCAGGCGCGAGCGGTTGTAGACGCCGGGCCAGGTGGTCTCGGCGATGCCGTCGGTGGCCTTCCACATCCACGCCTTGAAGTCGCGGGCATCGTCGAATTCGATCTTGCGGATGCGCGTGCTGGCTGCGGTCAATGGCGGTGGCGGCGCGCCTTCCCAGCCGAAGCGATGGCGCCAGGCACGGTCATCGGCAGCGCTGGCAACGGCGCTTTCGGCGGCCTTGCCGCGCGCGAGCGCACTGACGGCCGCAGCATCGAGCATGCGGTCATACACGCGGATGTGCTGGAAGTCGCTGCCACGCAGGAAGTTGTAGCGGCTCTGCACCTGGTAGGGCGCCATCACCCGCCCGGCCAGGCCGAGCTGGTCCAGCGCGGCATCGTAATCGCCGCTGGCCTGCACACGCGCCACCTCGCGGCCATCGACGAACAGGCGTACACCCTGGTCTTCGTCCCAGGCAAAGGCCAGGTGCAGCCACTGGTCCGCACGTGGCGGCGTGTCCATGCGGAACGACACGCGCGTGCGGGCGAGGTTGGCATCGGTGACGAACGCATCGAAACCATGCCCGTTCCAGTCGATGCGCAGCCAGGCCATGTCCCAGCTACTGTGGTCGGCATAGCCGACGCGGAAGATCACGAACGGTGCTTCGCCCACCGCGTAGCGCGCGCGCCAGTCGAAGGCG
Organism: Stenotrophomonas sp. 2YAF26; assembly: GCF_052114625.1. Taxonomy (NCBI): domain Bacteria; kingdom Pseudomonadati; phylum Pseudomonadota; class Gammaproteobacteria; order Lysobacterales; family Lysobacteraceae; genus Stenotrophomonas; species Stenotrophomonas sp. 2YAF26. Next base: position 215,115 of record NZ_JBFRFC010000007.1, on the reverse strand, counting down.
AGGGTGCCACGCTGGGCGAGGATGTTGCCGGGTGCATCCCAGGCAAGCACGCCGTCGTCCTGCCACTGGATCACCTTGCCGCGCGCTCCGTCGTCGACGATGTCGACCTTGTCGCGGAAGTTCGGTACCGCCTCACCCTGCGCCACCACGGCCTCAAGGCCTTTGCCGGCATCGACATGGAACAGCAGCGTGGGCGCATCGGCGGCGGCCATCGCGGGGCCGGCAGCCAGGGCCACCGCCAGCAACAGGCAGCGGGACAGGGTCGAGCGGTGCGGCATCAGGCGTTTCCTTTCAACGGGCGACGGCCGGCGAGGGCCGCCGGACCGTAGCAAGGCCACGCCGCGACGGCACCTTGCGGCGCAGCAGCGGTCGTGGCGAACGACGGCGTGCCGGGTGGCACGCCGTCGGCGTCGCTCAGAACTTGTAGCGCAGCCCCAGCAGGTACTGGCGGCCGGTCTCGGTGTACTGCAGCGGCAGGCGACCGGTCAGCGGCGAGTACACCCACTCGTCGGACGCTTCGTTGGTCAGGTTGATGCCTTCCAGGCTCAGTTCCAGTTGGTCGCTGATCTTGTAGCGGATGGATGCATCGAACACCGTGGTACCGGTCATGCCGTGGTAGCCATCGAGGTTGAAGCCGGTTTCCTGGCCCGGTGCCTGGGTCAGGTAGTCATCGCGGTTGGTGGCCGAGATGCGCCCGGCGAACTTCTCGCCTTCATAGAACAGCGTGGCGTTCCACGACGACTTCGACAGGCCGGTCAGGTCGGTCTTCATCACCGGCTGCCCGGCCGCGTTGATGTACTGGATCTTCGATTCCACCCAGGTGTAGTTCAACTGCATGCCCAGGTTGGCCCACTTGCCCGGCAGGAAGGTGAAGGGCTGGGTGTAGTTGGCTTCCACGCCGTGCAGTTCGCCGCCCGGGGTGTTGACCGGCTTGCTGTAGGTGAAGTCATCGGTGGCCGAGGCGCCGGTGCCGACCAGCAGCGAAGCCGGCAGGCCGCTGTCACTGTACGGACGCACTTCGCGGGTGGTCTGTACGAAGCTCTCGATGTCCTTGTAGAACAGGCCGATGCCGGCCATTGCGCCCTCGGCGAAGTACCACTCGAAACCAAGGTCGACATTGGTTGCGCGGATCGGATCCAGCATCGGGTTGCCGCTGGAGATGGTGCGTGCACCACCGGCCACGGCCACCGTCGCGCCCGGGGTCAGGCTGCCCAGCCCCGGACGGCTCATCACCTTGGCCGCACCCAGCCGGATCAGGAAGTCCGGGGTGACTTCCGCCACCAGGTTGAACGAGGGCAGGGTGTCATCGTAGGTACGGCTGACCGTGGTTTCGACGGTGCCGTTGGCCAGCGTCGACTGCCCGGTCGCCGACTGCTTGGTGCGCACGTAGCGCACACCGAAATTGCCCGACAACGGCAGCGAGCCCAGTTCGGTGGAGAACTCACCCATCAGGTAGGCGCCTCGGTCCTTCTCTTCGACGCTGCGCACGTTGTTGGCGCGCGGGGCGACGGCGAAGGTGCCGCTGTTGCTGTAGATGTCGAGCTGTTCGGCGATCGCATCCAGGTCCGGCACGACCCAGTTCGACGGACTGCCGCTGATGCCCTTCAGTCCGGCCTGCTCGGTCAGGTTCACCGGCACAATCTTGTTGCCACCGGCGAAGTTGGGCACGGCCAGTTCGCTGGCGCGACGCAGTTCGACGGTCTTGAACGTGTAGTCCTTGGCCAGCACGCCGCCCTTCAGGCGGAAGCCCGGGCTGATGTTCCAGTTGAAGTCGATCTGGCCGGTGTCGAAGTCGTTGTCCACGTACTGCGGACGCAGGCGGATCTCGGCCAGTTCCCAGCCGTTGGGATTGGTCGGGTCGATGCCGTAGTTGAGGATCGGCGCACGGCTGTTGCCACGGTAGTCGTAGCTGTAACCGTCGACATCGTACTTGTCCATGATGACGGTGGTCTGCACCGGGTTCTCGTGCTTGGAGCGCGAGATGCCGATCTTGCCGGACAGGGTGAAGTCATCACCGAAGCGGTGCTGGCCGTTCAGGGCGATCTGCTTGAACTCGGTGCTCCACTCGTCGTGGCGGTTCTCGGTGCGGATGTCGACGTTGTCGAATTCGCCGTAGAGCAGTGCGTTGTCGCGGATCTCGCCGTTCTTGACGATGGTGGTCGGCTTGCCCGACAGGCGTGCGCTCGCATTGGCGCCGCGGCTGAAGGAAATCGCCTCGATGTAGTGCTCATCGCGCGTTGCATCGATCTTCGAGTACAGCGCATCCAGCGAGATCTCGGTGGCGTCGTTCGGCTTCCACTGCAGCGAACCGGTCACGCCCAGACGCTTCTGCTCATGCTCCATCTGCACGTAGCGCGGGAAGCGCGGATGGAACACGTTGGCGCCACGCGCGGCGGCGAACGGCGAGGACGCGGCGAAGTTGCCGTTGCTCGGGCCGTTGGCCCAGCGACCGGTGTTGGAGCCTTCCTCCAGCGCCTGGCGCTCGGAATAGGCCACCGACAGCAGCGCGCCGAAGGTGCCATCGGCGAAGGTGTTGGAGACCAGTGCGGCAATGCGCGGGTCGGCCTTTTCGGCCATCGCGTTGTAGCTGGCCTGGCCACTGGCGGCGAAGGTGAACCCGTCGTAGTCGAACGGACGCGCGGTGCGCAGATCGACGGTGGCGCCCAGCGAGCCCTCCTCGACATCGGCCGAGGCGGTCTTGCGCACCAGCAGCTGCGAGAACAGGTCCGAGGCGAACACGTTGAAGTCGAAGCCACGGCCGCGGTTGGTGCCGCCGCTCTGGTCACCGGCGCCGACCGTGGTCAGCGCTTCCATGCCATTGATGCGCACGCGGGTGAATTCCGGGCCGAGGCCACGCACCGAGATATTGCGGCCTTCGCCGGCCTCGCGGGTGATGACCACGCCCGGGATGCGCTGCAGCGACTCGGCCAGGTTCAGGTCGGGGAACTTGCCGATGTCCTCGGCAACGATGGCATCGACCACGCCGGCTTCGCCGCGCTTGATGTCCAGCGCCTTCTCCACGCTGGCGCGGTAGCCGGTGACGGTGACCGTATCCAGGTCGGTGGCGTTCGGGTTGGCGCTCTGCTGCTGCGCGCCGGCGTTGCCTGCCAGGGCCAGTGCAACGCCCAACGCGAGCAAGGTAACCGGTGTCTTTTTTTCATGGTTCCGAGAATGCATGCCTTTCCCCTCTCCCAAAGGTCTGGTATCGCGGCTGTTTCAGCGGGATGACACCGCTGGTCAGGCCGGACGTTAACAGCACGTTCCCGATCCGGCATCTTGCACCGCAACAGATCTGAAATGTCTCCAAGACGCTTGCAGGACAATGCTTCCAACAGTTTGGTAGGCTTAGGGCAAGGATGGGCGGGATTGAAATGACACCGCTAGCCAATTCCACGCCCCACGCGTGGTCCACTACCACGCCGCCCAGTGTCACATGCGGGCGGCACGCGTGAAGGAGCAGAAATGGGTCGTATCGTGTGTTTCGGGGAACTGCTGCTGCGCCTGGGTGCGCCCGGTCGCGAACTGCTGCTGCAGTCGCCGCAGCTGCAGGTGCATGTCGGCGGTGCCGAGGCGAACGTGGCTGTCTCGCTGTCCCGCTTTGGACATGACGTGGCCATGGTCAGCACCGTTGCCGGCAACGCGCTCGGCGCGCATGCGCTGGCCGAACTGCGCCGGCATGGGGTCGACACGCGCGGCGTGCGCGAAGATGCCGAAGGCCGCATGGGTCTGTATTTCCTGACCACCGGCGCGGTGCAACGGGCCAGCGAAGTGGTCTACGACCGTGCCGATTCGGCATTCGCCAACAGCACCGCCGCCGACTACGACTGGCCCGCATTGCTGCAGGGCGCGCAGTGGCTGCACCTGTCCGGGGTCAGCCCGGCGCTGGGCGCGGACGTGGCGCAGGCCACCCTGGCCGCAGCGCGCGCTGCGCGTGCACTGGGCGTGCGCGTGTCCTTCGATGGCAACTTCCGGCCGAAGCTGTGGCAGCGCTGGGGTGGCGATGCGCGGTCGATCCTGCACGAACTGTTCGCGCAGGCCGACATCGTCTTCGCCGACTACCGCGATATCGAGGTCATCCTCGGCCAGCGTTTCGAACAGGCCGACGTGGTCGCGCGCGTGGAAGCGGCGGCCGCGGCCGCGTTCGAAGCGTTCCCGCAGCTGCAGTGGATGGCCTGCACCCAGCGGCAGACGCTGAGCGTGGACCACCATGCGCTGGGCGCGCTGCTGCTCGGCCGCGATGGCACCCGCGCACAGGCCCCGGTACGCCAGCTGCAGGGCATCGTCGACCGCATCGGCGGCGGTGATGCCTTCGCGGCAGGCATCCTGCATGGCATCCTGTCGACCTTCGATGCCGACGCCACCGTGCGCTTCGGCCTGGCTGCCGGGGGCCTGAAGCATTCCATTCCCGGCGATTTCAATCCCGTCAGCGAAGCTGATGTGTTGGCCCTGATGGGCGAGGAGCGATTCGATGTCCGGCGCTGATCCACGCGTTCGTGCGGTACTGAAACTGGCACCGGTGATTCCGGTGTTCACCCCCGATGACATCGACGATGCGGTACAGGTCGCGCAGGCGCTGTTCCGTGGCGGCCTGCCGGTGATCGAGGTGACCCTGCGCACGCCGCGCGCGCTGGAAGCCATCAAGGCGATGGTCGAGGCCGTGCCGGATGCGGTGATTGGTGCCGGCACCGTGCTCGATGTCGCGCAGATGCAGGCGGTGAAACAGGCCGGCGGCCGCTTTGCGGTGTCGCCCGGGGCGACCCCACGGCTGTATGCCGCCGCGCGCGATGCCGATCTGCCCTACCTGCCTGGCGTGGCCACCGGTTCGGAGCTGATCGTCGGCCTGGAACACGGCCTGGACACCTTCAAGTTCTTCCCGGCGGTGCAGGCCGGTGGTGCCGCGATGCTGTCGGCGTGGCACGGCCCGTTCGGCGATGTGCGCTTCTGCCCGACCGGCGGCATCAGTGCGCAGACCGCCAGCCAGTTCCTGCATCTGCCCAACGTGCTGTGCGTGGGCGGTTCGTGGCTGACCACCGCCGCGCTGATGCAGACCCGCGACTGGGACAGCGTCGAGCGCCTGGCACGCGAGGCCGCGGTGCTGGCGGGCTGATCCCTCGGCCCCTGCTGGGGCCGGGCACAGACCCGGCGCCAGCGCATCCGTTCAGCCGCGTGGCGTACCCAGCCGGCGGTACAGGGTGCTGCGGTTGATTCCCAGCCGCTTGGCGGCCGCGCTGACGTTGCCCTGGCACTCGGCCAGCGCCTGGCGCATGGCCGCCTCGGCGATCTCCTCCAATGCTCCGCTGGCAGGCACTGCTGGCGCGGTGGGCGTACCAGCACGCACGTCCGCGGGCAGCAGCTGCGGGCTCACCGGTTGACCCGGCTCAGCCAGTGCGGCCAGCGTGCGCAGGCAGGCACTCAGCTGGCGCAGGTTGCCGGGCCAGGCATGGGCGGCCAGCGCCGCGCGGGCCTGCGACGACAACGCATGGCCCTGTCCCAGCTGCTGCCACAGGGCATCCACCACGGCAGCGCGATCGGGGTGCTGCCGCAACGGCGCCAGGGTCACCACGTGGTCGGCGATGCGGTAATACAGATCCGCACGGAAGCGGCCGGCATCCACCGCCTGCGGCAGTTCGCAGTGGCTGGCGCAGACCAGTGCGAAATCCAGTTTCACCGGCTTGCCGCCGCCCAGCGGTGACAGCTCGCGTTCCTGCAGCACGCGCAGCAGGCGCGGTTGCAGCGCCAGCGGCATGTCGCCGATCTCATCGAGGAACAACGTACCGCCCTCGGCCTGCCGCAGCAGGCCCGGGCTGCCCTGCCGGCGCGCACCGGTAAAGGCACCCTCCTCGTAGCCGAACAGCTCTGCTTCGATCAGGCCTTCCGGCAGCGCCGCGCAGTTCACCGCGACGAAGGGCTTTCCCGCACGCGTGCTGCGTGCGTGCAGTTCCCGCGCGAAGACTTCCTTGCCGGTGCCGGTCTCGCCCTGCAGCAGCACCGGCAACCCGGCCTGCAGCACGCGTCCTGCGGTGGCCAGTTGTTGTTGCTGCCCGCTATCGAACAGTGGGCCCTGCGCACTCGCCGGCAGCGGCGCGGTCGGTCCAGGCGTAGTCACACTGCGTCGCGACGCACGGGCCTCGCGCACGCCGTACAGACGACGGCCCTGGCGATCAAGCAGCACGCCGTCATCTGCCAGCCGCGACAGCGGTTGTTCGAACAGCGCTTCGTACGGCGTGCGTCCGATGTCCTGGCGATCCAGCCCGAACAAGGCAAGGCCGGCACGATTGGCCGCGACCAGGCGACCGCCGCGGAAGCCGAGCACGCCTTCGCGCGCACTGCCCAGCAGCGCGGGTTGATGATGCAGGCGCAGCAGCTCGCAGTCGGCCAGGCCGTCGGCGAAACCGCGGTGCTCGATCTGCGCTACCGCCTGCCGCACCAGCGCCAGCGCGTGCACGTGTGGCAACCGCGCGTCGCCGGACACATCGAGCACACCCAGGCATTGCCCGTAGGGATCCAGGATCGGCACGGCCGAACAGGTGAGGATGCCGTGCGGGGCGAAGTAGTGCTCGCCGCCACGCACCTGCAGCGCGCGCCCGTCGACCAGCGCGGTGCCGATCGCGTTGGTGCCGACCGTGCCCTCGTCCCAGCGCATGCCCGGCATCAGCGCGACACGACCCGCCTTGTCGAGGAAACCGGCACTGCCTTCGGCGTCGAGGATCCAGCCGTCTTCATCGGTCAGCAGCACGATGCTGCCGCTGTGGGTCATTTCCGCCGCCAGTCCGTCCAGCTCCGGGCGCGCTTGTCGCCACAGGCGCTCGCGGCGCTGGCGCAGTTCGCGCAGGCGGTTGTCGGTCAGTGGTTCGGCGGCCGGCTGCGCATCCACCAGCAGGCCGTGCCGTTGGCAGCGTTGCCAAGAATGCAGGATCGCCTCGGGCACCGCGCCGACGGGCGCAGCGCCGCGCTCGAAGAAACTGCGCCGGGCACTTCCCAGGCGGGGATCGGGAGCAAGCGGGGACACCGACAGCCTCCTGTGTCGCACATTGCGACAGTTGTTGCGGGACCTGTCCCGATTAACAGCACACCCCGCGTCGCCCTGCAACGGCCGCGCCTGCTGCGCTGCCGCAGGGCGCGCGACAGGATCACCGACGGCCGGGCGATGAAGGCGTGATGCAGCGCAGCAGGCCACAGTTGGCATCGTCTTTGCGCCTGTGGATGCACCATGCCCACCACAGGAGCCGCCATGAACGCCGTACCGTCCACCCGCCCGCATGCCACCGATCCTCGCTCCCTGTTCAAGCCGCGCTATGGCAACTACATCGGTGGCGAATGGATCGCCCCGCGCAGCGGCCAGTACTTCGACAACATCTCGCCGGTGAACGGCCAGGTGTTCACTGAAGTTGCCCGCTCCAACGCCGAGGACATCGACGCCGCACTCGATGCCGCGCACGCCGCAAAGGACGCCTGGGGCCGCACATCGGCCGCCCACCGTGCGCTGCTGCTCAACCGCATCGCCGATCGCATCGAACAGAACCTGGAACTGCTGGCCCACGCCGAGACCTGGGACAACGGCAAGCCGATCCGCGAGACGCTCAACGCCGACGTGCCGTTGATGGCCGACCACTTCCGCTACTTCGCCGGTTGCCTGCGTGCGCAGGAGGGCAGCCTGTCGCAGATCGACGACGACACCGTGGCCTACCATTTCCACGAACCGCTGGGCGTGGTCGGGCAGATCATCCCGTGGAACTTCCCGCTGCTGATGGCGGCCTGGAAGCTGGCGCCGGCGCTGGCCGCCGGCAACTGCGTGGTGCTCAAGCCTGCCGAACAGACCCCGGCGTCGATCCTGGTGCTGATGGAGGTGATCGGCGACCTGCTGCCGCCGGGCGTGCTCAACGTGGTCAACGGCTTCGGCCTGGAGGCGGGCAAGCCGCTGGCCAGCAGCCCGCGCATCGCCAAGATCGCCTTCACCGGCGAGACCTCCACCGGCCGCCTGATCATGCAGTACGCCAGCCAGAATCTGATTCCGGTGACGCTTGAGCTGGGCGGCAAATCGCCGAACCTGTTCTTCGCCGACGTAATGGCCGAGGACGATGATTTCCTCGATAAGGCAGTGGAAGGTTTCGTCATGTTCGCCTTCAACCAGGGCGAGGTGTGCACCTGCCCGTCGCGCGCACTGGTGCAGGAATCGATCTACGAACGCTTCATGGAGCGTGTGCTCGAACGCGTGGCGGCGATCCGCCAAGGCAATCCGCTGGACCCGAACACCATGGTGGGCGCGCAGGCATCGGGCGAACAGCTGGAGAAGATCCTGTCCTACATCGCCATCGGCCGCGAGGAAGGCGCCGAGGTGCTGATTGGCGGTGACAGAGCCGCGCTCGGTGGCGACCTGGCCGGCGGCTTCTATGTGCAGCCGACCGTGTTCAAGGGCCACAACGGCATGCGCGTGTTCCAGGAGGAGATCTTCGGGCCGGTGGTGTCGGTCACCACGTTCAGGACCGAGGAAGAAGCACTGCAGATCGCCAACGACACGCTGTACGGGCTGGGTGCCGGCGTCTGGAGCCGCGATGCCGCGCGACTGTACCGGGTGGGCCGCGCGATCCAGGCCGGGCGGGTATGGACCAACTGCTATCACGCCTACCCGGCGCACGCTGCGTTTGGTGGCTACAAGCAGTCAGGCATCGGCCGCGAAAACCACCGGATGATGCTCGACCACTACCAGCAGACCAAGAACCTCCTGGTCAGCTACGCACCGAAGAAGCTCGGCTTCTTCTGAGGATTGATCGGGATCAAGGCGCCGGCATGGGGCCGGCGCCATCCTGTCTGCAAGCGCACTACGGAGAAGCACGCATGAATAGAACCATGAAGGCCGCCGTTGTCCGTGAGTTCGGCAAGCCGCTGGTCATCGAGGAAGTCGTGGTACCGCGCCCGGGGGCGGGCGAGGTGCTGGTCAAGATCGAGGCCTGTGGCGTCTGCCACACCGACCTGCACGCCGCCGAGGGCGACTGGCCGGTGAAACCGAACCCGCCGTTCATCCCCGGCCACGAGGGCGTGGGGCACGTCGTGGCCGTGGGAGGCGGGGTAGGGCACATCAAGGAAGGTGACAGGGTCGGCATCCCCTGGTTGTACTCGGCGTGTGGCCATTGCGAACACTGCCTGGGCGGCTGGGAAACGCTCTGCGAAACGCAGCGCAATACCGGCTACTCGGTCAACGGTGGCTTCGCCGAGTACGCATTGGCCGATGCCAACTATGTCGGCCTGCTTCCGAAGGAAGTGGGCTTCGTGGAGATCGCACCGGTGCTGTGCGCCGGCGTCACCGTGTACAAGGGCCTGAAGGTCACCGACACCAAGCCCGGTGACTGGGTGGCCATTTCCGGCATCGGTGGCCTCGGCCACATGGCGGTGCAGTACGCCCGCGCGATGGGCCTGAACGTGTCAGCGGTGGATGTGGACGACGCCAAGCTGGCCCTGGCCAGGCGCCTGGGCGCACAGGTCACCGTCAACGCGCGCACCACCGATCCGGCTGCGTTCCTGAAGAAGGAGATCGGTGGCGCGCATGGTGCGCTGGTCACCGCGGTTTCGCCCAAGGCGTTTGAACAGGCGCTGGGCATGGTCCGTCGCGGCGGCACGGTCTCGCTCAATGGCCTGCCACCGGGCAACTTCCCACTGGACATCTTCGGCATGGTGCTCAACGGCGTCACCGTACGCGGTTCGATCGTCGGCACTCGCCTGGACCTGCAGGAATCGCTGCAGTTCGCCGCCGAAGGCAAGGTTGCCGCCACGGTCAGCACCGACCGCCTGGAGAACGTCAACGAGGTGTTCGCGCGCATGCACGCCGGCACCATCGAAGGCCGCGTGGTGATCGACTTCGCTGCCTGACCCCCCTGTGCATGGCCGCCGTGTCCGTTTCCCTCTCCCACGGGCGCGGCGGCCATGCCGATCTGCCGGCAGCGCCGCGCACCCCGGCGGCCGTACAATGCGCGCATGCCCGGCACGCTCAAGACCGTCTTTCTCTCCCTGCTCGCGCTGATCGGCGCGCTGCTCGCGCTTGCCCTTGTCAGCAGTGCCGCGGGCTGGCTGCCATCGCTGCTGCGCATGACGCCGGGAAGCGAGGCCCAGCTCGGCTGGGACCTGGCATTCACCGTGCTGGGTGGCATCGCCGCCATTGCCTTCGCCACGTATTACGCGCCGTGCTGGCCACGCGCGCATGGCACCTCGATCTGGTCTCTGCTGGTGCTCGGCGCGGGCTATGGCCTGTGGGTGATGGGCGGCGACTTCCCGCACTGGTTCGTCATCGGCCTGCTGGTTTCGCTGCCGGTGCAGTTGCTGCTGGGCTGGTGGTTCGGCCGCCGCGCATCGCGCGATCGGCGCTGAGCGGATACCGGTAGTGCCGGCCGCTGGCCGGCAACCTCGATGATCCTGCAGTTGCCGSCCAGCRGCCGGCACTACCRCTGCAACGTCGGCAGCGTCTGCTTCAGCGCGTCGATGCCCTGCCACGGATCCGCCTTCAAACGCTTCGCCCGTGCCAACGCCTTGTCCATCGGAAACGCATCGGCAGCACTCACCCGCGCCAGCTCCTCCCAGCGCAGTGGCACCGCCACGCCCGCGCTATCCCGCGCACGCAGCGACCACGAACACACGCTGGTCGCACCGCGTGTATTGCGCAGCCAGTCGATGAAGATCACGCCGCTGCGCTTGGCCTTGCTCATCGTCGCCACGTAGCGGTCCGGCGCCTGTTCGGCCATCGCCTGCGCGAAGGCTTCGCAAAACGCTTTCGCGTCCTCCCAGTCGGCCGCAGGTTGCAGTGGCACCACCACATGCACGCCCTTGCCACCGGACAACCGCACGAAGCTCTGCAGCCCGGTCTCCTGCAGTCGATCGCGCACATCGCGCGCGCCGCGCTTGACGTCGGCCCAGCTCACGCCCTCACCCGGATCAAGATCGAACACCAGCCGGTCGGGATGCTCGGGGTCGGCCACCGTCGCCCCCCAGGGATGCAGCTCCAGGGTGTTCATCTGCACCAATTGCAGCAGCCCGCGTTCGTCATCGATATAGACGTAGTCCTCGCGCCCGCTCTTCTGCTGCAGCGGCACTGCATGCACGGCGTCGCCCAGGCCCTGGCCGTGGTGCTTCTGGAAGAAACAGGCCTTGCCCACGCCATCGGGACAGCGCAGCAGCGACAGCGGTCGTCCACTGATTTCCGGCAGGATCCAGCGCGCCATCTGCCGGTAGTAGTCGGCAACGTCACCCTTGCTGAGCTTCTTCTTCGCGAACACCACGCGCTCGGGATGGGTGATGGCCACGTCGTCGCCGTCGTCGGCCGGTGCTGCACTCATCGCCAGGTCCTCCTTCTTCTTGTCGCTGCGCAGTCGCTTGAAGCTGGCCTGGCGCAGCAATCCTTCCTTGCCCCAGCCGCGGAACGCGACCTCGGCCACCGTCACCGGCTTCACCCAGCGCACGCTGGCCGCACGGAAGGGGACATGCGACGGCAGCTCCAGCACCGCGGCGTTCACCGCCAACGGTGCCAGCGTGGCCGAGAGCGCGCGCAGGCTCTCATCGTCGAAGCCGGTACCGACCCGGCCGACATAGCGCAGGCCGCCCTTGTCCGGCGTGGCCAGCAGCAGCGAACCAAATCCCACCCGCGAGCCTTTGGGTGCGGTGTGGCCGATGATCAGGAATTCATCGGTGTCCTCATGCTTCACCTTCACCCAGCTGCGCGCGCGGGTGTTCACGTAGGGCGCGTCGACCTGCTTGCTTACGATGCCTTCGAAGCCCGCCTTGCCGCTGGCGTCGAACACCGCCGGGCCGTGGTCGATGACGTGCTCGCTGAAGGCCAGCGTGCCAACTGCATCACCGATCAGTTCTTTCAGCAGTGCTTTGCGTTGCAGCAACGGCGCGCGGCTGATGTCGACCCCGGCCACGCCCGGCAGATCGAACACGATGAAGCGCAGCGGTTGTTTCGAACTACCGTCGATCACCCGCTGCAGCGCGGCGAAGTCGCTGCGGCCGTTGTCGTCCAGCACCACCAGTTCTCCATCCAGGCGCGCATCGCGCACCGGCAGCGCCTGTACGGCCTGCACCACTTCGGGAAAATCCGCCGTCCAATCCAGGCCATTGCGCGAGCGTAGCGCTACCTCGCCCTCGTGCAGATCGGCCAGCAGCCGGTAGCCATCCCACTTGATCTCGTGCAGCCAGCGCTCGCCATCGGGCGCGGTGTCGCGGTGATCGGTGAGCTGTGGCTTGAACTGGTGCGGGTAGCTTTTGTCGCGCGCCCCGTCCAGCTGCAACGCGCGCGCATGCCAGCGTGCATCGGCCTTGCGTGGGTGTGCGCCACGTGGCGCTGGAGCCGTCTTCTTCGCTGAAGCCCGGGACCTCTTCGCGGATGTTCGCGCTGGCGTGTGCAGCAGATCGTCCGCCTCCGCATCCCGTGCCTGCGCGTCATCGCGCTTGATCAGCAGCCACTGCACCTGACGGCCCTTCATCGCCGTGCGTACCAGTTTCCAGCCACCGGCCAGGCGCTGCCCGTGCAGCACGAAGTCGATCTTGCCCGCAGCCAGTGCTTGCAGCGGATCACCTTCGCAGGCCCAGCTGCCGTGGTCGAACACATCGACGTGACCGGCGCCGTAGTGTCCTTCCGGAATGTCACCTTCGAAGCCGGCATAGGAAAGAGGGTGGTCTTCCACCTCCACCGCCAGGCGCTTCTCACCCACCCGCAGCGACGGCCCCTTCGGCACCGCCCAGCTCTTCAGCACGCCATCCATTTCCAGGCGGAAATCGTAGTGGCGGCTGCTGGCGTGGTGCAGTTGGACCACGAAGATCGGCCGCCGCTTCGGGTTGCCCCGTGCAGGCGCCTCATCCGGCTCGGGGGTCTGCCCGGTGCCTCCGCCCAGCCGACGCTTGCGCCGGTACTGATGCAACGACATGGCTCAACCTGCCTTGCGTCGCGCGGCGGTCTTCTTTGCAGCCTTCTTCGCAGGGGCTTTTTTTGCCGGTGCCTTCTTCGCCGCTGCCTTCTTGGCTGGAGCCTTGCGCGCGGCCGCCTTCTTCGCCGGCGTGCGCTTGTTGGCATCCAGGCTCTTCTGCAGCAGCGCCATGAAGTCCACCACGTTGGTGGTTGCGTCCTCGCGCGGTGCCGGCTCGTCCTCCACCTGGGTGGTGCCGCCCTTGGACTTGATGCGCTTGTTCAGCACCTGCTGCAGGCGTTCGCGGAACTCATCGTGGTACTGGGAAGGATCCCAGTCACCGGCCATCGACTCGATCAACTGCTCGGCCATCGCCGTTTCCTTGCTGGTGATGCGGTAATCGGCAAGCTTTCCACTGGGCAGCTTGTAGTCGTCAGGCTCGACCAGTTCCTGCGGATAGCGCAGGATCATCAGCACCAGCGCGTCATCGTTGGGCATCACCGCGCACAGGTACTCGCGCGTGCGCACCACCACCCGGGCGATGCCGACCTTGCCAGTGCTGCGCAGCGTTTCCCGCAGCAGCACGTAGCCTTTCTCAGCCTTTTTACCCGGCACCAGCAGATAAGGCTTCTCGTAGTAACGCGGGTCGATCTGGCTGGCGTCGACAAAGGTTTCCACCTCCACCGTTTCATGGCTTTCCGGCGCCGCCGAACGGATATCGTCTTCCTCCAGCACGACGTAGCTGCCCTTGTCGTACTCGTAGGCTTTGACGATGTCCTTCCACGGCACTTCCTCGCCGGTGTCGGCGTTGACCCGTTCGAAGCGGATCGGTTTGCGATCGCGCGAATCCAGCATGCGGAAGTGCAGGTCGACCTTGCGCTCGCCGGACATCAGCGAGACCGGTACGTTGAGCAGGCCGAAGGAAAGCGTACCGGTCCAGATCGGGCGGGCCATGATGCGCACCTGTGTTTCAGCAGGGGTAGCCAGCTTCAGCCGGCTACCGTGAAACAACCGTGTCGGCCACGTGCAGACCATGCGGTAGTGCCGGCCGCTGGCCGGCAGCTCCTTGAATCCTGGCGATGCCTGCCAGCGACCGGCACTACTGCAGCAGCGGCCTCACCGCAGCGGCGGGGATATGGTCCAGCGCGCGCCAGGCATCTTCCACCACCGGCTGCGCCTGTGCCCAGTTCAGGCGCGACTGTCCGCGCATCTGGTCCCAGTGCTCGGCCAGTTCGCCACTGGTATCGGCCTCACCGCCACGCGGCCAGTCAGCGGCATGGGTGGTCAGCGCGAAGGCATACACCGGGCACAGATCGCGCCAGTTGCGATGCCCCTGCCCGCGGCGTTCCTCGTAGTCGCTCAGCATGTACTGCAGGTAATCCTGCGCCACCGCCTGCGGATCCTCCAGGCGGCGCGTCCGGCGCTGCGTGCTGCGCTGGCCAAGCGGATCCAGCAGGGCGTTGAACACGGACGGGGCGGGGCGTTCAAGACGGGGCATGGCCGGCTCCTGCAGCAGGGCGGGTGGGCAGGAATACGCGCGCCGCCGTTATCCAGTCGTGACAAAGATGTTCATGACGCCAGGTTCGCAGTGGCTTTACTTCGTCCGCGCTCTAGTGGAGGCCTACCGGAGGAACGCCCCATGACCACCACCCGTGACCCCCTGCGTGAGAACCACACCCCCGAGCCGGGCGAGCAGCGCGGCAAACACGATCTGGCCGACGCCGAGGACCGTGGCGCCGGCATGTCGACACCGGACGAAGGCGTACTGCCCGTCGTGCGCCGGCCTGAACAGGCCGCCCAGGACCGCAAGGACTGCGGTGACCGCAATCGCGGTGGCCAGGAAAGTCCGCTGAAGCGGCGCGAGCGCAAGCAGCACGCCAGCGACAACCAGGACGAGGCGCTGGAAGAGACCTTCCCGGCCAGCGATCCAACCTCACCGTTCGTGCCCGCCAAGGCCCCGGATTGATCGGTAGCGCCGGGCCATGCCCGGCGGATCCGTCACGTCCGCGCTGCGCGCTCGCCGGGCATGGCCCGGCGCTACCGGGGCCCGCCTAACGCCATGACCACTGCAGGCCAACGCTGGCGCGGCGGTCCGGCCCCGGTTCAAAGAACCGGCCGTTACCGTCATTGACGATCACCGAGCCGATGTAGCGCTGGTCCAGCACGTTGTCGATACGTGCGAATGCACGCAGGTCACCCGCCTGCAGCGTCCAGCGGCGACCGGCGTCCAGGTTCAGCAGCGCGTATCCCGGTGCGCGCTCGGTTGCGATGTCATTCACCACCACATCGCTGCTGGCGGCAGCTTCCAATCCCCACTGCCACTGCCCCGGCGACCACTGCAGGCGGGCATACGCCTGCTGCCGGGGCACGCCGGGCAGGCGGCTGCCAGCGGCAACCACGGTGTCGGGCACTGCGCAGTTGCTGGCCGCACAGGCCAGATAGGGCGAACGCACCTGCGCCTGCAGCCAGGTCCAGGCCAGCTGCAGCTCCAGCTGCTCGGCCAACGGCTGCCGGTACTGCAGCTCCACACCCTGGCGGCGGGTACGGCCGATGTTGCGGTACGTGCTGCGACCATTGGTGCTGCTGGCAACGGCCAGTTCATCGTCAGTATCTGCACGGAACAGGCTCACATCGAGCTGTCTTCCATCCTGCGCGTGCCACTTGCTGCCCACTTCCAGGCTGCGGCTGCGGGCGGCCGCCAGATCCAGCGCCAGCCCGGCCTGGCCGTCGGCGCGGTAGCCCAGCTCGTTGAACGTCGGGGTTTCAAAGCCACGCCCGATCGCCGCGTGCAGGCGCCACTGCGGGCTTGCCTCGAAGCTGACACCTGCCACTGGCGTGGTGGCCTGGTAGCCACGGCGACCACTGTCGTCCGGATTGCGCCCGACGATGTAGCGATCATCCGATTCGAAGCGCACCGCGCTGTGGCGCACCCCGGCCAGCAGCGACCAGCGCGGGCTCCATTGCCACCACGCCTGGGCGAACTGGTCCACGTTCTGCACGATGTCGATCTGGTCGCGACGCAGGCGCCCGCGTACCCCCACGATGGTGCCGACGAAGTTCTCGTAGCCGGTGCGGTGCTGGCGCTGGCGATCGGCATTCACGCCCACCACCAGATCCAGCGGTCGCCCCCACAGATCGCCGTTCCAGCCCCAGCGCGCGTCCAGCCCGCCGTAGCCGCCATCCAGGTCGATCACGCCACCGGCGTGCAATGGGTTGGCCTGCGGTCCCGGCGGAATCGGCAGGTACTGGGTCACCTCGCGCTGCCCGGCATAGCCCATCAGTTGCCAGCGCTGTGCACCGGCTTCACGGGTCCAACGCAGGCCTGCCTGCTGCTGGCGCACCGATTTTCGGGTGTTGTACTGCTCAGCCACCGCCGTGGCCTGGCGCGGGTCGGCCGCCACCTGCGCGCGGGTCAGCCCCAGCGGGTCCTGCGCGTTCGGCGCGTGCAGCGCGTTGAGCAGCAGTTCCAGGCGGCCGCCCGCGAGCTCGGTGCCCAGCCGCGCGTTCAACGATTCGCGGCGCGCGCGGCTGTGGTCACGCCAGCCATCGGTGCTGAAATGGTTGGCGGCCACGTTGTAGTCGACGCCAGGGCCCGCCCCGCGCAGCTGCGCGCCGACGCTGAGCGTGTTGTCGGCACCGGCATTCACCCGCAGCCGCCACGGGTCACCGGCCTGGCCCTGCGCGCTCCACACCTGCAGCACGCCGCCGGACGAATTGCCGTACAGCGCCGAGAACGGCCCGCGCAGCACCTCGATGCGCTCGGCACCGAGCAGGCTGGCGTGCGACAGCTGGCCCTGGCCATCGGGCATGGTCGCCGGCACCCCATCGATCAGCACCCGCACCCCGCGCACGCCAAAGGTCGAACGGGCGCCGAAGCCACGGATCGACAGCTGGGTGTCCTGCGCGAAGTTCTGCCGGTCCCGGGCCAGCAGGCCCGGCACCCCGCCCAGCGCCTCGGACAGCTGCGTGCCCGGGCCGGTACGGTCGGCGTCGATCCACACCGTATCCAGGCTGGCGGGCAGGGCGAAGGGGTCGACGCCGGGCACCCGCGCGGCCTGCACCTGCACAGCCGGCAGGGCGGTCGGCAATGGCTCGGCCGTCACCGCCAAAGGCAGCAGCAGCAGGGCGGAAAGCGGCAGGCATTGGCGTCGTGCGCTGGGATTCATGATTCAGGTTGATGGATCGGGCGGCAACGCACGCCATGGTACGGGCAGGCGGATGACGATGGCGGCGGCCAGCCCCGGCAGGCTTTGTTACGATGGGTCGGTTTCGGCCGACAGGCCGCAAGCCGCGTGGCGCAATTCCTCCCCCTTTCCGTCTACCGAACGAGTACCGCCGTGTCCTTCTTTGCAAACGTGGAACTGGTCCCAGGCGACCCGATCCTGGGCCTGACCGAGGCGTACAACGCCGACAGCCGCCCGACCAAGGTCAACCTGGGTGTGGGCATCTACTACGACGAGAGCGGCCGCATTCCGCTGCTGCGCGCCGTCAAGCAGATCGAGCAGCAGCTCGCCAACGAAGCCAAACCGCGCGGCTACCTGCCGATCGATGGCCTGCCGGCGTACACCCAGGCCACCCGTGAGCTGGTGTTCGGCAAGGACTCGCCGCTGCTGGCCGCCGGCCGTGTCACCACCGCCCAGACTGTCGGTGGCAGCGGTGCGCTGCGTGTCGGCGCCGACGTGCTGAAGAAGCTGCTGCCGCACGCCACCGTCGCACTCAGCAACCCGAGCTGGGAGAACCACCGCGCCGTGTTCAGCGCCGCTGGTTTCGAGGTGGTCGATTACACCTACTTCGACCCGACCACCCATGGCGTCAACTTCGACGGCCTGCTGGCCGACCTGGGCAAGCTGGAAGCGGGCACCGTGGTGCTGCTGCACGCCTGCTGCCACAACCCCACCGGCGCCGACCTCACCGTCAGCCAGTGGAAGCAGGTCGCACAGCTGCTGAAGGACCGCCAGCTGTTCCCCTTCATCGACATGGCCTACCAGGGTTTCGACAAGGGCATCGAGCAGGACGGCGCCGCGGTGCGCACCATCGCCGAGGCCGGCATCGACAGCTTCATCGTCGCCAACTCGTACTCCAAGTCGTTCTCGCTGTATGGCGAGCGCGTGGGTGCGCTGTCGATGGTCGCGCCGACCGCCGCTGACGCCAAGGCCGTGCAGTCGCAGGTCAAGCGCGTGATCCGCACGATCTACTCCAGCCCCTCCACCCACGGTGCTGCACTGGTTGCCGGTGTACTGACCAATCCGGAACTGCGCGCGATGTGGGAGCAGGAGCTGACCGAGATGCGCGAGCGCATCCACGCCCTGCGCCAGGGCCTGGTCGAGAAGCTGGCCGCCGCCGGCGCCCCGCAGTTCGGCTTCATCAACGAACAGGCGGGCATGTTCTCGTACTCCGGCCTGAGCCGCGAACAGGTCGAGCGCCTGCGCGACGAGTTCGGCATCTACGCCGTCGGCACCGGCCGCATCTGCGTGGCTGCGCTGAACCAGAACAACCTGGAATACGTCGCCAAGGCCGTGGCCACCGTCGCCAAGGGCTGATCGACCGCTCCAGCAAGCTGTGGAAACAAAGGCGCCGAAAGGCGCCTTTGTTTTTGCTCCTGCCTTGCCACCCCCTCCGCGCTCGCGGCCAACCCTGAAGCGCGCGGGAGGGGGACGCAATGCAGGACCGTTGGCGCCATGGGCGCGAGGCATGCCTCGGGCGGGTTGGGCAGGATGCCCAACCCCGGTCTTGCCGTGTGCGCAGGACAGCGCACACGAGCAAGGCGCCATCGAGCTTACATGGACGTACTTGCAGCGTGTCCTGCATTGTCTCCCCCTCCCGCGCGCCTCGACGAAGGGAAGGCGCCACGACCGCAATGCCTCTGGAAACGATTACGCCTACCCCCGCTCACCCACGCGCAAGTCAGACCAGCGACAATAGGCGTTTTCCCGTTGCCGAGACCTGCCCGCCCATGTCCCGTACCTCGTTGACCCGCTTCCTGATCCAGCAGCAGCACGCCGGCCGCATCAACGCCGACCTGCGCCAGCTGATCGCGGTCGTCGCCCGCGCCTGCACCAGCATCTCCATCGCCGTCAGCAAGGGCGCCCTCGGTGGCGTGCTCGGCGAGGCCGGTACCGGCAACGTGCAGGGCGAAGCGCAGAAGAAGCTGGATGTCATCAGCAACGAGATCCTGCTGGAGGCCAACGCCTGGGGTGGCCACCTCGCCGCCTGCGCATCGGAGGAAATGGACCACAGCCAGCCGGTGCCGGACATCTACCCGCGTGGCGATTTCCTGCTGCTGTTCGATCCCCTCGATGGCAGCTCCAACATCGACGTCAACGTCTCCGTCGGCACCATCTTCTCGGTGCTGCGTTGCCCGACCAACGTCGAACTGCCCGGCGATGACGCCTTCCTGCAGCCGGGCAGCAAGCAGATCGCCGCCGGCTACTGCATCTACGGGCCCAGCACGCAGCTGGTGCTGACCGTCGGCCACGGTACCCACGCCTTCACCCTCGACCGCGAAACCGGCGAGTTCCTGCTGACCACCGAGAACATGCAGATCCCGGCGGCCACCCAGGAGTTCGCCATCAACATGTCCAACCAGCGGCACTGGGAAGCGCCGATGCAGGCCTACGTGGAAGATCTGCTGGCCGGCAAGGCAGGCCCGCGCGGCAAGAACTTCAACATGCGCTGGATCGCCAGCATGGTCGCCGACGTGCATCGCATCCTGACCCGCGGCGGCATCTTCATCTACCCGTGGGACAAGAAGGAACCGGGCAAGGCCGGCAAGCTGCGCCTGATGTACGAAGCCAACCCGATGGGCCTGCTGGTGGAGCAGGCGGGCGGCGCTGCCTGGACCGGTCGCGAGCGCATCATCGACGTGCAACCCGACCAGCTGCACCAGCGCGTGCCGGTGTTCCTCGGTTCGCGCGAAGAGGTCGCCGAGGCCGTGCGTTATCACCAGGAGCATGACGCGAAGAGCGTCTGACAGCGGCCATCCCTATAGCGGTCATGGCAGATTGATGACATGACCGCAGGGTGACAGCAGCAGCTGCAAACGGCACCATCAAGCCCTTGCCGTCGAAGGAATGCACGCATGCACGAGCCGGGCCCGGTCGATTTCATCGAGGTCATCCACAACGCCGTCCCCAGCGACGTGTGCGCTGCGATCGTCGCGCGCATGCGTGCAAGCCAGGGCCTGAAACCCGGCGCAGTGGGCAGCGGTGTGTTCCCGGAACTCAAGCACAGCAAGGATCTGCGGATCAGCGGCGTGGATGGCTGGCAGGATGTGGACCAGCAGCTGCAACAGGCGGTATTTGCGGGTCTGCAGACTTATCTACGCCGTTATCCACAGGCATTGATCGCGCCGTTGATGTTGCAGATCCAGGACAGCAACGGCCAGCCGCGACGCCTGTCGGCCGAGGATTTCCCCGACATGGCGCCGGAGCAGCTGGCGGATCTGGCGCGCACCTGCCTGCGCCCGGGCGCGATCAACCTGCAGTGGTATGCGGCGGGCGAGGGCGGCTACCCGTACTGGCACTGCGAGCTGTATCCGAAGGACGCGCAGGCCGAGACGCTGCACCGGCATGTGCTGTGGACGCTGTACCTCAACGACGACTTCGACGAAGGCGAAACCGAGTTCCTGTTCCAGGGCCGGAAGATCGCACCGCGCACCGGCAGCCTGCTGATCGCGCCGACTGCGTTCACCCATACCCATCGCGGCAACCGGCCGCAGGGCGGCGACAAGTTCATCGCCACCAGCTGGATCCTGTTCCAGAGCGCGCAGAAATTGTTTGGTGGGGGTTGAGGCACAGCACCACGGCGCGACCGCGACGACCTAGAACAAACTCCCCTGCGGCGTATCCACCTTCGGCGGCAACGGCTTCTCGAACCGGCTGCAATCCAGCTTCGGCCAATGGCTGTTCTGCGCGTTGAAGCCCAGCCGCTTGCGCGCCAGCTTGAAGCGGTTGTTCAACAGATCTGCGTAAACACCCTGGCCGCGCATGCGCGTGCCGAACTGACTGTCGTAATCCTTGCCGCCGCGCAGCTGCTGGATGGTGCTCATCACATGCGCGGCGCGATCGGGATGATGGGTTTCGAGCCAGTCGCGGAACAGCGGTGCCACTTCCAGCGGCAGGCGCAGCAGCACGTAGCCTGCAGTGCTGGCGCCGGCGTCGTGCGCGGCTTCCAGCACGGCTTCCAGTTCGCTGTCGTTGATCCACGGAATCACCGGCGCAACCATCACGCCCACCGGAATGCCCGCCTCGTGTAGGCGCTTCATCGCACGCAGCCGCGCATGGGGTGCCGAGGCGCGCGGCTCCAGCTTCGCCGACAGATGCGGATCCAGCGATGTCACCGAGAAATGCACGCTGACCAGGTTCTCCGCCGCCAGTGGTGAGAGCAGATCGATGTCGCGCTCGACCAGCGCATTCTTGGTGATCAGCGAGAACGGATGCTTCGTCTCCAGCATCACTTCGATCAGCTGGCGGGTCAGCTTGAACTTGCGTTCAATCGGCTGGTACGCGTCGGTGTTGATGCCCAGCGCGATCGGTTGCGGCACGTAGCCCGGCTTCGACAGTTCCTTGCGCAGCAGCTGTGGCGCGTTGGTCTTGGCAAACAGCTTGGTCTCGAAGTCCAGGCCAGGCGACAGGTTCAGATAGGCATGCGAGGGGCGGGCGAAGCAATAGGAGCAGCCATGCTCGCAGCCGCGATACGGATTCACCGATTGGCTGAAGCCGACGTCCGGGGAGCTGTTGCGGCTGATGATGCTGCGGGCGGTCTCCGCGCGTACTTCGGTGCGCAGGCGCGGGGCGAGGAACTCCTCGCTGCCGTCCACTGCCCAGCCGTCGTCCACCGCTTCGCTGACGGTGCTTTCAAAGCGCCCCGCGAGATGGGACGTGGAACCCCGGCCCTTGATGGCGGCCTGGGCGTTGCGAGGGGGGTGCTGCATGTTGCCCTCCGGCCGTTACGGGCTATTAGTATTATTGCTAACCACAGGCAGCGCAAGCGGCCAGGATTCACGTAGCTGTAGGCGCGCAGGGGCATGGGGCGACACGTTGACCCCAGACTTGTCCACAGGGTCGTCTGGCTTGGGCCCGGGCGCGCGCCATCGCCGCGGCAGGCCAGCATGGGCCACGGGTGTCTCAGCAACTGCGATGGGAAGATCGGCTACAGGGGCGCTTGCCAGGCCGAAACACGGGACCTGCCGCACGTCTTCGGGCTTCAATCTGCCGGGGAAGTCCCATGCACTCCTACAGCAGTGCCAGGTAGCCCTTCACCGTGGCATCCAGGCCGTCGTACAGCGCCTCGCCGATCAGCGCGTGGCCGATCGACACCTCCAGCACCTCCGGCACGGCCGCCAGGAAGTCACGCAGGTTGTCCTGCGACAGATCGTGCCCTGCATTCACACCGAGGCCGACGGCCTGTGCACGGCGCGCGGCGGTGGCGAACAGTTCCAGCATGGCGCGGGCGTCGCCGGCAGCATGGGCCTCGGCGTAGGGGCCGGTGTACAGCTCGACGCGGTCGGCGCCGACATCGGCGGCCTGCTCCAGCAGCGGGTTGCCGGCATCCACGAACAGGCTCACCCGGCATCCCATCGCTTTCAGCTCGGCCACCAGCGGGCGCAACCGCTGCGCATCGCGTTCGAAGTCGAAGCCATGGTCGGAGGTGATCTGGCCATCGCCATCGGGAACCAGCGTGGCCTGCGCCGGGCGCGTCTGCGCGCACAGCGGCAGCAACCCGGGGTAGCCCTCACGCGGCGGCGCGAACGGGTTGCCTTCGATGTTGAACTCCACACCACGGGCACGGGTCAGCGCCGACAGAGCCAGCACGTCCTCGGCGGTGATGTGGCGGCGGTCGGGCCGCGGGTGCACGGTAATGCCATGCGCGCCGGCATCCAGGCAGGCCTGGGCGGCACGCACCACGTCCGGTTCGGCACCGCCACGCGAATTGCGCAGGACGGCGATCTTGTTGACGTTGACGCTGAGCTGGGTCATGGAACGGGACTACGGGGAGTGAGAGGGAGGGTCGCTGCCGTCGGCCGGAGCAACCTTGGCCTGCTCGCGCAGACGCCTGAGTTCATCGCTGTCCACCAGTGTCGCCGGATCACGCTGAAGGTCGCCGAAGCGTGCCGCGTATCGACCGCGCACCCATGCCAGCAGGAAGGCGAGGGTGCCCAGCAGGGCCAGTGACATCAGGCCCATGTTCGGTGTTTTCAGCGCAAAGGCGAAGCAGCCCAGCGCCAGCAGCAGGTACAGCCAGTACATTGTCAGTCTCCCCGGGCCACCGCCGCAGTGTAGCGCTGCCTCACAGCAGCGGCGAGGCCAATCGCGCGAAGGCTTCGGGCAACCGGTGCAGCCACAGCGAGCGTCCTGCCTGGTCGTGTACGCGGGTGGCACGCTCGAATTCGGACTGCAGCAACGTAGACAGTTCCGCCACCCGGCCACGGTCGCTGATCATCATCGACAGCTCGAAGTTCAGGCGGAAGCTGCGGTGGTCGAAGTTGGCGCTGCCAACGATGCAGACATCATCGTCGGCGATGAAGGCCTTGGTATGCAGCATGCGCGGACCGTACTCGTAGATCTTCACTCCCGCATGCAGCAGTTCGTCGAAGTACGAGCGGGCGGCCTGGGTGACGAACCAGGAGTCGCTCATCTTCGGCACCAGCAGGCGCACGTCCAGGCCGCCGAGTGCCGCCGACGTCAGCGCCATCCGCGCCGCCTCGCCAGGTACGAAGTAAGGCGTCACCAGCCAGACCCGCTCACGTGCTTCCTGGATGGCCGCCACATGAAGGCGATGGATGGTCTCCCATCCCGAATCCGGGCCGGACACCAGCACCTGCGCGTTGATCGCGCCGTCGCCGCGCAGGGGCATGTCGCTGGGCCACAGCCGGGCGATATCGAACCGCGAGTGGTCCTGGCCGCTGGCGTACAGCCAGTCCTCGGCGAACACCAGCTGCAGGCTGCGCACCACGTGCCCGCGCAGGCGCATGTGCAGATCGCGGTAGGCATTCGGGTTGCGACTTTCGTCTTCGTCGTCGGTGATATTGATGCCGCCGGTGAACGCCAGCCGGCCATCGACGATCACCAGCTTGCGGTGCGTGCGCAGGTTCAACCAGGGGCGTTTGAATGGTTTCAACAGCTGCCGAGGATGGAACCAGACTACTTCCGCGCCGGCGTTCAACAGCGGCTGCAGGAAGCGCTGGCGCACGGCCGAAGAACCTACCGCATCCAGCAGCAGCCGCACCTGCACACCGGCGCTGGCCCGTTCCACCAACGCATCCCGCAACGCGGTGCCGGCGTGGTCGGGATTGAAGATGTAGTACTCCAGATGCACATGGTCCTGCGCCTGTGCCACCGCTTCCAGCAGCGCGGCGTAGGTGGCCGCGCCGTCGACCAGCCAGGTCACTTCGGTGGCCGTGCTTGGCGCCAGCCCGGTGGTCGCCTGCGCGATCTTGGCTAGTTCGGTGCAGTCGGCATCGGGCGGGCAGACATCGCTGTAGTGCTCCATGCCCGAGCGCGCGCGACCGCGCCGCAGCCGTTGCCGCTTCACCTTCTGTGGGCCCAGCAGGTAGTAGATGAAGAGGCCGAGGTAGGGCAGCAGCGCCAGCGACAGGATCCAGCTCAGCGTGGCCACCGGCTCGCGCTTCTGCAGCATGATCCAGCCCGTCAACGCCAGCAGATACAGCAGATAGGCCACCGCCAGGATCGTTCCCAGGTGGGCGATGCCATCAAGCCAATGGCGCACGGAATCGAAGAGGGCGAGCATCCGCCGATCATAGCGGGGACAGGCACCGGCCAGAGGCATTCATTGCCAACGGCGTTGCCGGGAAGACGCCTGCACGCACAAAAAAAAGACGCCCCTGTTTCCAGGGGCGCCTGCAGTCGCGTCATGACTGATGTATTGCGGTGTAGCGATTTACTGCTGCACGAAGCCGATCTTCTTCATCTGAGCATTCTTCGCGGCGGCCAGAACCTTGGCCATCACGTCGTACTCCGAATCCGGGCTGGCATCGATCCGCAGTTCCGGCTGGTTGGTCGGGTCACGCTGGACCTCCTGCTCCATCCGCTGCTGCAGTTCGTGCGTACCGATCGGGCTGTTGTTCCACGAGACCTGGTTGCTGGCGTCGATCTTCAGCTCGATCGGCGGCGGCGGTTCGACCAGCTGCGGCGGTGGGTTGAGCACGCGCTGCGGCAGGTCCACGGCGATCGGGTACGTCATGATCGGCGCGGTCACGATGAAGATGATCAGCAGCACCAGCATCACGTCCACGAGGGGCGTGACGTTGATGTCTGCCATGGGGCCTTTGCCACCACCACTACTGAATGCCATGGCTTATTGCCCCTTCTCTTTGGTCGCCACGAAGCCGACGTCCAGCATGCCCTGTTCCTGCGCGACCTTGGTCATCTCGTTGATGACACGCATCTTGGTGGTGCGGTCACCACGCAGGTTCAACGGCGGCTGCGGGGTCTGCTGGGCGGCGGTCGCCAAGCGCGACTCGAGGGTCTGCTTGTCGATCTCTTCGTCGTTCCAGTAGATCGAACCGTCTTCCTTGACTGCCAGGGTGATGGGACCCTTGCGGTCGTTGGTGTCGTCCGGCTTCTGGACCAGATTGGCCTCCGGCAGATCCACCTTGACCTTGTGGGACATCAGCGGCGCCGTGATGATGAAGATGATCAGCAGCACCAGCATCACGTCCACGAGGGGCGTAACGTTGATGTCGGCCATGGGGCCGCCGCTGTTACCACTACTGAAAGCCATAACGGGCTCCGTCTAGATCTTGGTGACTACGTTCTCGCGGGTACAGCGCGTCGCAATTAGCGGACGCGCGAACCGGTGGCGAAGAAGTCGTGCAGGTCGTGCGCGAAGGTATCGAACTTGCTGATGGTCGCGCTGTTGATCTTGCTGAAGAAGTTGAAGGCGAACACGGCCGGGATCGCGACGAACAGACCGATGGCGGTCATGATCAGTGCTTCACCCACCGGGCCGGCAACGGCGTCGATCGAAGCGGAGCCGGTGGCACCGATCTTGATCAGCGCGCCGTAGATGCCCCACACGGTACCCAGCAGACCGACGAACGGAGCGGTTGCACCGACGGTGGCCAGCAGGGTCATGCCCGACTGCAGCTTGTTGCTTTCGCGGGTCACGGCCTGGCGCAGAGCGCGGTCGACGAACTCCGAACGGCTCAGGTTCTCACCCACGCCGCCGACAGCGCCGCCTTCAGCACGCTGGTGGTGCGCAGCAGCCTGTGCAGCGTCCAGTGCGATCTTCGAGAACGGCTCCGAAGCCGGCTGCTCTTCCATTGCACGGATGGCGTCCTGCGCGTTCGGGGTATCCCAGAACAGGCTGACGACGCGATCAGCGGCGCTCTTCAGGCGGGTAGCACGGAAGATGTTGATGACGGTCCAGTACCAGGACATGGCGGACATGACGACCAGGGTCAGCAGCACGACCCAGGAAACCGCGAAATCACCCGGCTTGGTGGTCATTTCGTGGATCAGATGCTCGAAGCCCATCTGCGACAGGGCGTTGGACGGATTGCCCCCGGCAGCAGCGGCGATGAAAATTTCCTGCAGCATGACGCTTACCTTTGTTGTGTGTGGTGATAAAGGGTGTAGCTAAGCTAAACAATCGAACTGGAGGCGAGGGTGGCCAGGCGGCCACCCGGGCGCATCAGTTCAGCGCAAAGTTGACCGGGACGCGGACGCGGCCAGCAGCCTTCTTACCGCCAGCTTCGGCGGCGTTGAAACGCCACTTGCGGGCAGCTTCCATCGCAGCACGGTCCAGATCGCGGTTACGGCTGGACTTTTCCACCGTGACATTGGTGACGTTGCCGCTTGCATCGACATCAATGATCAGGATCACTTCGCCCTGGATACCAGCGCGGAAGGCGGCCGGCGGATAGCGCGGCGGATTCATGGCCTTCGACGAGATGTCCACGCTGGCCTCGATCGAGGTCGGCGGTGCCGGCGGCGACGGCGGCGACGGCGGGGTGACGATATCGTTCGGGCGCGGTTCCGGCACGTCGACGACCGGCGCCTGCGGCGGCGGCGGGACGGGCGACGGCTTCGGCGGCGACAGATTCTTCACCGGCGGCGGCGGGGTGTCCTGCGGCGGCGGCGGCGGCGGCGGCGGTGGCGGCGGCGGCGGTGCGTCGACGATGGTCACCATGACGTTGCGCTCCTTCTCCGCCACGGCCTTGGGAGCCACGGCAGGAATCAGGAGCATCATGAAGGCGGCCAGATGCAGGGCGATTACAAACGCGATACCGACGATGCGAGGCCAGCTCAGCCCCTTGTCATCGGGTTGTTCGTACCGGTGAACGACTAGTTGTTCCGTCATGCGCCAAGAGCTCAATAGTGGGGCCGGAATCCCGGGGGCGGGATCCCTGATCAGCGGTGCATGACACCGCAGGAACCTCCAAGCTTATACCAATCCTGAGCGCTTGCGCATCAACTGGGCAGGCGTTCAGGCGTTATTCCTACTTACTTCAGGTTGATGATTTTCTTGGCATCCGCCTGGTTCTTCACGCCCTTCGCCAGCGCCTGCTGGGCGGCCTGCTTGGCCTCCGGGACACGACCTTCACTGTGCAAAACGCGTGCCAGATTCAGGTAGGTCTCACCGTCCTTGGAGAGCGGGGCGGCCTTCTGCCACGCATCGATCGCCTGCGGCACCTGGTCGGAGTAGTAGTAGGACTGGGCCAGTGCCAGGTAGACCTGGTAATCCGGCTTCAGGATGCCCTTCTGCAACCCCTCGTTGATGACCGCGATGACGTCCTTTTCCTTGTTCTCGGTGTTGGCATAGATCGAGTACAGCTGCTTGTACTCGCGCTCTTCGGTGAGCTGGCCGCTGCTGCGCAGCTTGTCCATCACCGCGGCGGCCTTCGGCATCTGATCGGCCTGCATGTACATGTTGGCCAGGTTCAGCTGCGCTTTCTTGTCGTTCGGGTTCTTGGCCGCCAGCGCCTCGGCGGCCTGCACGGCCTCACCGGTCTGGCCGGCTTCGGACAGTGCGGCCATCAGCAGCTGGTTCCAGTTGTCCTTCGGCTCGGCAGCGCCGGCAATGGCCTGCTTCAGCACCGGGATCGCTTCCTGGTAGCGCTCCAGCTGGTACAGCGCCTGGCCCTTGATGATCAGCTCTTCCGGCTTGGTCGACTTGCTCTCGGCGAAGTACTTGTCCAGGGTCGCCAGGCCTTCAGCGGTCTTGTCTTCCTGGATCTGCAGCTGGCCCAGCATCAGCATCGACTGGAAGTGGCCGTTGTTGTCCAGGCCGTTGAACTGCAGCACCTGCTTCAGGTACGCGATGGCGGCTGCGGTGTCGTCGGTCTGGTAGGCGGCCTGGGAGGCGAGCTGCGCGGCCAGCGACTTGTCGTACTCGTTGGCGCCGTCGGTGGCCAGGATCTCGTCGGCCAGCGTGCGGGTCTCCGGGAACTTTTCCTTGTTGTAGCTGTCAATCATCTTCTGCAGCTTGCTGCCCAGCTTGGCCGACGACTTCGCTGCCGGTTCCTGGCGGGTCGCGTTCGGGAACAGCACTTCGGCCTTGGCCTGCTTGCCGCCACGGTTGCCACGCTCGGACGAACGCGAGGACTGCGCGAACGCGTCGGTGACCACGGCGCCGGTCAGGGCAGTGGCGATGAGGACGGAAAGCACAGCTTTGTGGTTACGGAAAATCATCGTTCACCTCGATCGAACCGCCGGTAGCGGCAAAGTCGGACTGTCAGAAAAATCTGAGCCGCCAAACGTATCAGAAACAGATGGCGTGAGAAATCGTTTTATGTGCTGCAATACAGCATGAATCTGCGCACTCAGCCACACTTTGGCCGGCGTCCGGCCGCCTGCGCCTGCTGGTAGACGGGGCCGAGCGCCGGCACATCACGCTGCAACTCCCTGATCCGATTGGCTGGATCGGGATGGGTCGACAACCATTGCGGGCTGCGACCGCCGCTGGCGGCCATCATGTTCTGCCACAGATCGACGGCCTGGGCGGGGTTGAATCCGGCCTCGGCCATCAACCGCTGACCGATCACGTCAGCCTCGCTCTCCTGGGTGCGTGAGCCGGGCAACAGGAACGCGGTCTGCGCCCCCATCCCGCCCAGCTGGTTGACCGTACTGGCTGCACCTTCGCCGCCATAGGCGCCGGCCAGCGCGCCCAGCACCGCCAATCCAGTCTGCGCGCCCATCTGTCGGGTGATGCGTTCTTCGTGGTGGCGGGCGATCACGTGGCCGATTTCATGGCCGATCACCGCTGCCAGCTGATCCTGGTTCTTGGCAACGCTGAAGATGCCGGTGTTGACCCCGACCTTGCCGCCGGGCAGGGCGAAGGCATTGGGTTCCTTGTCGACGAACACCGCCGTTTCCCACCGTACGCCACGGTACTGAGGCGGCAGCTGTGCAACGAGCGCGTTGACCACGCATTGCACGTAGCCGTTCTGGCGGCCATCGCTGCTGATCTTCTCTTTCTGTTTGGTTTCGGCGAACGCCTGCGCACCCAGCTGGTCCAGCTGCGCCTGCGACACACCGCCCACCATCTGCCGACGGCCAGTGGGTGAAGTGGTGGTCGCGCAGGCGCTGACCAGAGTGGTGATGACGATGGCCAGCAGCAGTTGTTTCATGGACCCACCCCCGTGTTCAGAAGCCCAGTGTGTAACGGGTCTGCTTAATCTTTCGTCAAGCGGACAGCGCCTTACGTTGCCCCGAAAAACACCAGGGCCGCAAGCGCCACGGCATTGTTCAGTGCATGTGCGGCGATCGCCGCCCACAAGGTGCCGGTGCGGCGGTACAGCCAGCAGAACGCGGCGCCCATGCCGCCATAGACCAGCCATAGCTGGGCGATCTCGGCCGGGCCATTGGCGCTGGTACCGGGAATTTCATGGATGAGCGCGAACGCCAGGCTGCTCAGGATCATCCCCAGCCACGGCCGTCCGGCCTGCCACAGGCGCCCGAACAGCACCCGGCGGAACAGCAGTTCCTCGTAGGCAGGTGCCAGTACCACGGCGAACAACGTCAGGAACAGCGGAAAACGGGCAACCGCGTTCTGCATCAGTTCGAGATTCGTCGGCACCGGCTCGATGCCCATCTGCTTGGCCACGAAGGCGATACCGTTACTGCCGATCACGATCGCGCTGGCCACCAGCAGGGTCCAACCCCAGGTGGAGGGGCGACGGAGTGCGTCCCGTGAACGCTGGCGTTCGGCAGCGTTGGCCGGTCGGCGCCAGAAATACACCAGCAGTGCTGCGCCGCCGGTAGCGACCAGTGCCATCAGGATCTGCCCAAGAGCACCGGGCTGGCCGAGCTGCTGGGTGACCGCTGCCGGGTCAGGCGTGCCACCGCCGGATTTGGCGCTGGCGTATCCCACAACGATGCCGCGATAGAGTCCCCAGATCAGCCCGCCCACCAGGCTCAGCCCGAACAGGGTGACGGCAGCGATTCCCAGATCGATGAAGAAGCCCGCCAGCGGCGAGGAGGCGCGGGGCGTGACAGTAGCCGGTGGAACCGGCGGCGGAGCGGAAACCGGGGCGGAAGCGGACATCGATTACCTGCGATCAAGGGACAAAAGCCGGCGCGCCTCCCCGCGCGCCGGCCACCATCCGATTGTGTCAGATATCCAGGTTGGCGACCTTCAGCGCGTTGTCTTCGATGAAGTCGCGGCGCGGTTCGACCACATCACCCATCAGGGTGCTGAAGATCTGGTCAGCGGCCACCGCATCTTCGATACGCACCTGCAGCAGG
This sequence comes from Stenotrophomonas sp. 2YAF26, assembly GCF_052114625.1. Taxonomy (NCBI): domain Bacteria; kingdom Pseudomonadati; phylum Pseudomonadota; class Gammaproteobacteria; order Lysobacterales; family Lysobacteraceae; genus Stenotrophomonas; species Stenotrophomonas sp. 2YAF26. The sequence goes on along the minus strand of NZ_JBFRFC010000007.1, from coordinate 184,520 downwards.
CGACGGGTATCGGGATTGACGGTGGTGTCCCACAGCTGTTCCGGATTCATTTCGCCCAGACCCTTGAATCGCTGGATCTGACGGCCGCGCTTGGCTTCGTCCAGCAGCCAGTTGCGGGCCTGCGCGAACGACTCGATCTCGATCGACTTGGCGCCACGGGTGATGACCGCGCCTTCGCGGACCAGACCGTGCAGCAGCTGCGCTGCCTGGTGGATGCCACGCAGCTCGCCGCTTTCCAGCGCGGACAGCGGCAGCACCTGGATGTGCTGTTCGCCCATGTGGCTGCGCGTGACCAGCACCGCAGCGGGACGCTGCTCGTTGGGTTCCTGCAGTTCCAGGGTGAAACGGGCGCTGCCGAGGTTGCCCTGGTTGAGGTGCTTGGCCAGCGCGTCCAGGCCTTCGCCGGGACCTGCGTTGCGCAGGTTTTCCAGCTCCAACGGCATGAAGTCGACCAGCGCTTCGAGCAGGTTGCGGTCGTAACGATGGGTATTGCGGTTGATCGTGTCCTGCGCGGCAGCGTAGGCAAGCAGCAGCTTTTCCAGCGCCACGCCATCGATCGGCGGCTCGCCGCTGGCCGGCACCAGCCCCGCGTTCTCCACTGCGCTGCTGGCCAGATAGCTGTCCAGCGCCGGATCGTCCTTCAGGTACAGCTCCTGCTTGCCCTGCTTGATCTTGTACAACGGCGGCAGGCCGATATAGACATAACCACGCTCGATCAGCTCCGGCATCTGACGGTAGAAGAACGTCAGCAGCAGGGTGCGGATGTGCGCGCCGTCGACGTCGGCGTCGGTCATGATGATGATCTTGTGGTAACGCAGCTTGTCCGGGTTGTACTCGTCGCGACCGATGCCGGTGCCCAGCGCGGTGATCAGCGTACCCACCTGGTCGGACGCCAGCATGCGGTCGAAGCGTGCACGTTCCACGTTGAGGATCTTGCCGCGCAGCGGCAGCACCGCCTGGTTCTTGCGGTTACGACCCTGCTTGGCCGAACCACCTGCCGAGTCACCCTCGACGATGAACAGTTCGGACAGCGCCGGATCCTTTTCCTGGCAGTCGGCCAGCTTGCCCGGCAGGCCGGCGATATCCAGCGCACCCTTGCGGCGGGTCAGGTCACGCGCCTTGCGCGCGGCTTCGCGGGCACGGGCAGCGTCGACGATCTTGCCGGCGATGGCCTTGGCTTCGTTCGGGTTTTCCTGCAGGAACTCTTCCAGGCGCTGGCCGAATGCGCTTTCCACGGCCGGGCGCACATCCGAGCTGACCAGCTTTTCCTTGGTCTGGCTGGAGAAGCTCGGGTCCGGCACCTTGACCGACAGCACCGCGATCATGCCTTCGCGCATGTCATCGCCGGTCAGGTTGATCTTGGCCTGCTTGGCGATACCGTTCTGCTCGATGTAATTGTTGAGCACGCGGGTCAACGCGCCACGGAAGCCGGCCAGGTGGGTACCGCCGTCCTTCTGCGGAATGTTGTTGGTGAAGCAGTACATCGTCTCCTGGTAGGAGTCGGTCCACTGCAACGCCACTTCCACGGTGATGCCGTTGGATTCGCCGCTTACCGAGATCACGTTCGGATGCAACGGCGTCTTCAACTGCGCCAGATGCTCCACGAAGCTGCGGATGCCGCCCTCGTAATGGAAGTCGTCGCGGCGCCCATCACCACGCTCGTCCACCAGCACGATCTTGACGCCGGAATTGAGGAAGGACAATTCGCGCAGGCGACGGGCCAGGATGTCGTAGTGGAATTCCACGTTGTCGTGGAAAGCCTTTACCGACGGCCAGAAGCGCAGGGTGGTACCGCGCTTGGTGCTGGGGCCGACCTGCTTGAGCGGGTGCAGCGCTGCGCCGTCTGCGTATTCCTGTTGGTAGTGGAAACCGCCCTGGTAGATATCCAGGACCAGCTTCTGCGACAGCGCGTTGACCACGCTGACACCCACGCCGTGCAGGCCGCCGGAAACCTTGTAGCTGTTGTCGTCGAACTTGCCGCCTGCGTGCAGGACCGTCATCACGACTTCGGCAGCAGACACGTCGCGGTCGAGCTTCTTGCTCATCTGCTCGTGCTTGCCCGTCGGGATGCCGCGACCGTTGTCGGACACTCCAACCGAGCCGTCGGCATGGATCGTCACCGACACGTGGTCAGCATGGCCGGCGAGGGCTTCGTCGATCGAGTTGTCGACGACCTCGAACACCATGTGATGCAGGCCGGTGCCGTCATGGACGTCGCCGATGTACATGCCTGGGCGCTTGCGGACAGCCTCCAGGCCTTCCAGGGCCGTAATGCTGTTGGCGTCGTAGTTGCCGTTGTTTGCCGGGGTGTTCTGTTCGTCGGTCATTGCGCTTGCCGTAGGCTCCGCAGGTCGGACACCGCTTTTAGCGATGTGCCGAGAATGAAGGGATAGCAGCCTGAATTATACCAGCCGGGGCTGAGCGGCCTTGCCGTGCCCACTATGGCACAGCCACAATCTGTGCATGTTCCACGTGGAACCGGGTGATGTTGCTCAGAGTCTCCAGTGCTGCGGGCGTTTCTGTTGCGGTGATGAATATCTGCGCCGGCGCTGCCAACAGGCGGTGCAATACCCGGGCCTGGTGGGTGCGATCCAGCTCCGAGGCCAGATCGTCGAGCGCGATGACGGGCCACTCGCCACGCTGCTCGGCGTAATCCTCCGCCTGCGCCAGCAGACAGGCGAGGGCGGTGAGCTTGGCCTGGCCGCGTGACAGCGCATCGCGCCCTGGGATGCTCTGGAACGCGACGCTCCAGTCCGCCCGGTGCGGGCCAAGCGATGTGTAACCCGCCTGACGGTCGCGATCGCGCGCCAGCAGAAGCGCATCTGCCAGCGGAACCTCGTGTCGGCGCCAGCCGGGGCTCAGATTCAGGCCGACGATTCCGAGTTGCGGAGCCAATGCCTCGGCCAATGCGATCGTTCGGGACTGCAGCCGCTCCAGGTAGTGCTGCCGACGACTGGTCAGCGGTTCTCCCGCCTCGGCCAGCTCGTGATCCCAAGTATCGAGCATCCGCGACGGCCCGCCCTGCTTGAGCAGGGCATTGCGCTGCTTCAACGCCCGCGAATAGCGTCTCCACAAGGAGAGAAAGTCTGGTTCCACGTGGAACAGGCCCCAATCCAGAAAGCGCCGACGCGGTTCGCCACCACCACTCACCAGGGCGTGACTGCCCGGTTCGAAGGTCACCACCGCCAGGGCGGCACACAGGTTTCCGAGTTGGGCGACGTCTTCGCCATCCAGCCGCCCCTTCCACTCCTGCCCACTATGCCGCAACCCTGCTTTTCGCCTCTGCGCGGGCAGATCACCGCGTTGCTCGTCCCATTCCACGAAGACTTCCAGGGCTTCGTGACCCTGACGCACCAGGCCATCGCGTACCCGCCCGCGGAAACTCCGCCCATAGGCCATCAGATGCAACGCTTCAAGGACGCTGGTCTTGCCAGCGCCGTTGTCACCGGTCAGCAGATTCACCCCTGGCTGGGGCGACAGCTCCACCGCATCGAAACGACGCAACTGGTGGAGGGCAAGACGACGAATCTGCATGGGATGCGACAGACCATCCGCACATGGCGGTAGAGGGGCGGGGAATCACCCAGCTTACTGCATTGGTCAAGCCAGCCATCGTGGATGGATGTGGACCGACATCAGCGGCTGGTTGCAGCCTTGGAGAACACGGTTCCACGTGGCGGGGGCCTGCCGGTGTGGAGGCTACCGGAGACAGTGGCCGAGATCGTTCAAATCCAGCAGGAAGCCAAGGCTCGAGGCGTCCAGATTTCACCATTCCGAAGACCGTGGCTCCGGCTCACGGCCTGACTTCGCACCGAGGTCGCAGCCAGTGCTGCTCAAATTCCTTGAAATCTGCGATCAACGCCCCTGCCAGGTTCCACAGATTTCAAGAAATTCAACGCGGCAGTTCCACGCCATCCACAGCGGGCCTGTATGACTTATACACAAGGTGTGGGCGAACTGTGGATAAAAAAGGCACTTTCCCTTGGCTGCAAAACTATCCACAGGTTCCCACCCAGGCTTGATGGCCTATATACAGGGGGTTTCAGCCCTATAAAACCCTTCCAAATCATCAACATAGCCTACTTTTACATAAAATCTGGCCCTACCATCACCACCAAGCTTTTGATTTATACCCAGATTTAGAAGCTAGGGAAGCTCCGAATTCCCACGAATGAGGCCTGTGGACAGATAGGTCAGCACTCAGGCGGAAGCTGCTGCATCGGATTCCGCTGAGTGCTCATATCCAACGTGTCTCGTCATCTCAGCACGTGGATTCCACAACTGGATTCGCCGGACCATGGGTTCCATGCGCCGACAATCAATCAGGGCAACGCGGATGCTCTCATCGGCAGGAGCCACGAGGGCGGCGGTGGCATTCGCAACGATGCTCCACGTGGAACAAAAAAAAGACGCCCGGATCTCCCGGGCGTCCATGTGTTCCACGTGGAACGGCGAAGCTGTCAGAGACGCAACGGCATCACCACATGACGCGACTTCTCGCTGCTCGATTCACGCACCAGCGCCGAGGAGTTGGAGTCGCGCAGCTGGATGATCACTTCTTCGTCGCGCAGGGCGGAGAGGGCATCCAGCAGGTAGTTCACGTTGAAGCCGATGGCCAGGTCGCTGACCGTGGTGTCGGCTTCGATCTCTTCCTGGGCTTCTTCCTGCTCCGGGTTGTGCGCGCTGATCTTCAGGTTGCCCGGCGAAACTTCCACGCGGATGCCGCGGTACTTCTCGTTGGAGAGGATCGCAGCACGCTGCAGCGAGGCACGCAGTGCTTCGCGATCAACCTTCACCTCGCGGTCGGCACCAATCGGAATCACTGCCTCGTAATCCGGGAAGCGACCGTCGATCAGCTTCGACGTGAAGGTGACATCGTCGCGCTTCACGCGAACGTGGCTGCGGCCGACTTCCAATTCGATCTCGCGATCACCGCTTTCCAGCAGGCGCTGCAGTTCGGTCACGCCCTTGCGCGGCACGATGATCTGGCGCTTGGAACCGCTTGGCTTGGCCAGATCGGTTTCGCACAGGGCCAGGCGATGGCCGTCAGTGGCGACGGTGCGCAGCGCATCACCGCGCAGGTCGAACAGCAGGCCGTTGAGGTAATAGCGCACGTCCTGCTGGGCCATCGCGAACGCAGTGCGCTCGATCAGCTCCTTCAGGGTTGCTTCGCCGATCGCCACACGCTCGGTGGCTTCCACTTCGTCCACCGACGGGAAGTCGTTGGAGGGCAGGGTGGCCAGGGTGAAGCGGCTGCGTCCTGCCTGCACGGTGATCTTGTCACCGGTCTGCGAGACGGTGATCCGGCTGCCATCAGGCAGGGCGCGGATGATCTCGAACAGCTTGCGGGCGGGAATGGTGGTTTCGCCGTCCTGGGCATCTTCAACCGCGATCCGCGACACCATTTCCACTTCCAGGTCGGTACCGGTCAGCGACAGCTGGCCGTTCTGCACCTGCACCAGGAAATTGGCCAGAACCGGAAGGGTCTGGCGGCGTTCGACCACGTTGACGACCTGTGCCAACGGCTTGAGAAAGGCTTCGCGCTGCAGTGTGAAACGCATGTGGTTCCGTGCCCCTATGCTTTAAAAAAATGTGGAATAAATCAAAAGCTTGGTGGTGCTGGTAGAGCCAGAATCGCTGGAAAACACAGCTAAGTCTTTGTAAACAAAAGGGTTTCAGGCTTCGAAACCCTCTGCATTACCAGCCCCCAAGGGGTGGGGAAAGCTGTGGATAAATCTTCCGGGAAATCCAACGGCGTTTTTATCCACACCCTGTCCCGCGCTTACTACCGGATTCTGCACCGTTTTATGCGGTGACGCCTTATCGGCGTACGTGCATCATTCGCTCAGCTTCCGGATCAGCTTGTCCCAGTCCTCGCGGAGCTTGCCGTCGGCTTCCATCAGGGTGCGGATCTGCCGGCAGGCATGCAGCACCGTGGTGTGATCGCGACCGGCAAAGGCGTCGCCGATTTCGGGCAGGCTGTGTTCGGTCAGTTCCTTGGTCAGCGCCATGGCAACCTGGCGCGGACGGGCCAGCGACCGGGTCCGACGCTTGGACAGCAGATCCTTGATCTGCAGCCCGTAGTAATCGGCAACGGTTTTCTGGATGTTGGGAATGCTGATCGCCTGCTGCTGGGCGCGCAGCAGGTCGCGCAGGGTTTCCTGGGCGAATTCGGTGGTGATCGCACGGCCGGTGAAATTGGCGCGGGCGGTCAGGGTATTCAGCGCACCCTCGAGGTCGCGCACATTGGAGCGCATCTTCTTGGCAATCAGGAACGCAACGTCATCGGGAATCTCGGCACCACGCTCGCGGGCCTTGGCCAGCACGATCGCCGCGCGGGTCTCGAAGTCCGGCGGCTCGATGGCGACCGACAGGCCCCAGGCAAGCCGCGACTTCAGGCGCGCTTCCAGGCCTTCGACTTCGCGCGGATAGCGGTCGCAGGTCAGGATGATCTGCTGCTTGCCATCGAACAGCGCGTTGAAGGTGTGGAAAAACTCTTCCTGGGTGCGATCCTTGCCGGCGAAGAACTGGATGTCATCGATCAGCAGCGCGTCGACCTGCTGGAACTGGCGCTTGAACTGGTCCATGGTCTTTTCCTGCAAGGCCCGGATCATCGCGCTGAAGAACTGTTCCGAACGCAGGTACAGCACCTTGGCGGCCGGATTGGCCTGACGCATCGCGTTGCCTGCGGCGAACATCAGGTGGGTCTTGCCCAGGCCGGTGCCCCCGTACAGCAGCAGCGGATTGTGCGCGCGGTCGCCCGGCTTCTGCGCCGCCTGGAATGCTGCGGCCAGACCCAGCTGGTTGCTGCGGCCTTCCACGAAGTTGGCGAAGGTGTAGTGGTTGTCCAGGTTGCCGGCAAAGGGAACCTGCGGCTGCACTGGCGCCTGCGCCGAATGGCTGGAAACCGGCGCGATCTGCGCGTCCACGGGCCGCGGACGCGAGCCGATTTCAAGAAATACGTCGCCGAAACCGGCAAAGTGGGTAACCAGCTCGCGGATCCGCGGCAGGTACAGTTCGCGCACCTGATCGACAATGAAGGCATTCGGTGCATACAGCACCAGGCTGTCAGCGCGCAGATCTGCCTGCAGCGGCTTCAACCAGGTGTGAACATCCTCGGGCGGGAACTCCGCCTCGAGTCGCTCGAGACTACGTGACCAGGCATCCATCAGCAATAATTGTCCGGTGGCCGATGCATAGGCGCGAAAAGGCGCCCAAACACAGGCCTGAAAGGGGGGAAATGGATGGCTCAGCCTACCACCGAGCGCCCGCCTTCGGAATGCTTGTCCCCTACTTATTCACAAAAAGATCCACAGCTATTGCACAGCCCGGTGAATTGGCGTAGCAGACAGGGGTTGACGGGAGGGGGGACACCTCTCTAAAATTTCCGGTTCTTTCCGTCCCATTCATACGAGAGGCCCACATGGCCACCAAGCGCACCTTCCAGCCCAGCAACCTCAAGCGTAAGCGCGACCACGGCTTCCGTGCCCGTATGAAGACCGCTGACGGCCGCAAGATCCTGTCGCGTCGCCGCGCCAAGGGCCGCAAAGTCCTGAGCGCCTGATTGCCATGCCGCATCCAGCGGCAGACGCAATCCATTCGACAGTGAATACTGCAGACCCGCGCAAGCGATTCCCTCGCTCTGCGCGGGTTCGCACGCGTGCCGAATATTCAACGGTCTTCAACGGCGCCCGCCGTGTGTCCGATCCGCTGATGACCCTGCACTGGCTACCGGCTGACCGGCCGGCCAGGCTGGGTCTGGCGGTTTCCCGCAAGGTCGATCCTCACGCCGTTGGGCGTAACCGGATCAAGCGCGTCCTGCGCGACGCCTTGCGTCAGACACGAACCGACATACAGCCAGGCGACTTCGTCGTCGTGGCTCGTACTGCTGCGCGTCATGCCAGCAACGAAGATATCCGCCAGGCCTTCCTGCGCCTGCTGCGGCGCCTGCGCGCATTGCCCGCGCCGGGCGTGGACGGCACAATGCCGCCGCCTGATGGCATTGCCATTTCCTCCGTCACCGAGCCGGCACCGCGTCCCGGCCCCGCTGAGCCTGCCTGCTGATGAACCAGACCCGTGTTTTCCTGATCTTTGCCTGGCTGATGGTGGCCGTGCTGTTGTGGATGGAGTGGAGCCGTGAGAAGTCCGCCCCGACCCCGGCGCCGACGACCAGCTCGGCCCCGGCCGCCGCCCAGAGCGTCCCCGGCGCGTCCCCGGGCAGCATCCCCAGCGCGCAGGTTCCCGGTGCCCCGGGTCAGGCCGCTGCACAGGCCCAGGCCAGCGCCACCCCGTCCGCACAGACCGTGACCATCACCACCGACGTGCTGCGCCTGAAGCTCGATGGCGGCCGCGTGCTCGACGCCGAACTGCTGCAGTTCCCGCAGAGCAAGGACGAAGGCAGCCCGCCGGTGCGCCTGCTGACCGAAGATCCCGCGCATCCCTACAGCGCGATCAGCGGTTGGGCCAGCGAAGACAAGAACACCCCGGTGCCGGGTGCCGACGGTTTCAAGCTGGTCGGTGACACCCGCGACTTCGTGCTGGCCAAGGGCCAGAACGAACTGCAGGTTCCGTTCGTATGGACCGCCGACAACGGCGTGACCATCAAGCGCACCCTGATCGTGGGCCGCAACGAGTATGCGATCCGCTTCAAGGATGAAGTCAGCAATGCCGGCGCCGCGCCGTGGAACGGCTACGTCTACCGCACCCTGGACCGCAGCCCTACGATCCTGTCGCGGAGCATGACCAACCCGGACTCGTTCAGCTTCAACGGTGCCACCTGGTACGACAACGACAAGAAGTACCAGCGTCGTGCGTTCAAGGATTATCTGGACGATGGCGCGCTGAACCAGAACATCACCGGCGGCTGGCTGGCGATGCTGCAGCACCACTTCTTCACCGCCTGGATCCCGCAGAAGGACCAGACCGCACACTACGTGCTGTCGCAGGTGGCCGGTCGTGACCTGATCGAAGCGCGTGGCCCGGCCTTCACCGTGGCCCCGGGCCAGTCCACCAGCACCGAGGCCCGCCTGTGGGTCGGCCCGAAGCTGGTCAACCTGATCGCCAAGGAAGACGTGCCGGGTCTGGACCGTGTGGTCGACTACAGCCGCTTCTCGATGATGGCGGTGATCGGCCAGGGCCTGTTCTGGGTGCTCAACCAGGTGCACAAGCTGGTGGGCAACTGGGGCTGGGCCATCGTCGGCCTGGTGGTGCTGCTGAAGATCGTGCTGTACCCGCTGTCGGCGACGCAGTACAAGAGTGGCGCCAAAATGCGTCGCTTCCAGCCGCGCATCGCACAGCTGAAGGAACGCTATGGCGATGACCGCCAGAAGTTCCAGACCGCGATGATGGAGCTGTACAAGAAGGAAAAGATCAATCCGATGGGCGGCTGCCTGCCGATCCTCATCCAGATGCCGATCTTCTTCGCCCTGTACTGGGTGCTGGTGGAATCGGTCGAACTGCGCCAGGCGCCCTGGTTCGGCTGGATCCAGGACCTGACCGCCCGCGACCCGTACTTCATCCTGCCGGTGATCAACGTGGCGGTGATGTGGTTCACCCAGAAGCTGACGCCAGCACCGGGCATGGACCCGATGCAGCAGAAGATGATGCAGTTCATGCCGCTGGTGTTCGGCGTCATGATGGCCTTCATGCCGTCCGGCCTGGTGCTGTACTGGGTGGTCAATGGTGGCTTGGGCCTGCTGCAGCAGTGGTGGATGACCAAGCGCCACGGCAGCGATCCGGTGCCGGCCACGGCAGCTACCGCTCCGGCCAAGAAAAAGTAAGGCGCGTCTGCGCCGACGGGTAGAGCCGGCCGCTGGCCGGCTGGCCCAGCAAAGGCCCGCCGCAAGGCGGGCTTTTCGCATGCAGCGTTAGAATCGCCGGCACACCATTCCCCTTTGTTCGAGTCCGCCATGCTGCGTGCGCCGTCGTTCCGCCTGTTCCTGCCCAGCCTGCTGTTGACCCTGCTCGTGGCCGGCTGCAGCGACAAGGACGCGCAGGCACCGGCGGCAGTCACCCAGCCGAGCGCACAGGCCGCTGCCGCCGCCGACCCGGCCGCCGCGCCGTTGCTGGGCGCATTGCAGAAGCAGCTCGACGGCTATCGACGGATCATCGTGCTGCTGGCCGATGAGGAACAGCAGTCCGAGGCCGATCGCACCACCTCCACCCGCATCGGCCAGCAACTGTTCCACGATGGCCTGGAACAGCGCAGCGCCATTGCCGCGCAGTTCGACACGCTGCTGCGCGGCACCAGCCCGCAGCGCTTCGCAACCCTGGGCACGGTGCTGGATTACATCGAGTCGGCACCGGAACTGTTCGATGCCGATCGCCTGGCGTTCCGCGAGGTGCTGCGTGACCTGCACGAACGCATCGGCGCTGACTCCTCGTTGCCGGCGGTGAAGCTGCACCAGCGCATCGGCGAAGATCTGGAGGCGCTCGACGAGATCGAGCGCAACTACAACCAGGAACTGACCCGCATCTTCAGCCGCTTCGAGCGCACCCGTGCCATCGAACTGAAGCGCGAGAAGTGGGACGACTACATCGCGCACCTGCACAAGGACTACAGCCGCGAAGCGATCCTGCGCGACTACGGCGTGATCGAGCCGTACCCGATGTCGATGAAGGACAGCGACCGCGAGATCTTCGGCCGCGATCTGCCACCGAAGACGGTGGTGCTGACCTTCGACGATGGCCCGCACAAGGCCTATACCGATGAAGTGGTGGCCATCCTCAAGCGCTACGACGTACCGGGCGTGTTCTTCGAGGTCGGTCGCAACCTGGGCAAGGTCGACACCGACGGCAAGGTCAGCCTCGGGCCGATGGCGAAGATCAGCCGCAACCTGATGGAAGAGGGCTACGCCGTCGGCAACCACAGCCTGACCCATGCGCAGCTGTCGCGCACCACCGGTGATGCGCTGCGCCAGCAGGTGCTGGACACTGATACCCTGCTGAAGGACGTGGACAGCAAGCGCGCGCCGCTGTTCCGCTTCCCGTATGGCGCACGCAACGCCGAAGGCCTGCAGCTGCTCAACGAGGCGGGCCTGAAGTCGATCATGTGGAACATCGATTCGATGGACTGGGCCGACCCGGTGCCCGAATCGATCGTGCAGCGCGTGCTCGACCAGGTGAACAAGGAACAGCGCGGCATCATCCTGTTCCACGATATCCACGACCGCGCGGTGAAGGCATTGCCGCAGATCCTGGACCGGCTGATCGCCGACGGCTACCAGTTCGCCGGCTGGAATGGCCGCGACTTCAGCGTCGCCCGGCCGCGCAAGGGCAGCGACCGCGATGCCACCGTCACCACCGGCTATGAAAAATCGTGGGCGATCGTGGTCGGCATCGACACCTACGCCAAGTGGCCGAAGCTGGAATACGCCAGCCATGACGCACAGGCGGTGGCCGATACCCTGACCGGGCAGTTCGGCTTCCCGTCCTCGCAGGTGATCGTGCTGAAGAACGAGCAGGCCACCCGCAACAACATCCTGGCCGCCTTCCACGACCGCCTCGCCGACGACCGCACCGGAAAGAACGACCGCGTGTTCGTGTTCTTCGCCGGCCATGGCGCTACCCGCCAGCTCGCCTCCGGGCGCGACCTCGGCTACATCATCCCGGTGGACTCGGACCCGAAGGAATTCGCCACCGACGCCATCGCGATGACCGACATCCAGAACATCGCCGAAAGCATGCAGGCCAAGCACGTGATGTTCGTGATGGATGCCTGCTACAGCGGCCTCGGCCTGACCCGCGGCGGCCCATCGTCGTCGTCGTTCCTGCGCGAGAACGCGCGCCGCAGCGCGCGGCAGATGCTGACCGCCGGCGGTGCCGACCAGCAGGTGGCCGATGCCGGCCCGAACGGCCACTCGGTGTTTACCTGGGTGCTGCTGCAGGCATTGGCTGGCAAGGGCGATCTCAATGGCGATGGCCAGATCACCGGTACCGAGCTGGCCGCCTATGTGGCGCCGGCGGTGTCGGCGGTCTCGCAGCAGACGCCGGCGTTCGGCAGCTTGCCCGGCTCGCAGGGGGGCGAGTTCGTGTTCCAGGTGCCGGACAGCCAGGAATACCTCAACGCCGATACGCGCCAGCTGACAGCCGACGCGATCGCCCTGAACAACAAGGTCGACGCTGCCCAGGACGCCAAGAACAGCGAAGCGCCAGTGACCGTGGCCGACCTGCAGGGTGGCAAGGCCAAGCTGGTGGTGCCGACGGCCGGACCGGCCTCCGACCGCCAGCGCGCGCAGCAGGCCAATGACCGTGGCCTGCAGTTGTACCGCGAGAAGCGCTACGACGAAGCCGCCGTGCAGTTCGCCGAGGCGCTGAAGCTGCGCCCTGATTTCGCCCAGGCGGCCAACAACCTCGGCTTCGTCTATTACCGCCAGCAGCGCTACGCCGAAGCGGCGCGCTGGCTGGAGAACACCCTGAAGATCGATCCGTCGCGCGCGGTGGCCCATCTCAACCTGGGCGATGCCTACTTCAACGCCGGCGACAAGGCCAAAGCGAAGCAGGCCTACACCACCTACCTGGCCCTGCAACCGCAAGGCAGTGGTGCGGCGCAGGCGCGCGCGCAGCTGGAGAAGCTCTGAGCGATGAACGATATGAAGCGTACCGAGACCATCGTGGCCATTGCCAGCGCACCCGGCGCGGGTGGCGTGGGCCTGCTGCGCCTGTCAGGCCCGCGTGCCGCAGCGATTGCCAACGCGCTCGGCGCACCGACGTTGCGCCCGCGGCATGCGCATTACGCGCGCCTGCGCGATGCAGACGGTGAGGTGATCGATGATGGCATCGTGCTGTGGTTCCCGGCGCCGAACAGCTTCACCGGCGAAGAAGTGGTGGAGCTGCAGGGCCATGGCAGCCCGGTGCTGCTGCAGCAACTGGTCGCGCGCTGCATTGCATTGGGCGCGCGGCAGGCGCGGCCCGGCGAGTTCAGTGAGCGCGCGTTTCTCAACGGCAAGCTCGACCTGGCACAGGCCGAAGCCATCGCCGATCTGATCGCGGCCGGGGACAACCGCGCTGCGCGCGCGGCACGACGTTCACTGGACGGCGTGTTCTCGCGCCGCATCGAGGCGGTGGTCGAACAGCTGGTGCTGCTGCGCATCCACGTGGAAGCAGCCATCGATTTCGCCGACGAACCGCTGGATACGCTGGGTGGTGCACAGGTGCGGCGCGGGCTGGAACAGGCCCGCAGCGATCTGGCCCTGCTGCGTCGCGACGCAGAGCGTGGCCGCCGCCTGCGCGATGGCCTGCATGCGGTGCTGATCGGGCCACCGAATGCCGGCAAGAGTTCGCTGTTGAACGCGCTGGCCGGCAGCGAGCGTGCCATCGTCACCGACATCGCTGGCACCACCCGCGACACGCTGCGCGAGACCATCCGCCTGGATGGCCTGGAGCTGACTCTGGTCGACACCGCTGGACTGCGCGACGGTGGCGATGCCATCGAACGCGAAGGCATGCGTCGCGCGCGCGCGGAGATCGAGCGCACCGACCTGGCGTTGATCGTGCTGGATGCACGCGATCCGGCAGCCGGCGAAGCCGCGATCGGCGAAGCGGTACTGGCGGTGCCGCACAAGGTCTACATCCACAACAAGTCGGATCTGCTGGATGCGATGCCGGTGCGGGACGACCCGGACCGCGTTTTCGTCTCCGCTGCCACCGGCGCGGGACTGGACGAGCTGCATGCGCGCCTGCGTTCGATCGCTTCGGCCGGGGCAGGGGAGCAGGTGGAGGGCGAATTCTCCGCACGCACCCGCCACGTCGATGCGATCGAGCGCGCGCAGGAACACGCGCAGCGGGCGGATGGCGAGCTGGTGCACGAGCACCTGGAGCTGGCGGCCGAGGAGCTGCGTCTGGCGCACGACGCGCTGGGCGAAATCACCGGGCAGATGAGTGCCGATGATCTGCTGGGCAGGATTTTCTCCAGCTTCTGCATCGGCAAGTAGGCCTTGGTAGTGCCGGCCGCTGGCCGGCAATCCAGCCAAACGAGCTCCTCGGGGTGAGATCCCCGAAGGGGCTTTGACCCCACAAAATGACGCGATCGTCCCAATATTCCAGAACCTTGCCGGGCACGCTTGAGTACCTGCTCCGACCACGCTAGCGTGAAGGAAACTCTGGCAAAGGAACTGCAGATGCATCAGGACCATGTTTCTTACGTCCACTTCACCAGCCCGGCGCAGCTCACCCGTGCACTGAACTCGCTGGCGGGCATCATCGAAGGGATCTCCATTGATGGGGAGATCAACGCCGATGAACGCCGCTTCCTGGCTCATTGGATCCAGGATCATCTTCATCAGCGCCAACAGCACCCCTTCACCGAACTGATGCCGGTGGTCGAGCGCGCGCTTGGCGAGGGCCGCATGGACGAAGATGCGGTGGAAGACCTGCGATGGTTGATCGACCGGATGCGTTCAAGTGATCGGGTCAACGCTACTACGGCCGATCTCCAGCGGTTGCATGCTGTGCTGGGCGGCATCATCGCTGACGGCCGCGTTTCGGAAACCGAGTTGCGTGGCCTCTCGGACTGGATGGAAGAGCATGTCCATCTGCAGGGATGCTGGCCTTACGATGAAATCGGACACCTGGTGGCCAAGGTGCTGACTGATGGCGTGGTGGATGGCCAAGAACAGGATCTGCTTCGCCAGTTCTTCAGCGAGTTCATCGCCTTGGGCGACGACCGCACCCTGACCGATCCGTCGTTGCAGATCGCCGGAAGTCTGGTCGGGCTTTGCGCGGTGGCTCCCGAAATCCATTTCGAAGAGAAGGGATTCTGTTTCACGGGTGCTTCGTCCCGAGGGTCACGCGCCGATATCCACGCGCTGGTGACGGCACGAGGAGGACGGGTGCACAGTGCACCATCGAAGAAGGTGGACTACCTGGTGATCGGCGCTGAGGGAAATCCCTGCTGGAGTTACGCCTGCTACGGTCGCAAGGTGGAACGCGCAGTGGAACTGCGCAAGGAAGGACTCCGGATCATGATTGTCCATGAGCGTGATTTCCACGACGCCTTGGTTGACTGAGGATGCCGGGTCGGAGCCCCTTCGGGGATCCGACCCCAGCTCCCCCAACCTGTCACATTCCCGCCGCATACTGACGCCCATCACAAACCGCTTGGGGAAGTCGCAGTGAAGTCGTGGGGTCGTGCGTTGCTGTTGTCGCTGGCCGTGGCACCATCGGTGGCCATGAGTGCTGAATCCTCCCCTCCGGCCGCGCCCAAGGCGTCGGTCTACGGCCACCGCGGTGCAAGCGCGCTGCTGCCCGAGCACACGCTGGCGGCCTATGCGCAGGCCATCGCCGACGGTGCCGATTACATCGAACCGGACCTGGTGATGACCAAGGACGGGGTGATGGTGGCCCGCCATGAGAACGAAATCGGTGGCACTACCGATGTGGCCGAGCACAAGGAATTCGCCAAGCGGAAGACCCGCAAGGTCATCGACGGGCAGACGGTCGAAGGCTGGTTCACCGAAGACTTCACCTTGGCCGAGCTGAAGACCCTGTACGCCCGCGAGCGCCTGCCGGAGTTCCGCAGCACTGCCTACGACGGCCAGTTCCGCATTGCCAGCCTGGACGAGATCCTGGCGTTCCTGGTCCAGCAGGCCGGTCGTGCCAACCGTGGCATCGGCCTGGTGCCGGAGATCAAGCACCCGACCTACTTCCAGTCGATCGGCCTGCCGATGGAAGACACGCTGCTGGCCGCGCTGCGCGGCAACGCCTATACCAACGTCGGCCCGGTCACCATCCAGTCGTTCGAAACAGCCAACCTGCGCTACCTGCGCGGCAAGATCCCGCGTGGCAGCAACATCCGCCTGCTGCAGCTGCTGTGGAAGGGCGATACGCAGCCGGCCGACATCGCCAAGGCCGGCGGCGCGCTGACCTATGCGCAGATGATGACCCCGGCGGGGCTGAAGGACATCGCGGCCTATGCCGACGGCATCGGCCCGGAGCTGCGCTCGATCATCCCTCTGGATGCCAACGGTGCGCTGGGCACGCCGACGTCGCTGGTGCGCGATGCGCACGCGGTGGGCTTGATGGTGATTCCGTACACCTTCCGTCCGGAGAACCATTTCCAGGCCAGCAACCTGCGCAAGGGCGCGGACAATGCGCGCAACGCGGAGGGGTCGATCGCGGAGATGCGTGCCTACCTGGCGACCGGCATCGATGCCTTCTTCACCGATGACCCGGCCCTGGGCCGGCAGGCGGTGGATGGAACGGGCGCGGCGGTGAACGCGGCGAACTGACCCGCTCTGGTAGATGCCAACCTTGGTTGGCACGCGGTCGCAGCAGGGAGCATGGGAACGCCGGACGCATGAGCGCCGACCAAGGTCGGCTACTACCGGAACGCGAGAATGCGGCGCCCAGGGTCAGAGCCCCTTCGGGGATCCAACCCCGACACGCTTAGGAGCTTGCCGGCCATCGGCCGGCACTACCGTTGCATCACGAGCGCGGGTCTTCCGGCCGGCGGAACGGGATCACCACATAGTCCTGCCCTTCGCGCGGCTGCCACAGCACCGGCACGCGCTGCGGCGACGGCGGCTCGAGTTCGTCATCGGCCAGCGGCTCGACCTCGTCTTCCTCGTCCTCCCAGCTGTAACGCGGGCGCGGCGGCAGCGGATCGGCGTTGCGGAACAGCAGCGCGGCGATGATGCCGGCGAAGGCTCCACCCATGTGCGACTGCCAGGACACACCGTCGGCATGCGGCAGCACGGTCATCAGCATGCCGCCGTAGAACAGCATGCCGATCAGCCCGGTGGCGATCGCCGCGCGGTCGCGGCGCAGCAGGCCAAGGCTGGCCAGCAGGAACATCAGGCCGTGGGTGACGCCACTGGCGCCGAGATGGAAGCTGCCGGGGTTGCCGAGCATCCACGCACCGATGCCCGAGCCCAGCCACAACAGGGGCAGGGCACGCAGCGTGGCTTTGGGATAGACGCTGCCGGCCAGGGTACCGAGGATCAGGATGGCGAAGCTGTTGGCGGCAATGTGTTCGACCGAGCCATGCAGCAGCGGTCCGCCGATCAGGCCAAGCAGGCCCTTGGCTTCCAGCGGTGCGACCGCCCAGGGCCGCCAGTCGAAATGGTCCTGCAGGGCGAACACAGCCACCAGCACCAGCACGGCGGCCAGGCTGGCATTGAAGGCGCGCAGGATGCGCGTGCGGTCGTTGCGGGCGGCCGGCGCGTCGCCGGCGGGCAGGGGCGCGTTCGTGTTCATACCCTCAGCAATGGCGGTGGCCGGCGCGAAACCAAGGCCACCGCCGCGGGAGAGTGGCTGCGACCGGCGGGACAATCCACCGGCCGCAGCGTTCAATCGGCCAGGATCAGGCGCCGCCTTCCTTCGGCGGGTTCTTCAGGCTCAGCACCACCGTGGCGGCGATGATCACCGCGACCACGCCCAGCGAGATCGGGGTCGGGATCTTGAACAGGTCGATGATCATCATCTTGATGCCGATGAAGGCCAGCACCAGGGCCAGGCCGTACGGCAGCAGGTGGAAGCGGTCGGCCATGCCGGCCAGCAGGAAGAACATCGCACGCAGGCCGAGCACCGCGAACACGTTGGAGGTCAGCACGATGAACGGGTCGGTGGTGATCGCGAAGATCGCCGGGATGCTGTCAACCGCGAAGATCACGTCGGTCACCGCGATCAGGATCAGCACCGCGAACAGCGGGGTGAACCAGCGCACGCCGTCGCGCTTGACGCTCATCGCATTGCCTTCGTAGTCCGGCAGCAGGCGCAGGTGCTTGCGCATCCAGCGCAGGGCCGGGTTGGCTTCCAGGTCAGGCTCCTGGCCCGCGGCGAACCACATCTTCCAGCCGGTGAAGAGCAGGAAGGCGCCGAATACATAGAGCAGCCAGTGGAACTGGGTGATCAGCACGCTACCGGCGAAGATCATGATCGTACGCAGCACGATCGCCCCCAGGATGCCGATGATCAGCACCTTCTGGCGCTGTTCCTCCGGCACCGCGAAGTAGCTCATGATCATCAGGAAGACAAAGATGTTGTCCACCGCCAGCGCCTTCTCGACCAGATAACCGGTCAGGAACTCCAGGCCGACCTTGTTGGCCACGACCTGGCCGGCGGTCTCGTTCAGGTAGAACCAGAGGCCGCCGTTGAAGGCCAGCGCCAGCGCGACCCAGCCGATGGACCACCACAGGGCTTCCTTGAAAGTGACCTTGTGCGGGCCACCGTGGCGCATCAATACGAGGTCGACCAGCAGGGCGATGACCACCACCGCTGCGAAGCCGCCCCACAACCACAAATTACCGATCGTCTGCATGGGTTTGTCCGTTGGGAAATGAAAAATGCCTCAAGCCGGACGGCGAGGATCTGCAACGGAGGATCGGGAGGGGATCCAGGGACAGAGCTTCGCCAGTACGGCGAAGGTCTCGCTCGCAGTTCCGATGGGCCGGAACTGCCGTTGCACCGGAGCCTGCGGGCTCGAATTGACGGCGACAACGTCTGGGAGCTACTCCCCTTCTGCCGCCGATTCTGCGGCCTGGCCGGGCCGGCGTCAAATGCCGGGCCTTCACCGGATCTCCGGCGCCCCATGCCCCCCGGCTACAATAGGCGGATGAATACCGCCCTCCCCGTTGTCCGCCTCAAGAACGCGTGGCGTTCCAGCCACCCGTGGATTTTCCAGAAACTGGTCGAAAAGCCGACCGTCCGCCCCAAGCCCGGCTCGCTCGTCGATGTCGTCGGCGTGGACGGCGAGTTCATCGGCCGTGGCTTCTACAACGGGCATTCGCGTATTGCCGTACGCATCCTCGAAACCGACCCGCAGATCCCGGTGGATGCTGGCTGGTTCTCGCGCAAGATCGCCCAAGCGGTGTCGCTGCGCCGCGAGGTGCTGAAGCTGGACGCGGTGTCCGACGCCTGGCGCGTGGTGCACAGTGAAGGCGACGGCCTGTCCGGCCTGGTGGTGGACCGTTACAACGATCTGGTGGTGGTCGAGTTCTTCGCCGCCGGCATGTTCCGCCACCGTGAGTGGATCTACGAAGCGCTGCGCGAACAGTTCCCGGGCTGCCGCTTCCACAGCTTCGCCGACGAGCACGTGCAGAAGCAGGAAAGCTTCGACTTCCACGGCAACACCACCACCGAAGCGTCGGTGATCACCGAGTACGGCATCAAGTTCCGCGCCGACCCGGCCGGTGCGCACAAGACCGGTTTCTTCGCCGACCAGCGCGAGAACCGTGAGTGGCTGAGCCAGCAGGTGGAAGGCAAGAGCGTGCTCGACCTGTGCTGCAACACCGGCGGTTTCGCCGTGTATGCGGCCGCGCGCGGTGCATCGGAAGTGGTCGGCATCGACATCGATGAAGACGTCATCCAGATCGCCAAGGGCAATTCGCGTCTGAACAACGTGCGCCCGAAGTTCGTCCAGTCCGACATCTTCCCGTGGCTGCGTGATGCGGCCAACCGCGGTGAGCAGTACGACGTGGTGATCCTGGACCCGGCGAAGATGACCCGCGACCGCGACCAGGTGATCACCGCGCTGAAGAAGTACCTGGACATGAACAAGCTGGCGCTGGGCGTGGTCAAGCCCGGTGGCCTGTTCGCCACGTTCTCCTGCACCGGCCTGGTGGCCGAGGACCAGTTCCTCGACATGCTGCGTCGTGCAGCGTACTTCTCGGGCCGCACCATCCAGATCCTGAAGGTGGCCGGCGCCGGTCCGGACCATCCGTTCATGGCCCACGTGCAGGAATCGCGTTACCTGAAGGCCGTGTTCTGCCGCGTGGTGGACTGACCCACGGCGCGTGGAGCCGAGTGCTGCTCGGCTCCCGCACACAGCGCGGAAGACTGCCCCCGTGCGCCAGCCTCAGGGCTGCGCGCGCGGTTGCGCAGGAACCGGCTGCAGCTGCTGCAGCAACCCGTTGATCACTTCGGACCTGCGCCGCAGATGGCGGCCGAGCACGATCGCCACCGCACCCAGCGCAAGCAGCGCCGGTACCGCAAGCAGCGCCAGCACCCAGCCGACGTCGAACAGAAGCCAGCCCAGCAGACGCTGGTCATGCCATCGCTGTGACCGTTCGGAGCGGGGCAGACCGGCTGCTTTCTCGAAGCGCGACTGCATTGCCGGCGATACCGGAACACCGATGTCCTCGCCCTTGGCCAGCGCACGGGCGGTGGCGACCACGGCCGGCGAGGCCACGCCGTAGGGAAGCTCCTGCTGTGCACGCAGATAGGCCTGCCACTGCGGGTTGAAGCCGCTGAAGTCCGGGCTGGCGATCAGCGCGTCCAGCTGGCGATGGTCGAGGCGATCGCCCTGGCCCATGGCGGGTGCGGTGATGCCCATGCTTCCCCATGCACCGCACAGCAGCATCGAACCCAGCGCGAACGACCAGGCGAAGCGGCGAAGGCGATGGCGGCTGAGCAGGTCGCGCACGCCGAAGAACATCCACACCAGCAGCAAGGGGGTCATGACCAGCAGGATAAGCAACTGCTTGCCTGTGTCCTTCGCTCCATAGCCGGCCGGCACCTGTGCCCACGACGGGGGGCCCAGCTCGGTGCCGGTAAATGCCAGCGCCATGTAGGACAGCGCCGTTGCCGCCAGCGGAAGGCAGGCCAGGCCGAAGACCCGCAGCAGCGAGGCCCGCCGGTAGAATGCGCGCAGGCCCGGAACGGCTTCCACCCGCGCCTGCAGGTCCGGTGGGATCTGCAGCGGATCGCGTACCGGCGCGCTCATGCCGGCACCGCCGATGTGCGCAGCAACTGCTGCAGGGCCTGTTTCAGCTGGTCCTGTGCCTGTGCCGCGCTGGCGATCATCTGCGGGCTGGCGTTGTCGCTGTTGTGCAGCGCCTGGATGGTCTGGCGCCAGATCGGCAGCAGGATCTGCACCGTCTCGCTGTAACGGTCCAGCAGGTCGATGGCATGGCTGCGTGCCAGCTGCACCTGCATCCGGCTCATCGAATGGCTGGCCAGCAGCGCGGTCAGGTTGGCTACGCGGCGTTGCAGCCGCTCGACCGGACGGTCGAGCACCGGCGCGCCATCGTCGCTGTCCACGGCCGCTGGCAGCTCCTGCAGGAACTGCACGCCTGCATCGATGTACACCTGCAGTCGCACCCCCTGCACGTCATGCTCGAGCAGCTGCGCATCCAGTCGATCGACGCTGGCCCGCACGGCAATGGCTTCGCGCTCGATCCTGGCCAGGACATCGCCGTTGCTGCCCATGGCAATGCGACGGCGCAGGCGTTCTTCGATATCGGCACCGGTGAACCGCTCCCACCATCCCGCGCGCTGCAGCAGCGCATTGGGATCGTGTTCGGACAGCCGGCTGACCAGTTCGGCAAGCGCCTGGGCCAGTGCGTTGGCGCTGCCATCCTGCCAGGCCGGCTCGGCGCTGGCGCTGGCCAGGTCGGCCGGGCCATAGCGACCGATGTCGGTACGCCCGGCAAACAACGTTGGCAGCACATCACGCTTGAGCTGCTCGACGGTGACCGTGCTGGCGGGGACGGGCGCCTGGCCCTGCACGGGCAGCGCCGGAGGCTGGGAGTTCGACATCGATGCTTCCATTCCATGGTCGACGCAGCACGCGGTGCTGCACGCTGACTTATCGGCTGCCGGCGAGTGTAATGGAGCTGGCGGGTCAATACGGCACTACCGGCGTTGGCCGTCGCGGCGCTATGGTCGTGTCCTTCCCATTGCCGGTGGATGCCCATGCCGTCGTTGCGTCGCCTGTCCCTGCTGCTCGCCCTGGCGCTGAGTGCGCCGCTGTCCGCCCATGCCATCGACTTCAGCACGCAGGAGCTGGCCCGTGCCAAGGCACTGCAGCAGCGCCTGCTGACCCTGGATAGTCATCTGGATACGCCGGCCAACTTCGGCCGCGACGGCTTCGACATCGAGCAGCGGCACGACCGCAACGCACTCTCGCAGGTGGACTACCCGCGCATGGTCGAAGGTGCGCTTGATGGCGGCTTCTGGGCGATCTATACCGACCAGGGCGACCGCACGGCCGCCGCGCATCTGGCCGAGCGCGACCACGGCCTGCAGCGGTTGCTGGAGATCCGGCAGATGCTGGCCGCCAATCCCGAGCGCTTCGTATTGGCGCTGACCGCCGATGACGCGGCGCGGATCAAGGCCGCCGGCAAGCGCGTGGTCTACATCAGCATGGAGAACGCCAGTCCGCTGGTGGCCGACCCCAGCCTGCTGTCGTTCTATCACCGTGCGGGCCTGCGCCTGCTCAGCACCGTGCACTTCGCCAACAACGAGTTCGCCGATTCGGCCACCGATCCCAAGGGGGCTGAATGGAAGGGCCTGAGCCCGGCCGGCAAGGACCTGGTGCGCGAGGCGGTGAAGCTGGGCATCGTCATCGACCAGTCGCACGCCTCCGACGCCGTGTTCGACGATCTGCTGGCGATGATGCCGGTGCCGTTCGTGCTGTCGCACAGCTCGGCCAAGGCGGTCTACGACCACCCACGCAATCTTGATGACGCGCGCCTGCGCAAGCTGGCCAAGGCTGGTGGGGTGATCCAGGTGAACGCGTATGGCGGCTACCTGATCGACACCGCCAAGTCGCCCGAGCGCAAGCAGGCCGAAGAAGCCCTGAGCAAGCAGCTGGGTGGCTGGGATGGCATGACCATCGAACAGGGCGTGGCGCTGCAGAAGGCCGAGCAGGCACTGGACCACGAACACCCGGTGCGCCACGCCAGCCTGGACGACTTCTTCGCCCATTTCGAGCACATCCTGAAGGTGGTCGGCCCCGAGCACGTGGGCATCGGTCTGGACTGGGATGGCGGTGGTGGCCTGAGCGACCTGCCCGATGTCAGCCAGCTGCCGAAGATCACCGCGTGGCTGCTGCGCAAGGGGTACAGCGAACAACAGATCGCCGCCATCTGGGGAGGCAACCTGCTGCGGGTGATGCGCCAGGCGCAGGACCATGCGGCAAAGCAGGGCGGTTAGCCGCCCTGCGGTAGTGCCGGCCGCTGGCCGGCAACTGCATGCAGCCAATTGATACGAAGGTTGCCGGCCAGCGGCCGSCACGACCCAAAGACCGCCGGACCTGGCCCGGCGCTACCTTTACCGGCCGATCAGCGCGTTGCGACGGCTGTAGGCGAAGTACAGCACCAGGCCGACCACGTTCCACGCCAGGAAGTAGAGCTGGGTGGTGTGCGGCAGGCTGATGAACAGGTAGATGCAGCCCAGCGCCGCCAGCGGGCCGACAATGAAGGCCAACGGCGTGCGGAAGGTGCGCTCGCGGTTCGGCTCACGCACGCGCAGCACCACCAGGCAGATGCCAACGGCGGTGAACGCGGCCAGGGTACCGGCATTGGCCAGTGCGGCGATCTCGTCCAGGCGTGCAACGCCGGCCAGTGCCGACACCACCAGGGCAGTGAACAGCGTGGTCGCCACCGGCGTGCCGGTACGTGCGTTGACCTTGGACAGGCCACGCGGCAGCAGTCCATCGCGGCTCATGACGAAGAAGATGCGGCTCTGGCCGTACAGGAAGGCCAGCAAGACGGTCGGCAGGGCGATGATGGCGATCACGCCGATCAGCATCGCGGCGGTGGGCTGGCCCAGCTGGCGCATGATCAATGCCAGCGGCTCGGCACTCTGGCCGAACACGGTGTAGCTCATCGCACCGATCGCGGCCAGCGCCACCAGCACGTACACGATGGTGCAGCCGACCATCGAGCCGATGATGCCGATGGACAGGTCGCGCCCGGGGTTCTTGGTTTCTTCGGCGGCGGTGGAGATCGCGTCGAAGCCGTAGAACGCGAAGAAGATGATCGCCGCTGCCGCCATCACGCCGCGCTCGACGCCATCCGGGCCCAGCGTCTTGGCGAATCCGTAAGGCATGAACGGCTGCAGGTTGTTGGCGTCGAACGCCGGCAGGGCCACCGCCACGAAGATCGCCAGCGCGATCAGCTTGAACACGACCAGGATCGCGTTGAGGGTGGCGCTTTCCTTGGTACCGGCCATCAGCATCAGGGCCACCAGCCAGGTGATGACGATGGCGGGCAGGTTGATCATGCCGCCATCGACGTGCGGGCCTGCCGCGAGCATCGCCGGCAGGCGCAGGTCCCAGCCGAACTGGGTATGTACCCATTCCAGGAAGCCGACGAAATAGCCGGACCAGCCGACCGCCACGGTACTCACCACCAGCGAGTACTCCAGGATCAGGCTCCAGCCCACCACCCAGGCAAACACTTCGCCCAGGGCACTGTAGCTGTAGGTATAGGCGCTGCCGGCGGCAGGCATCATCGTGGACAGCTCTGCATAGGCCAATGCCGCGCAGGCACACACCGCGCCGGCGATGGCGAAGGAGATCAGCACGGCCGGGCCAGCGCGGTCGGCACCCACGCCGATCAGGGTATAGATGCCGGTGCCGACGATGGCGCCGATGCCCAGCGCGATCAGGTGCGGCCAGCTGAGGGTCGGGACCAGACGCCGGCCGGCTTCATGGACGGTGACGGAATCTAGGGACTTGCGCCGGAGCAGGGACATGCAGGCCTCGGAAGGGGTGACTGAGAACGACAAGTCCCCGAGTGTGACCGAACGCAGCGCAGCATTGCCACTGACGGGGGTCATGGCCGACACAGCGCGCGCTGGACGCTGGGCACTCTGCCGGAAACGGCACAAACGGCCTCAGCACAGGCGCCTACCAGTGACAGCCGTCGTCCTGGAAGGCGTTGACGTCTTCGTCGAAGTCCGTGCGGCGACCGTCCCGGGCACGCACGTAGCTGAAGCTGTAGATCCGTGCACCCTGCGTGCTCAGTGTGTAGTGACCGTTGATGCGACCGTCCACGCGCTCTTCCCAGACGGTATCGAACTGGTAGGGGCGGTCTTCGTCCAGCACCGTGGTCTGTTCGGAGACCCGGCGCAGCGGCAGGCGCTCGCTGTGCCCGGCATAGCGCACATCGGCGCGGCCATCGTCCAGCCAGCGCCATTCCAGGTGGATCGTGTTGTTGCGGCCACCGCTGAGGCAGCGGTGCTCCGGTGCGGCCGTGGCCGGTCCACTGGCAAGCAGCAGCACCAGGGCTGCTGCGACCGCGAGCGTTGGTGTTGCGGCCATGGCGCTTTTGTCCAACGAGGGGCGCCAGCATAGCGCGCCCCCGCTGTTACCTGCCCAGCGCGCGTGGCTGCAGACGCGTACCACCGCTCATCAGCATGCGTGGCAGCGGCATCTGCAGGAAGTCGTGCGGGAAGGCAGGCGCGACCGTGCTGATCGCATCCAGCCGTGCCAGCGCCTCAGCCGGCAGCGCCAGATCCAGCGCCGCCAGGTTGTGTTCGAACTGGTCCAGGGTGCGTGCACCGACGATCGGCATTGCCCCGGCCGCGGGTCGTTGCAGCAGCCAGGCCAGAGCGACCTGCGCAGCCGAGTGCGACAGTTCCGCCGCGACGGCAGCGACTTCCCCGGCGATGTTCAACGAACGTGGCGTCAACGCGCCATTGATGAGGGCCACGTTGCGCCGGGAACCGCCCGGCGTAGCCTCCGGCGACTCGGCCGTGATGAGATCAGCCGCGCTGTACTTGCCGGTCAGCACCCCGCTGCCCAGCGGCGACCACGCCACCACGCCCAACCCGAGCGCCTCGGCCATCGGCAGCAGCTCCTGTTCGACGCTGCGCTGGATCAGGCTGTATTCGATCTGCAGGGCCACCAGCGGCGCCCAACCGCGCAGGTCGGCCAGGGTCTGCATGCGGGCGATCTGCCAGGCCGGCGTGTCCGAGATGCCGGCATACAGCACCTTGCCGCTGCGCACGAGATCGTCGAAACCGCGCATCACCTCGTCCACCCCGGTGGTGTCGTCCCAAGCGTGCAGGTACAGCAGATCCAGGTAGTCGGTGCCGAGCCGGCGCAGGCTGTCCTCCACCGAGCGCATCATGCTCTTGCGATGGTTGCCGGCGTTGTTCGGATCGCCGGGCACGGTCGCCAGGGTGTACTTGCTGGCGATCACCAGCCGTTCGCGGCGGCCCTGGGCGAATCGCCCGAGCAGCGTCTCGGCGCTGCCATTGGTGTAGTTGTTTGCGGTATCAACGAAGTTGCCACCGCGTTCGACGTAGGCATCGAAGATGCGGCGGGCCTCGGCTTCGTCCGCACCCCACCCCCAGTCGGCGCCGAAGGTCATCGTGCCCAGCGCCATCGGGCTGACACGCAGGCCGGAGCGACCGAGCAGGCGGTAGTGATCAAGTGACATGTGGCATTCCATCGGAGGAGGCGGTGTGCCGCCGGGAGGCAAAGCATCCGCCCGATGATCCTGTGGATAAACTGGACACAGCCGAACTGACAATGAAGGAAGGCTTCACAATGGATCCCTCCGCACCGCTGTCGGCGGTGGTCGCGTTTGTCCACGTGGCCGACCACGCCAGCTTTACCCGCGCCGCAGATGCGCTTGGTGTCTCGACCTCGGCACTGTCACAGAGCGTGCGCGCGCTGGAAGCGCGGATGGGCGTGCGCCTGTTGCAACGGACCACGCGCCGGGTGGGCCTGACCGAGCACGGTGCGCGCTTCCTGCAGCGCGTACGTGGCGGGCTGGCACAGATCGAATCGGCCTTCGAAGACCTGGACAGCGCGCGGACCGTGCCGGCCGGTCGGCTGCGCATCACCCTGCCACGCATCGTTGCCGAGCGCCGGGTCCTGCCGGCGCTGCCGTCCTTCCTGGCCCGGTATCCGCAGGTGGAGGTGGAACTGTGCGTGGAACCGGCGTTGACCGATCTGGTCGCCGAGGGTTTCGACGCAGGCATCCGCCTGGGGGAATCGTTGGCGCAGGGCATGATCGCGGTGCCGATCGGGCCGCCCGAGCGCCAGGTGGTGGTGGCCACGCCGGGCTACTTCGCGCGCCACGGTGTGCCGCAGAGCCCGCAGGAGCTGCAGGGCCACGACTGTATCGTCCATCGCCGCGCCAATGGCCGGCTGATGCCCTGGGAGTTCAGCCGTGAGGGGCGTGACCTGGACGTAGCCGTCGAGGGCCGGCTGGTGTTCAACGATGCCGAACTGGCCTATGCGGCGGTGCTGGCTGGGCTGGGCATGGCGCAGGGGTTCGCCTCACTGGTCGCCGACGACCTGGCTGCCGGCCGCCTGCGCAGCGTGCTGGAGGACTGGCAGCCGCCGTTCCCCGGCTTTCATCTGTACTACCCGGCGCGCGAGCATATGGCGCCCAAGCTGCGGGTGTTCATCGACCACCTGCGCGCTGCCTGCCACGCCGACGGGATCTCAGCCGTTCAGGCCCAGGCGGATGCCGAAGCCGACCAGGAACAGCCCGGCCACGCGCCGTAGCGCATCGCTGACCCGCGGGTGCTGGATCAACCGGCGGCGGGCCAGGTTGCCGACCCAGATCAGCAGCGAGCAGTAGGCGATGCTGACCACGAAGATGATCCCGGCCAGCGCGGCGAACGTAGCGATGCCCTGGTGGGCCTTCGGGTCGATGAACAACGGCAGGAAGGCCATGTAGAACAGGATCGCCTTCGGATTGAGCAGGCTGACCAGGATCGCCTGGTGGAAGTAGCGTCCGGGCTGCATGCGCACCGGGCCAACGTCGGCACCGTCACCCTTGGGCGTGCGCAGCAGGCTGATGCCTACCCACACCAGATACGCCGCGCCGAGATACTGCACGGCATGGAACACCGTCGGATTGGCCTTCAGCAGCGCAGCCACGCCGGCCAGTGCCAGCCACATCAGGATCTGGTCGCCGACCAGCAGGCCGGCCAGCGCCGTGTAGCCGCCGCGCACACCGCCGCGACCGGTAGCGGTCAGCAGGGTGAAGGTGCCCGGCCCGGGCAGCGCCAGAAACACCAGCACAGCGAGCAGGAAGGTCCACAGGTCCTGGATGCCCATCCACGGCATGGCGCGACTCTCTTACAACGGGGGAGCGCCATTGTCGGCCAGTGCTGGCGCAGGCGACAGGGGCGTGTCGCCATTGCCGGGCATGGCGGACAGCAGCGGTTGCAGATGCTGGCGCAGCTGCGCGTGCAGTTGCCGCACCGCCGGTGAGAACTGCTTGCGATGGGGGCAGACGAGCTGCAGGGGAATGTGGCTGCCGATGCCATCCAGCAGCACCTGCAGGCGCCCTTCCAGCACGTCGTCGCGGACGTCCAGCCAGGACTTGTAGGTGATGCCTTCGCCGGCAACCGCCCAGCGCCGCACCACGTCGGCGTCGTCGCAGACCAGCGGCCCGCGCACCGGGATCACCACGCGGCGCCCCTCAATCTCGAACGACCAGCGATCGTAGGCGCGGCCGCCGAGCTGGTAGACAAGGCAATCATGCTCGCGCAGATCTTCCAAGCGGCTGGGCGTGCCACGCCGCCGCAGGTACCCGGGCGACGCAGCCAGCACCCGCCGGTTCTGTTCCAGCAAAGGCAGGGCGACGTAGCTGGCGTCGTCGAAGTGGCCGATGCGGATGGCCACGTCGACCGGGTCGCGGAACACGTCGGCCACTTCGTCGGACAGGCGCAGGTGCAGGCGCAGCCGTGGATGCGCCGCGCGGAACGCGGTCAGCCACGGCAGCAGCAGGTTGCGGCCGAAGTCCGACGGCGCCGACAACTGCAGGGTGCCGTGCAGTTCGGCGTCCTCGCCCTGCACCCGCGCCTGGCCTTCGCGCAGGGTGCTCAGAACCTCCTGTGCGTAGGGCAGATACAGCGCGCCTTCGGCGGTCAGCCGCAGGCTGCGGGTGGTGCGTACGAACAGGCGCAGGTCCAGTTCGCGTTCCAGTCGTGCCACCGCCGCGGCAACCTGGCCCGGCAGCAGGTCGGCCTCGCGCGCGGCCTGGGAGAAGCTGCCCAGCGCGGCGGTACGGACAAACAGCTGCAGATCGTCGAAGCGGACCATTTTCATTGCTGCAGTGAAAGTGTTGACCGATTCTGCGCCTTTCCGCCCCCCTGCGCACGGCGCACGCTGTGGTCTCTCCTCCCTGGATATCCCCCATGCGTGCCATTGCCTACACCCAAGCCGGCCTGCCGATCGACGACCCGCAGGCCCTGATCGATCTCGACCTGCCCCTGCCCCAGCCGGGCCCGCGCGACCTGCGGGTGGCGGTGCGCGCGGTGGCGGTGAATCCGGTCGACACCAAGGTGCGGCGCGGCGCCGCCACCGACGGCCCGCGCGTGCTGGGGTGGGATGCGGTCGGTGTGGTCGATGCGGTCGGCAGCGAGGTGACCCTGTTCCAGCCCGGCGATGCGGTGTACTACGCCGGTGTGATCGATCGCCCGGGCAGCAATGCCGAGTACCAGCTGGTGGACGAGCGCAGCGTTGGCCGCAAGCCGGCCAGCCTGGACGATGCCGCCGCTGCGGCGCTGCCGTTGACCGCGATCACCGCATGGGAACTGCTGTTCGACCGCCTGCGTATTGCCGAAGGCGGCGGCGAGGGCCAGACCCTGCTGGTGATCGGTGCAGCGGGTGGCGTGGGTTCGATCCTGGTGCAGTTGGCGCGCCGGCTGACGAAGCTGACGGTGATCGGCACCGCCTCGCGCCCGGAGACCCAGGACTGGGTGCAGGCGATGGGCGCGCACCATGTGATCGACCACACCCGGCCGCTGGCCGAGGGCCTGGCCCGGCTGGGCATCACCCAGGTGGACCATGTGGCCAGCCTGACCCACACCGACCAGCACTACGCGCAGCTCGTCGAGCTGCTGGCGCCGCAGGGGCAGCTGGGGCTGATCGATGATCCGGGCCAGATCAATGTGATGGCGCTCAAGCGCAAGGCGCTGTCGCTGCACTGGGAATCCATGTTCACCCGACCGCTGTACAGGACCGCGGACATGCAGCGCCAGCACCAACTGCTGAACCGGGTGGCCGATCTGGTCGATGCCGGCGTGCTGCAGACCACGCTTGGCGAGCACTTCGGGCGCATCGACGCGGCCAACCTGCGGCGCGCGCATGCGCTGCTGGAGAGCCACCGGGCCAAGGGCAAGATCGTGCTGGAAGGCTGGTAACGCCGGGCTGCGCCCGGCACCCGCAGAGGCAACGGCAACAGCGAGAGCCAGAGCCAGAGCAGGCTTCCTGTGGGTTGGCGGGGCGGTGTGGGTGTGCGGGGGCGCCGTGAACCCCCAGGCCGGCCCAGCCGCTGGCGGCTGGGCGTTCGGGCGCTTGCGAAGCAGTGCTTCGCACGCAAAGCGCCCTCACCCATGGGGGCTTGGTCGCCGCATCCATGCGGCTCAAACCCCGCAAACCCACACCGCCCCGCCTTCGACGGTTTCCCGCCGCTGTTGGTAGGTGTCGACCTTGGTCGACACAGTAGCTCCACGCCATGCGTGGATGAAGCCAAGCAAGCGTGCTACGCCACGCCGTTGTCCACATGCTCGGCGAAGCCGGGCCGGGGGCGCAGGCGTTCGAACCAGGCGTCTACGTGGCGCAGCACAGGTTTGTTGCCGGGGGTGCTGCGCCAGCGCTGTGTCGACAGGCCGAGGACGATGTCGGCCAGGCTGAAGTCGGTGCCCGCCACGTAGGCATTGCTGGCGGCAAGCTGGTGGTCGAGCACGGTCATCAGACGGTTCCATTGTTCCAGGCTTGCCTCGGCGCGTGCGTCGTCCGCGAAGTCGGGGTGCTGGCGCACGCGGGCCATGAACACGTGACGCCAGGCGCTGTTGAGGTCGCTGGCCTGCCAGTCCATCCACTGCTCGACCTGGGCACGGGCCTGTGCGGCGCACGGCAGCAGGTCATCGCGGCCCTGGCGTGCGGCCAGATAGCGGCAGATGCTGTTGGACTCCCACAGCACGAAGTCGCCATCGCGCAGCACCGGTACCTGCCGGTTCGGATTCAGCGTGGACAGCACGTCCGGCGCAGGTGCCGGATCATGGGAGAACGGCAGATCGAGTTCGGCGCACAGCCACAGCACTTTGCGCACGTTGATCGAGGTGGGCTTTCCGTAGAGTACAAACATGGGTTCGTTTCAGCACGTGAGACTGGGCCAGCCTACACTTGCCACATGCAAACCGAATTCCTCCTCGTCGCCGGCCTGCTGCTGGTCGTGCTGATCCTGCAACTGGTGGCGCTGCTGCGCCGCCCGCCCCATGATCGGCTGGAACAGGCCGTGCGTGATGAAGCGCGCGTCGGCCGCAGCGAGTTGCGCGAGCAGCTCGATGGGTTCGCGCGCGCGCTGACCGATCTGTCCACCCGCACCGACCAGCGCCTGGACCTGCTGCGTGAAGCGCTGGGCGAAGATGCACGCAAGGCCCGCGCCGAGGCGGCCGACAGCCAGCAGCGCAGCGCCGTCTCGCTGGGCGAACGCCTGCAGGAACTGCGCGTGCAGCTGGATGTGTTCGGCCAGCAGCAGGAGGCGCGTATCCATGCCTTCGGCCAGCAGTTGCAGGAACTGACCGCCCGTACCGACACCCAGTTCGGTGCGCTGCGGCAGGCACTGGTGGAGGATGCCCGCAAGGGCCGCGAAGAGGGTGCGCAATCGCAGCAGCGCCTGACCGAGAGCCTGGGCCTGCGCCTGCAGGAGCTGACCCAGCGCAACGAACAGCGCATCTCGGAAATGCGCGCCACCCTGGAAGAACAGCTGCGCGCGCTGCAGGCCGACAACGCGCAGAAGCTCGAGCAGATGCGCCATACCGTCGACGAGAAGCTGCAGTCCACACTGGAAACGCGGCTGGGCAATTCGTTCAAGCTGGTGTCCGAACGGCTGGAGCAGGTGCAGCGCGGGCTGGGTGAAATGCAGCAGCTGGCAACCGGCGTGGGCGACCTGAAGCGGGTACTGACCAACGTCAAGAACCGCGGCAGCTGGGGCGAAGTGCAGCTGGAGAACATCCTCGAGCAGACCCTCACCCAGGAACAGTACGCGCGCGCGGTGAAGGTGCGTCCTGACGGCAACGAGATGGTCGACATCGCCGTGCGCCTGCCGGGCCGTCGCGACGACGACACGCCGGTCTGGCTGCCGATCGATTCCAAGTTCCCACGCGAAGACTATGAGCGCCTGCTCGATGCGCAGGAACAGGGTGATGCCGAGGGCGTGCGCCTGCAGGGCATCCAGCTGGAACGCGCGATCCGCGTGCAGGCCAAGTCGATCTGCGAGAAGTACATCGTGCCGCCGCACACCACCGATTTCGCGGTGATGTTCGTGCCCACCGAAGGACTGTATGCCGAGGTGATCCGGCGCCCGGGTCTGGTCGATCTGCTGCAGCGCGAGCATCGCGTGGTGGTGGCCGGGCCGACCACAGTCACTGCGCTGCTCAACAGTCTGCAGATGGGCTTCCGCACGTTGGCCATCGAACAGCGGTCCAGTGAAGTGTGGACGTTGCTGGGTGCCGTCAAAACCGAGTTCGGCAAATTCGGTAGCGTGCTCGACAGCGTGAAGACCAAGCTCGACCAGGCCAGCAAGCAGATCGACCAGACGGGGGTACGCACGCGTGCCATCGCCCGCAAGCTGCGGGACGTCGAGTCGCTGCCGGCCGAACAGAGTCGGCAGTTGCTTCCCGACAGCCTGCTGCCCGAGGAGGGTGGCGAAGAAGGCAACGAGGGTGAAGAGGCCTGAGCGGCGCTGACACGCCGCGTGCATCGCGCTGTGCGTATGCTGGCCGCCGCTCACCTCGATCAGGTACCGCCATGCGTTTCCGTCTCTTTGCCAGCCTTGCCCTGGGCGCGCTGCTTGCCGCCTGCAGCAGCACCCCACCGGCCAGTGAAGACGCAGGCACGGCAGCCACGGCGGCCGACAGCCCTGAAGCCGCTGCAGCCTATGAAGAAGCGCGCGATGTGGACTGCCGCGCGGCGGGCGGTACCCTGCAGCCGTTGGGCCGCCTGCAGCGGGTGCAGTGCGTGATTCCGTATGCCGACGCGGGCAAGTCCTGCAGCAGCAAGAGCGACTGCAGCGGCCAGTGCCTGGCGTCCGCCGAGGTGACCGCAGGCGCGGTGGCAACCGGCACCTGCCAGCGTGATGTCAGCCAGAACTTCGGTTGCCGGCACTACCAGTGACGTCGGCGGTATGCTGGTGGGCCTTTCCCCGCTGCAGCCGGAGCCCCCGCGTGAGCACCTCGATCCAGGATGTTTCCCTCACCACCATCGACGGCCAGCCGTCTTCTCTTGCCGACTATCAGGGCAAGGTACTGCTGCTGGTCAACGTGGCGTCCAAGTGCGGTCTGACCCCGCAGTACGAAGGCCTGCAGGCGCTGTACGCGGAGAAGCACGCGCAGGGCCTGGAAGTGCTGGGCTTCCCGGCCAACAACTTCCTCGGCCAGGAGCCGGGCAGCGAGGCGGAGATCCAGCAGTTCTGCCAGCTGACCTACGACGTGAGCTTCCCGATGTTCGCCAAGATCAGCGTGGCCGGTGAAGACACCCATCCGCTGTACCAGCAGTTGACTGCTGCGCAGCCGCAGGCGATCGGCGAAGGCCCGCTGCGCGAGCGCCTGGCCAGCAAGGAAATTCCGATCCACGCGGCGCCGGCGGTGCTGTGGAACTTCGAGAAGTTCCTGGTCGGTCGCGACGGCAAGGTCATCGCCCGCTTCGCCCCGGACGTTGCCGCCGATGATGCGCGCCTGCGCGAGGCGGTCGAGGCTGCACTGGCTGCCTGATCGCCGGGGTCGGATCCCTTTCCACGGGAAAGGGCTCCGACCCGACCCACAGCGCCCAAAAAAAACCCCGCCTAGGCGGGGTTTTTCGTTCATGCGGTGCCAACGTGGATCAGTTTGTCCACTGCGGCATCGGCATCGCATCGACCGGGATCGGCGAGTTCGCATCGTCGCTGCCACGCTCGCGCTTGCCGCGCAGGTCGTTCTCGATCTGGTAGTTGCGGCGCTGCATCCAGGCATCGCGGACCAGGGCGTATTCGTCCACCGCGGTATCGCGCAGGTCGTCGATCGCCAGCAGCTGCGCGCGGGTATCGACCAGCTGCAGCCCCTGCAGACCGATGCGGTACTTGTCGCTTTCGATGCGGCGGATCGGCGACAGCGGGATGTCACCGGCCAGGCCGAACACATCACGCACGGTACGCGGGCCGAAGAACGGCAGTTCCACGTAGCGCGAACGACGCCAGCCCCAGGCACCCAGGGTCTGCCCGAAGTCCTCGTTGCGACGCGGCACCATCGCCTTGCTGGCCGGGTCGAACAGGCCACCGACGCCCAGCGTGCTGTTCATCAGGAACCGGCCCAGGCTGTCCCAGGCGTCGCCGGGGCGGCCCTGCAGCAGCTGGTTGGTAATGGTCAGCGGCGCCCGCAGGTTGCTGAAGAAGTTGCTCACGCCGGTACGGGCAAAGCGCGGCACCACGTGGGTATAGGCGGTTGCCAGCGGGCGAGCGATACCGCGGTCGACGGCGTTGTTGAACCCGTGCACCTTGCGGTTGAACGGTTCCCACGGGTCGTACGCGGTAGTGCTGGTGGTGCTGCCATTGGCGCCGTACAGCGCGTCGAAGTCGTCATCGCCGCCCGGTGCGGCGGCGGTGGCATCACTGCCGGTTGCACCCTGCGAGGCGGTAGCCGGTGCCGGCGCGGCCGCAGCAGGTACGGGGGCGTCGGCTGCGACGCTCGCTGCAGGCGCATCCGCAACAGCAGCGTTGTCGACCGTAGTGGTGTTCGTCGCCGGCACCACGGTGTCGGCGGTCGGCGCGTCGCTGCGCGCCGGCTTGCCGGCACAGGCGCTGAGCGCGGCGGCCAGGAGGATCAGAGGGAAAACGCGCACGACGTTCATGTCAGCTCGCAGCAGAAGTAGCGTTGAAGTCCAGGTCGGGCGACAGCCGGTAGGCCGCGCTCAGCTCGTTGTAGCCGGCGGGGGCGCCGGAGATTGTCAGCGGATGGCCGCCCTGGCGCGCGCGTGCGGCCAACTCGGCCAACAACGCCAGGCCGGCGCTGTCCACGCGCTCGACCTCCGCCAGTTCCAGCCGCGACAGCTGCGCAGGCAGGGCCTGCAGTTGCGGCCACAGCGCGATCACCGCTGCACGGTCGAGCACCCCGCGCAGGCGCAGGGTGTCACCTTCCAGCAGCGCCAGCGCCTTATTTGCCATTGCCGGCCGGCCCAGCCTGCATGCTGCCGCTGCGCAGTTCGGTGGCCACCTGCTTGATGCCCTTCTGTCGCAGCGGGGCATCGAACTGGTTGCGGAAGGTCTGCACGTAGGAGATGCCTTCGATGTTCACGTCGAAGATCTTCCACTGGCCGCCTTCGTTGCGCATCCAGTACTCCACCGGCGTCGGCTCGCTGCCGGCACGCACCAGCTCGGTGCTCACGCGCACGCCGCGGTTGCCCGGCAGCGGGCTTTCGCCCTTCAGGCGGAAGCTCGGCTTGCCCTGGATGTTGAGCAGGGTCGAGCCATAGCGCTGCATCAGGTTGTCGGCCATCGCATTGGCGAACAGCTTGATGTCAGCGTCCGCAGCGCCGCGTGCGTGCGTGCCCAGCACCAGGCGCGCGGCATAGTCGCGGTCGAAGGTGCGGTTGAGCTCGCTGTCGATATAGCTGCGCAGGCTGGCCGGGTTGCCGCTGAATTCGGCACGGCGCTGCTGCAGGGTGGTGAGGATGCGGGTGCTGGCGTCGATCACCACCTTGCCGGCCTGGCCCTGGGGGGCCGCAGCAGCGGGGGCGGCGGCCTGCGCCTGGGCTAGGAACGGGGTGGCCAGCAGCAGCGACGAGGCGAGCAGGGCCGGGATCAGTTTCATCTTCATGGTTGCGGTTCCGTTGCAGGCGCCTGCGCGCCATCGTTGGGCTTCGGAGCAGCGCCGCCACCGGCGCCGCCACTGAACATGTATTTGCCGACCAGCTGGATCAGGTCCACGGCCGGCTGGGTGAAGACGATCTCTTCGCCGGGCTTCAGCACGTCCGGATCGCCGCCGGGCTGCAGACCGATATAGCTCTCGCCAAGCAAACCACTGGTGAAGATGCCCGCCGAGGTATCGGCCGGCAGATCCTTGACCTTGCTGTCCATGCGCAGGGTCACGATCGATTCGAACTTCACCGGGTCCAGATCGATCGCTGCGACCTGGCCGACGGTGACACCACCGATCTTCACCGGCGCCTGCTTGCGCAGCTGGCCGACCTGGGAGAAGCGTGCCTTGAGTTCATAGCCTTCGCCACCCCAGCTCCAGCGCTGGTTGGTCGAGGCGACGGCCAGCACCATCAGCGAGGCCAGGGCCAGCAGCAGGAAGGCGCCGACGGAGAATTCGAGTCTGGGACCGCGGATGGCCATGTGGATTACCTGATCAGTCGTGGTGGCCGCGCGCCGATGCGCACCGCCGATGGAGGGGTTAGGTGAACAACATTGCCGACAGTACGAAGTTGAACATCAGCACCAGCAACGAGGCGTTGACCACCGCACGGGTGGTGGCGACGGACGTGCCTTCGATGGTCGGTTCGGCGTGGAAACCGACATAGGCGGCCACCAGGGCCGCGGTACCACCGAAGATCGCCGACTTCAGCATCGCCACGCCGAAGTCGTCCCAGAAGTCCACGCTGCCACGCAGCGCCGACCAGAACACGCCGTTGTCCAGGCCAAGCACGTGCACGGCTTCGAAGTAGCTGGCACTGATCGCCAGCGAACAGAAGATGCCGGTCAGCAGCGGCACGGTCAGTACCGCCGCCCAGAAGCGCGGCGCCACGGCCTTGGCCACCGGGTCGATGGCCATCAGTTCCAGCGCCTTGATCTGGTCGGTGGCGCGCATCAGGCCCAGCTCGGCGGCGATCGAACTGCCGGCGCGGCCGATGAACAACAACGCGGTCAGCACCGGTGCCAGTTCGCGGTACAGCGACAGGCCGAGCAGGGTGGACAGCGCGTCGGCTGCACCGAAGGTGGTCAGCGTGCGGTAGCCCTGCAGGGTCAGCACCAGGCCGACGAAGGCGCCGCCCACGGCGATGATCGGCAGCGAGCGCGCACCGATCTTGTAGATCTCGCGGGTCAGCTCGGCCAGGAAATCACGGGTCGGCAGCGAACCGCGCAGCACGGTCAGCGAGAACAGGCCGGCACGACCCAGCGAGCGGGTGGCTTGCACGAACGGCATCAGGCAACCCTCGCGCGCGGTGCGGCATCAAACGGGATGGGACCATCGGGCTGGCCATGCAGGAACTGCTGCAGCAGCGGGTCCTGGCTGGACTGCAGCGCCTCCGGCGTGCCCTGGAACACGATGCCGCCATTGGCGATCGCGATTACCTGGTCGCAGATCGGCAGGGTCTCGTGCACGTGGTGGCTGACGATGATGCTGGTCAGGCCCAGGCTGTGGTTGAGGCGCTGGATCAGGCTCATGATCACCCCCGAGGCGATCGGGTCCAGCCCGGTCAGCGGCTCGTCGTAGATCATCAGCGGCGGGTCCAGGGCCAACGCGCGGGCCAGTGCCACGCGCCGGGCCATGCCACCGGACAGCTCACGCGGCCAGGCATCGGCGGCGGCCAGCAGGCCGACCGAATGCAGCTTCATCTGCACCAGCCGGCGCAGCACCGGTGCCGGCAGGCGGGTGTGGGTGCGCAACGGCAGGGCAACGTTCTCGGCCACGGTCAGGTCGGTCAGCAGGCCATTGCCCTGCAGCAGTACGCCGACGCTCTTGCGCATCTCCAGAAGCTCGGCGGTGCGCTGCGGGATGGGTTTGCCGAACAGGGTGACGTCACCTGCAACCGGACGCAGTTCGCCGGTCAGCGCCGCCAGCAGGGTCGACTTGCCGCTGCCGGACGGACCGAGCACCGCGGTGATGCTGCCTTTGAGCACCTGCAGCGAAACGTCGCGCAGGATCGTGCGCCCGCTCCGGTCGATGCGGACGTTGGATAACTGCACCAGACTGGGAGTGGAAGCCGACATGGGCACCCTTAACGTTTTTTCGACATTGAAGCATCGGGTCAGACTGCTGAACATAAGCAGACTGGACGGTGCAGTATTGTTGCACGGTCGGACCGTCGCCAGACCGGGACAATTCCGAAAACGACCGGAACAATCCGTCGCGATCACCGTACCCCGGGATTGAATACGGGCGGGTGTGCTGCACACTGTGCACGATGAGTGACCCGGGCAGCGACTTCCGCCTCTACCATTCCAATTCGCTGGACGTGCTGGCTGCCCTGCTGGCGCGCAACGTGCGTGTGCCGGTGCCGGGACAGCCGCTGCTGGCGCCGGAGGTGGTGCTGATCCCGCAGGTGGCGATGCGGCGCTGGCTGCAGGCGACACTGGCTGCCGAGTATGGCGTGGCCGCCAACCTGGAATTCCTGACCCCCGGTGAGTTCGTCGCCCGTGCGTTGAACGCCAATGTCGAGGGCGAAGCCGACGACCTGGACGCGGCCGCCCTGCACTGGCGCCTGTACCAGGCCCTGCGCGATCCGCAGCTGCTGGCGCAGCCACCGATGCGCGCGCTGCAGTCCTATCTTGCCGGGGGCGACGCGCTCAAACCCTGGGCCCTGGCCGGCGAACTGGCCTCGGTGTTCGAGAAGTACCAGGCCTGGCGCCGCGACTGGCTGCTGCGCTGGGAAGCCGGCGCCGACGCGGCCGATCCGCAGGCCATCCTGTGGCGCAGCATCGCCGCCGGCCATGGTTACCGCGCGCGCCGCATCCAGGCGTACCTGGACCGCTTCGAGGGCGCCGGCCAACCGTTGCCGCAGGGCCTGCCGCCGCGGATGTCGGCGTTCGCCACCCTCAACATCTCGCCCGACGTACTGCGGGTGATGGCCACCCAGTCGCGGGTGGGCGAACTGCATTTCTATCTGCCCACGCCGGTGCAGTCCTACTGGGGCGACCTGCAGACCCTGGCAGAGCGCCTGCGCAGCGGTGCGCCGGACCCGTTCGGCGAGGCCGCCGGCGAGAACCGCCTGCTGGAAGCGTGGGGTGCGGCCGGCCGCGATTTCATGGCGGTGCTGGGCAGCTATGAAGTGGTGCATCCGGCCGGCGAGATCGCGGCTTATTCCGACCCCGAGCAAGACACGCGGCCGACGATGGACCAGGGCGGGCTGTCCGACAGCCTGCTGCATCGCCTGCAGCGCGACCTGTTCCACCGTCGTGCCTTGCCTTCCGGTGAACTGCGCGGTGGCCTGCGCAGCGATGACCCGAGCTTGCAGGTGCACGCCTGCCACACCCGCCTGCGCGAGCTGCAGGTGCTGCACGACCAGCTGCGCAGCCTGCTGCAGGACCCGCGCTTCGACCCGCCGTTGCAGGCGCGCGAGATCGCCGTGCTGGCGCCGGACATCGATCCGTATGTGCCCTATCTGGAAGCGGTGTTCGGCGGACGGGGGGGCGAGGACGAACACATTCCCTACGCGCTGGCCGACAGCAGTCCGTTGGCTGGCGAGCCGCTGGCCGACGTGTTCGTGCACCTGCTTGGCCTGCCGATTTCGCGCTTCGGCCTGAACGAGGTGCTGGATCTGCTGGCCAGTGCACCCCTGGCCGAGGCCGCCGGCCTGGAAGCGGTGGACTTCGACCGACTGCATGGCTGGTTGCAGCAGGCAGGCGCACGCTGGGGCCTGGATGCCCAGCATCGCGACCAGCTGCAGGCCCCCAGCGATGACGCCTACACCTGGCAGTTCGCGCTGGATCGCCTGCTGCTGGGCCACGCCACCGGCAGCGAGGTGGATCTGGTCGGGGTGGCTCCGTGGATCGAACTGGAAGGCGGGGCGCTGGATGCGCTGGACCGGCTGCTGCGCCTGCTGCGCGTGCTGGCCGTCTACCAGCGCCGGCTGGGCGAACTGTTGACCCCGGCACAGTGGCGGCAGCGCCTGCTGTCGCTGCTCGACGCCCTGCTGCCGACACCACCCAGCTCGCCCAACAGCCAGCGCGCGCTGGAGCGCCTGCGCAAGCTGCTCAACCAGTTCGCCGAAGATGCGTACAAGGCCGGGTTCGTCGATGGCGTGCCACCGGAGGTGGTGCGTGCGCACTTCGCCGGTGCGCTTGCCGAGGCCGATACGCGCGCGCCGCTGCTGACCGGTGGCATCAGCTTCGGCCGCATGGTGCCGATGCGCCTGCTGCCGTTCCGGGTGATCTGCGTGCTCGGCCTCAACGATGGTGATTTCCCGCGTCGCGACCCGGCCGCCGGCCTCAACCAGCTCACCGCCGAACTGGATACGCCGCGCCGCCGTCCCGGCGACCGCTCCACCCGCGAAGATGATCGTTTCCTGTTCCTGCAGTTGTTTGCTGCTGCGCAGGACGTGTTCTACCTCAGCTACCTCGGCGCGGACCCGCGCGATGGCAGCGTGCGCGAACCCTCGGTGCTGGTCAGCGAACTGATCGATGCCGCCGCGGCCTATCACCTCGATCCGTCGACCGCCACGCGGGACTTCACCGTGCGCCACGCGCTGCAGCCGTTCTCGCCGGCCGCCTTCGGTGACGGCGATCCACGCCGCTTCAGCTACCGCCGGCAGTGGCACCCGGCCGCCGGGCGACTGGGCGGGAAGCGCGGCGGCCTGCTGCCGTGGTTCGACGCCGCACTGCCGCCGCCGGTGGACGACGCGGTGGAAGAAGAGGTCTCGCTGGAGAGCCTGCGTCGTTTCCTGTGTGATCCGGCAGGGCAGTTCCTCGCACAGTCGCTGGGCCTGCGCCTGGCCGACGACGTCGAGGACATCGACGACCTGGAGCCGCTGGTGCTGTCCTCGCGCGGGCCGGAGAAGCGCAGTGTGCAGCTGGCCGTGGTGCAGGCCACCCTGGCCGGCGACAGCGAGCCGCTGTACCCGCGGCTGCGCGCACGCGGGCTGTTGCCGTCGGGCATCCTCGGCGAGCGCCAGTTTGAAGTGGAGCGGCTCAAGACCCGCCCATATGCCACTGCCATGCTGGGCTGGTTGCAGGGCACGCCGCTGGAGAGCCGCCGCTATGAAGTGGAGATCGACGGCGTGCGCCTGCATGGCCGGGTCGGTGATCGCCATCCCGAAGGGCTGGTGCGCCTGCGCGCCGGCGCCCTCAACGGCAACGCGGTGATCCGCCAGGGGCTGGACTGGCTGCTGGCCAACGCCGCCGGAGATGCGTTGCCGTTGGTACAGTTCTACGACGGCGGTGATGCCGGCCCGGGTCCGCATGCATTGCCTGCCTTGACCGTGCCCGCAGCACGCGCGGCATTGCGCGCGCTGCTGCAGCTGCGCCAGCGTGGGCTGCGCGAACCACTGCGCTTTGCGCCCTATACCGGCTGGGTGCTGTTCAACGCGCCGGTGGAAAAGCAGCGCAGCGAAGGCTGGAAACAATGGCATGGCAGCGACCGCAGCTGGGGTGAAGCCAACAGTGATGCCTGGCAGCTGCTGCTGCGTGGCGCCGACCCTTTCGCCGACGACGCCAGTTACGCCGACCTGCTGCGCAACAGCCAGGTGGTCTTCAGCGCCGTACGCGAAGGGCGCAGCTTCGGCAATGATCCACAGGCGGGCCACGCATGAGCAACGGTGCCGAGGGCGCTTCCATCAATACGCATTGCCCTGATCCTTACCTGGCGTTGCCGCTGCACGGCACGCGGCTGATCGAAGCCAGTGCCGGCACCGGCAAGACCTTTACCCTGGCGACGCTGTTCACCCGTCTGGTGGTCGAACAGGGCCTACGTATCGGCCAGATCCTGGCGGTGACCTTCACTGACGCCGCCACCCAGGAACTGCGCAAGCGCATCCGCGAGCGCCTGGCCCTGGCTGCGCGCCTGGTCGATCTGCCGCCCGGCGACGATGAGACACCCGATGCGCTGCTGACCCGGCAGGTGCTGCAACGTCATCTGCAGGACGGCACGGAAACCGCAAAAGCGTTGAAGCGGCGCCTGCAGGTAGCCGCCGACGAGATCGACCTGGCTGCGATCTTCACCATCCATGGCTTCTGCACCCGCGTGCTGCGCGAACATGCGCTCGAAAGCGGGCATACCTTCGACCCGCCCGAGCTGCTGGCCAGCGATCGCGAGCTGCTGGAAGAACTGGCGGCCGATCTGTGGCGGGTGCATGCCAACGACCCGGCAACGCTGGAACCGCTGACCTGGTTGTGGTCCCACCCGGATGCGCTGGCGGCTGACCTGCGCGCGCTGCTGGCATCGCCACCGCTGCACCCGCCACTGCAGCCGCTGGCCGTGGACGATCCGCGCCCGGCGCTGCAGGGCACGGCGGCGGAACTGTCGATGGCCGTGCGCGAGCATGGTGAGCGCTTCTTCCTGGACCTGTGCGAAGCGGTCGACAACAAGTGGATCAACGGCGTTTCCTACAAGCTGGGCTGGCTGCACCCGCTGGGCCGGCAGTTGTTGGGCTGGGCCGAGCGCGGCGACGCAGCAGAACTGTTGTCCAGCGACCGCTTGCCGGCGCTGCTGCCCGATGCGCTGGTGGCCAAGACCAACAAGAAGTTCGCCGACCGCACACCGTCCTCGCCGCTGCAGGCACCGCTTGAGCGCTACGTGGCACTGCTGGCCCAGCGCGAAC
This sequence comes from Stenotrophomonas sp. 2YAF26, assembly GCF_052114625.1. Classification (NCBI taxonomy): domain Bacteria; kingdom Pseudomonadati; phylum Pseudomonadota; class Gammaproteobacteria; order Lysobacterales; family Lysobacteraceae; genus Stenotrophomonas; species Stenotrophomonas sp. 2YAF26. The sequence goes on along the minus strand of NZ_JBFRFC010000007.1, from coordinate 142,372 downwards.
AATGGCTGCGTGCCACGGCACTGAACTTCCTGCACGCCCTGCGCGAGGAAGCCACCCAGCGCCTGTCCGTGCTGAAGCGCATGCGTCGCGTGCAGACCTACGACGATCTGATCGACGGCGTCGCCCGCGCGTTGGAAGGCCCGCAGCGGCTGGCCCTGGTCAAGCAGCTGCGGGCGCAGTACCGCATCGCCCTGGTCGATGAATTCCAGGATACCGATGACCGCCAGTGGGGCATCTTCCATACCGTGTTCGGCGCCTCGCCGGAGGTGGACGAACTGGGGCTGCAGCCGGCGCTGTTCCTGATCGGTGACCCCAAACAGGCCATCTATGGCTTCCGCGGCGGCGACATCCATACCTACCTGAAAGCCAAGCAGGTGGCCGAGCAGGCACCGGCGCTGGACCAGAACTTCCGCTCGCGCCCGGCCGTGCTGCGCGCGCTGCAGGCGCTGTATGACAACGCTGGCGAAGATGCCTTCCTCGAACGCGACATCCGGTTCGAGCCGGTGCGGCCCGGTGGCGTGCGTGTCGATGAGGACTACCTGCGCGATGGCCGGGCCGCACCGGCGCTGACCCTGCGCCTGCTGCGCAGCGACGGTGAAAAGGCCCTTGGCGCCGATGCGTCGCGCGACGCGGCGACCCAGGCCTGCGTGGCCGCGATCCACCAGATCCTGCTGGAGGCGCGTGCCGGCACCGCGCTGCTGCGTGGGCGCCCGGTGCAACCCGGCGATATCGCCGTGCTGGTGCGCTCGCATCGCGAAGCCACGCTGGTGCAGCGTGCGCTGGCCGCAGTCGGCATTCCCGCGGTGGCGGCCGGCAAGCAGAGCCTGTTTGCCACCAGCGAGGCCCGTGACCTGCGTGCGTTGCTGCTGGCGTTGCTGCAACCGGCCGACGAAGGGCGACTGCGTACTGCATTGGCAACGGTGCTGCTGGGGCAGCGCGCAAGTGCGATTGCCAGCATGGAGCGTGAGGGGGATCTGCAGCGCGGGTTCCAGGCACAGCTGCTGCACTGGCGCGAGCGCTGGCAGCGTGGCGGCCCGTTCGCGGTGGTGGCCGACGTCTGCGCCGCGCAGGGCGAACGCCTGCTGGCACTGATCGACGGCGAGCGGCGCCTGACCAACTACCTGCAGCTGGGCGAACTGCTGCAGGAAGCCTCCGCGCAGGCACTGGGCATGCACGGCCTGCTGGACTGGCTGCAGGGGCAGATGGCCAACGCCGACCAGGATGACGAGCAGCAGCTGCTGCGGCTGGAGTCGGACGCCCGACGGGTGCAGATCATCACCCTGCACAAGAGCAAAGGCTTGGAATACCCGCTGGTGTTCCTGCCGTTCGTGGGCATCGATGGCGGCGCGCCGAACACCGCCACCCACTGCACCGTGCATCTGCAGGGCGAGCGCCAGCTGCACTGGAAGCTGGACAGGGACGACGCCTGGGACGCGGCCAGYAGCCAGCGCGAGCGCGAACAGCGTGCAGAAGACGCGCGCCTGCTGTACGTGGGCCTGACCCGCGCCGAACATGCCTTGTGGATCGCCGCCGGCGATCTGGCAGGCCATGCGAAGACCCGCCTGGCGCCGTTGCTCGGCGACCTGCAGGCGCTGCGTACGCACGCGGACGTGGACCTGGATGACAGTGCGCCGCCGGGCCGCCTGCCGCAGCTGCTGGCCGAAACCGAAGGTGAGCTGCCTGCGGTGCGTGCCTTGACCCGCCGGGTGCCACATGACTGGTGGGTCTACAGCTTCACCCAGCTGGCGCATGCCGACGCTGGCAACGGCGACGATATCGAAGCGGCGGCCACCGAACTGCCGGCACCGGCTGCCGACGAACCTGCCGGGGCCGAGCTGCCGCTGGAACCGGCGTTGCCGGACGCTGCCGCAGAAGACACAGCGCCGCCGGATCCGCGCTTCATGGGCAGCCGCTTCGGCAATGTGCTGCACGATGCACTGGAGAACGTCGACTTCGCACTGTGGTCGCACTGGCAGCCGCAGCAACCGGCACCGGAGGGACAGGCCGACGTGCTGCGCCGCTCGCTGCACGACGAAGGCTATGCCGACGAGGATCTGGACGATGGCGTGGCGGTGCTGGTGCCGCTGGTCGGCCACACCCTCACCGTACCGCTGCCCGAAGGCGGTGCGCTGTGCAGCGTGCCCGAGCATGAGCGCCGGGCCGAAATCGAGTTCCACTTCGCCATCGAGCCGACCGCAGTACCGGTGCTGCTGCAGCTGCTGCACGAGCACGGCATCTCCAGCGCGCGGCGCGGTTTCGGCCTGCGCAGAAGGCTGGAAGGCCTGATGACCGGCAAGATCGATCTGACCTACGTGCGTGATGGCCGCTGGTATGTGCTGGACTACAAATCCAACCGGTTGCCGGGCTACAGCCCGGACCTGCTGGAGATCGCGATGCGCCACAGCGAGTACGACCTGCAGGCGCTGATCTATACCGTGGCCCTGCATCGCTGGCTGCGCTTCCGCCTGGGCGCGGCATACGACTACGCGCGCGACATGGGCGGTATCCGCTATCTGTTCTGCCGGGGCCTGGATATTGCCGGTAACGGCGTGCACGTGCAGCGCTTCGCGCCTGAGCTGGTGGATGCGCTGGATGCCTTGTTTGCGGGCGGCGAAGCAGCCCAGGCCGAGATGGCGGCGCGCGCGCGCGGAGAAACCGCATGAACCTGCTGCGCGATCTTCATCGCAGTGGCCAGCTGCGCACCCTGGACCACGCCCTGGCCATCAGCCTCAAGCGCCTGCGCGAAGACACACCGGACGACGTGGCACTGGCCGCCGCACTGGCCTCGCTGGCCGTGGCGCAGGGGCACGCTGGCTTCGATCCGCGCCAGCCCCAGCGCGTGATCGATGGCATTCCGGCATGGCCCGAACCTGCGCAGTGGCTGGCGCAGCTGCAGGCCTCGCCCTGGGTGGCGACCCCGCAGGATGCCAGCGCCGCCGCCGCGGAAGCGCCGCTGGTGCTGGAGAACGGTCTGCTGTACCTGCGCCGCTACCGCGAATACGAGCGGCAGTTGGCTGTCGGCCTGCAACGCATCGGCCGCCATCCGTTGCCTGCACCGGACATGGCCGCGGTGGCGCCCCTGTTCGCGCGTCTGTTCCCGCACGCCGCAACGGGTGAGGACCACCAGGCCCGTGCGGCTGGCGTAACCCTGCGCCACCCGCTGGCCCTGGTCACCGGTGGTCCCGGTACCGGCAAGACCACCACCATCGCCCGCCTGCTGCTGCTGTTGGCGGCACAGGCGCAGCACCAGGGCCTGCCCGTGCCAAAGGTAGCGTTGGCTGCACCCACCGGCCGCGCCGCCGAGCGCATGGCCGAAAGCCTGCGCCTGGCCGTCCAGCGGCTGCAGGAGCAGGGGCTGGACCCGGCGCTGTGCACCGCGCTGCCCAGCACAGGCACCACCCTGCATCGCCTGCTCGGGGTGATTCCCGATTCACCGCGCTTCCGCCATCACGCCGACAATCCGTTGCCGGTGGACGTGGTGGTGGTCGACGAAGCTTCGATGATCGACCTGCCGCTGATGGCAAAGCTGGTCGACGCGATCGCCAGCGGTACCCGCCTGATCCTGCTCGGCGATCCCGACCAGTTGCCGTCAGTGGAAGCCGGTGATGTGCTCAGCGCTATCCTGCGCGCCAGCGGCGATGGCATCGGCACCCGCGCCGACGATGCGCAGGCGCTGCATGGACTGCTGGCAGCGGCGACGCTGCAGCCGCAGGCACCGCCGCGCGCGTTCGCAGGCCGCCGCGTGCAGTTGCAGCGTGGCTACCGGCAGAGTGATGCGCTGGACCTGGCGCCGCTGGCGCAGGCCGTGCGTGGCGGTGACAGTGGTACCGCCCTGCGCCTGCTGCGCAGTGGCGGGCTGGCTGGTGTCCGTTTCCATGAAGGCGAGGCGGACCCGTTGCGTGGCCAGCGCGAGCATCTGCTCGACCACTGGCGCGCACTGGCCGACGCAGCGGACCCGGCGCAGGCACTGCAGCAGGCCGGCCGCCTGCGCGTGTTGACCGCACTGCGCGAAGGCCCGCAGGGCGCGCGTGGCCTCAACAGCCGTATTGAACAGCTGCTGGCTGGCAACACCCCGGGCTACTTCCAGGGCCGGCTGCTGCTGATCACCGAAAACAGCTACCGCCACCGCCTGTTCAACGGCGATATCGGCATCTGCCTGCGCGATGGCAGCGGTGCGATGGTGGCCTGGTTCCCCGGCGAGACCGCCGACCAGCCCCGCGCCTTCCACCCGGCAGCGTTGCCCGCACACGAGAGCGCGTTCGCGATGACCGTGCACAAGGCGCAGGGCTCGGAATTCGATGAAGTGTGGTTGCAGCTGCCAAGGCAGGACAGCCGCGTGCTGTCGCGCGAACTGGTCTACACCGGCCTGACCCGCGCCCGCCAGCGCCTGCAGGTGGCCGGCAGCGCCGAGGTGCTGGAGGCGGCATTGAAACGACATGCCAGCCGCCTTGGTGGCCTGGCCTGGCGGCTGGGTGCGGAAGAGGTGACCGAGGAACCGGTGCGCGGCGAAGAACCCACCGTGCAGGGCACGTTGTTCTAAACGCCAGCCTTACCATCACATCGGGCGTGAGCGCCATGGATGGCGCGACCGAGCTTACAGGGACGTACTTGCAGCGTCCCCCGCAACCGGACCCACCCCGCCATCCCACGGATCGCCCGCTTTTGCCGTTGCCGTTGATTCGGCAGGTGCAGGGCGCAGCCCTGCCGCCAAACCTATTCCGGCATCAACACCAACCCATCCGGATACACGATCGCGGCTTCGTCCGCACTGACATCGAAGAACCCCACGCCGTGCTTCTCGGCCAGGTCCTGCACCCGTCCATGCGCGCGCTCGGCCACCGAGTACGCGAACGCGCCATAGATCACATGGCGGCCGATGCTGTACTCGGTCACCTCGGCGCGATCATCATCGTCATTGCTCAGCGGGCCGTTCATCGGCGGAAACTCCTGCGCCATCTCCGCGAACCATGCCTGCAGCGCCGGGCTGCTGACCGCCGGATCGTCGTACTCGTGGCTCTCGCCCCACTGCGCCTGCTTCTCGAACCAGGCGATGAACGCCGCCGCTTCACGCGGGGCGACGCTGGCCTCGAACACCATCATGTCGTAACTCATTGAACCGTCCTGTGCAGCGCAGGGGTCAGAGCCCTCGCCCGTGGCGAAGGATCCGACCCCGGTGCGGGGTCTATGGGTGCACAGGGTAGCGTGCTACGGCTGCGGCCCCTCGGCTGCCAGCAGTCCCGGCGCCAACGCCTTTGCTTCCGGGAACAGCGCAAACCGCAGGCCGACCAGGCCCATCAGCGCCTCGTCGCGCGCCTTGCAGGCGGCCACGCTGCCGACCCGTCCCAGCGAGGTGTCCAGCCGTTCGCGCAGCGCCTCGGCCGCCACAATCGGCTTGCGTGCGGCGATCTGCCGGCGATAGTGCACGGCCACTTCCTCCAGGATGTGCTCGACCGCCTCGCGGCTGCGCTCCGGCAGCTCCAGGCGGGCGCGGCGCAGCTGCAGGATGTTCAGGCCGATGCGCGCCTCGTTCAGCATGTCCACCGACGCGATGTCGCTGCCTTCCGGAGTCGCCGCCAGGCGCGGTGCCAGCAGGCCAAGCAGATCCAGCATGCGTGCGGCGAAGCGCTGGCGATCCTGTTGGCCACGGCCTTCGGCCGCCTCGGCCAGGGTGGTCCAGCCCTGCCGTACCAGCCGGCGTGCGGTCCATTCGGCACCCACCGAACGGAACAGCCGGGTCATCACCACCGCAAAGCCAATGCCGATGAACATCGCGATCGACGAGTTGGCGAAGGTCTGCACGTTGGCACTGTAGGTGTTCTGCAGGCTGAGCAGCGCGGCCAGGTTGACCGTCAGCGGCAGCGCGAACAGCGCGCTCTTCGGGTGGTGCAGCAGCAGGCCCAACGGCAGGAACACCACTGCCAGCACCAGCGCCAGCAGGCCGAAGTCGTGTACGGCGGGGAACACGCCGAACAGGTACACGCCGGCGACCAGCGAAGCCACCATCGCCCACACCAGGAACGAGACCATGCTCGGCGCCGGATCATCCTGTGCAGCGAAGAACGCGGCGGTCACCGCGGCCATCATCGCGCCGTTGCCACCGCCCTCCCAGCCCAGGCCGATCCACAGCACGCAGTAGCTCATCAGCGCCACGCCGGCGCTGAGCGCGGAGAACAGTGCCATGCCGTAGTCGACGTGCTTGTCGGTGGCGGTGCGTTCGGTGCGGATGCGGTAGTGCGCACGGTCCAGCGGCGCGGTGCCCTGGTCGATTGCGTGCTGCAGGGTGCGGCAGTCCTGCCACAGGTCCACCAGCTCCTCCAGGCGCAGCAGCAGGCTGGCCAGCTGCAGGTGCTGCAGATCGCGGTCCACCTGTGGCTTCAGCGCACTGATGCGTGCGCGCAGGCGCGCGTAGTCGCTGGCACTGGACGGCGTGTCTATCCAGTCGTGGATGTCATCGACCAGCGTCGGCAGGCCCTCGGGCAGGGTCTGTCCATCGCTGCGCAGCGCACTCAGGCGGTCGGCGATCGATGACAGCACCGGCAGCAGCAACAGCATGCGTTCGCGCAGGCGCTCCATCGATACGGCCGCGCCGGCATGGCGTGGATCATCGCGGCGCAGGAACTCGATCAGCGCCTCGAACTGCACCAGGTCGGCGGCCAGCCGGTTGCGTGGGGCATGCGCGCGGCCGCGCTCGAGGATCTGCCGGCACCACTGCGCCGCGTCCTCCATCCAGTTGCCGATGCGCGCGCCCAGCATCGGCCGCACCGAGGCCGGGAACAGCAGCGAGGCGAACAGCACCGCTACCACCGTACCGAGGATGATCTCCTCGCTGCGCGCCACCACGGTGTCGAAGATGGTCTCCGGCGAAGTCACCGCCGGGAAACCGATGAATGCAGTGGTGTAGCCGGCCAGCAGGAACGCGTAGCCACGCGGGCCACGGTTGAGCAGGGCCAGGAACAGGCAGCCGGCCAGCCAGATCGACATCGCTGCGCTCAGCACCAGCGGCGTTTCCACCAGGGCGGGCAACATCAGCAGGGTGGCCAGGCCGGCGGCCAGGGTGCCGAGGATGCGGTACACGCCCTTGGCCCGGGTCGGGCCCAGCAGCGGCTGGCTGACGATGTACACCGTGCCCATCGCCCAGTACGGGCGCGACAGGTTGCCGGCCATGGCGATGTACAGCGCGACGATCGCTGCCAGGTAGGTCTTGATCGAGAACAGCCAGGCCTGGCGGTCGGTCAGCCCGTTCATCGCTTACCTCGCCGCCGTCGGCGCAGCCGCAGACGCGGCACTGTCCTGCCAGCCACCGCCCAGTACCAGGAACAGGTGGATCTGGTCGCGCGAGACCTGGGCTTCTGCCGCGGCCAGGGTGGCATCGCTGCTGGCCAGGCTGCGGTCGGCATCCAGGCTGGACAGGTACGGCGTGCGGCCGCCCTGGTACAGCCGGCGGTTCTGCTCTGCGGCCATCGCAGCCTGCTCCTGCGCCACGCGCAACGACTGCAGGCGGCGCAGATCCTGCGCATAGCGGTCCAGTGCGGTCTGTGTTTCGCGCAGTGCCTGCAGCACGGCATGGTCGAACTCGGCCAGCGCGGCATCGGCCCCAGCCTCGGCGGCGTGGATGCGTGCATGCGTGCCCGAGGACGGCAGCGTCCACGAGATCAGCGGGCCGAACGACCACTGCTGGGTCATCGGCTGGCCGAAGTCTTCCAGCAGGCCGGCGGCGCCGACCGAGGCGCCCAGGCGGATGTCCGGGTACAGCTCGGCAGTGGCGACACCAATCCGCGCGGTGGCCGAGGCCAGCTTGCGTTCGGCCTGGCGGATGTCGGGACGGCGCTGCAGCAGCGCGCGGCCATCACCGACCGGCAGCGGCTGGGCAAGGGTGGGTGCGTGCGCGCAGTCGATCACCCCGGCCGGCAGCTGGCCCGGGGTCTGCCCAAGCAGTGCCGCCAGCGAATAGGCGGCAGCCGAACGCTGCGCCTGCAGCGGGGGCAATGCGGCTTCCAGCAGCGCGACCTGGGCATTGGCGCGCGCCAGTTCCGGCGGCGTGCCGCGGCCTGCGCTGATCAACCGCTGGGTGACCGAACGGCTGCGCTGCTGCAGCTGCAGGGAATGCTCGGCTACATGCAGTTCGTGGTTGGCGTGGCAGATCTCCAGGTAGCTGCCGGCCACCTCGGCCACCACGCTCACCTGGGCCAGGTCACGTGCAGCGGCCACCGACTGTTCGTCGGCGCGGGCTGCTTCGGCACCGCGCTTGAGCTTGCCGAACAGGTCGAACTGGTAGCTCACCGCGAACTTGCCGTCGGCCAGGTTGATCACCGGCAGCTCGTGCTCCTGCAGGAACGACTCGGCCGACAACTGTGCGCGGCTGACACCGGCCTCGGCCTCGTACTCGAAGCCACCGGCGTCCATCGCCTGCTCGTACACCGCAGCAGCGCGGCGCAGATGCGCGTCGGCGGCCTTCAGTTCGACGTTGTCGCGCAGCGCCTGGGTGATCAGCCCATCCAGCACCGGGTCGTTGTACAGCGACCACCAGCGTGCCGGCAGTGCCTGGTTGGCAGCCACTTCGGGGTTGTGGGTATCGATGAACGCGGCATTCGCTTGCGGCCGCTTGAATGCCGAGCCTTCGGGCAATGCGTAATCCGGGCCGACGGTTCTGCACGCGGCCAGGCTGGCCAGCGCGACGATCAGGCCAAGGCGGGGCAGGGCGGCGTTCACAGGCCCGCCTGTGTCGGCGCAGCGCCGGCCTTCTTGTTCTGCACGTGGCGGCCGGTATCCACGGTCACCGTGGCGGTGCGCCCGGCGATCAGCTCCACGCCGGCAGGCACCTCGTCGATGGCGATGCGCACCGGGATGCGCTGCGCCAGCCGCACCCAGTCGAAGGCCGGGGTCACGTTCGGCAGCAGGGTGCTGCCGTTGCTGCGGTAGCGATCCTCGATGCCGGCGGCGATGCTTTCGACATGGCCGTGCAGAGGGGTGTCTTCGCCCATCAGGCGGATGTCCACGCGCTGCCCCGGGGAAACGCCGCGCAGGCGGGTTTCCTCGAAGTAGCCATCGATGCGGAACGAACCGGTATCCAGCAGCGCCAGCACCGGCTTGCCGGCCACCACGTAGTCGCCCACGCGCATGGTGCGGTCGTTGACCCGGCCATTGGCCGGTGCACGCACTTCGGTGCGGGCCAGGTTGAGTTCGGCCAGGTCGACCGCGGCCTGTGCGGTGGCCAATGCGGCCTGTGCGGCCTGCAGCTTGGCCCGGCGCACTTCGGCGTCCTCGGCGGCGACCAGATCCTGCAGGCTGCGGTCGCGTCCGATCTCGCGGCGCAGCTGCGCGACCGATGCCTGGCGTTCGGCCAGGCTGGCGCGGCTCTGCTCCAGCGCGATGCGGTAGCGCGCGCGATCGATCACGAACAGCAGGTCGCCCTTTTTCACCGCCTGGTTGTCGGCTACCTGCACCGTTTCGACCAGGCCGGACACATCCGGCGCCACCTGCACCACGTCGGCGCCGACGTGGGCGTCGCGGGTCCACGGCTCGTCCATGTAGTAGACCCACAGCTGGCGCAGCACCAGCAGGGCGACGATCACGGCTGCGCAGGTAAGCAGCACCGGCAGGCTCTTCTTCACGATCTTGTTCACGATTGCATCCAACGCAGGAGGTGGAACAGCAGGCCCAGCACGATCCCGTACAAGGCCAGGTTGAACAGCGCCGGGTGCCATACGTGGCGATAGGCACCGGCACGCTGCAGCAGCGCGTGCAGGCCGCTGTTGACCAGGTAGGCCAACACCATCAACCCGAGCAGGGTCGGGACGAACACTCCGTGGAGACTGAATTCACCGGGCATCGGTAGGGGCGGGGACGGTAGGGGAAGGGGAGGTGGAACAGGACAACGGCAACGGGCAAAAGCCGCTGGCGCATGCACGGCAGCGGCGGTATTCACCGACAACGGGCTTACGTGATGCGGTCGGCAGCCTCGGCCAGCAGGCGCCATGCCTTCAGCACGGCATGCAGTTCATCCATGGAAAGCTCGCCGAATACGTCCTGGCGCAGGCCGATCAACTGGTCTTCCAGTTCGCGCACCAACGCCTGGCCTTCCTCGGTCAGCCAAAGCAGGTTGGCGCGGCGGTCGCTGGCATCGCATTCGCGGCGGACCAGCCCACTGGCGCAGAGCTTGTCCAGCAGGCGCACCAGGGAAGGGCCTTCCATGCCCAGCTGCTGTGCCAGCGCGACCTGGCGGATGCCACCGCCGGAGCGGCCGATCATCAGCAGGGGCATGGTGCAGGCGGTGGAGATGCCGTAGCTGCCCAACCGGCTGTCGGCCAGGCGCTGCCACTGCCGCCCTGCGTACAGCAGGCCGGAGCTGAGCTGCATCTGCAGCACGGTGCGCTCGTCGAGGGGGCGGTCCATAAGTAATAGATAGGATACTACTAATTTCATTCCTATCAATAGATTTTACTGAATGGGTGGTGTGCTGAGGAAAGCGTTGCGCCTGCTGGCTATCGGTTGGGGTGGCGGAGGGCCGGGCGGGGTAGGACACGCTGCAAGTACGTCCCTGTAAGCTCGATCGGCGCATCCATGCGCCTCACGGTCCTACCCCGCCGGGCCCTCCGCCACCTACCCCACATCCCGCGGGCGTGGTGGGTTGGCTCTTTAAAGGCAAGGGCAGAAGCAGTGCGGACCAACGGTCCGCACCCACCACAGCAGCAGCCAGGACACCCTCCGAGGCCATGAACCCCAGCTTTTGACCCCGCTTTCGGGCGGACCGGCCGCGCCCGCAGGAAACCGTCAGGGAGCGGGAAGGGCGGCAGGGCAGGACCGTGAGGCGCAGGGATGCGCCGACCGAGCCCCCATGGATGGGTTTACGGCGTGTCCTGCCCTGCCGCCCTTCCCGCTCCAGATCGATAGCAATCCGGCGCCGGGCGGCCCCCCGATGAACCGTCCCCAGAGGACGACCCACCCCCCGGTCGGGTACGATGCTCGCCCCCCGTTCGGGCGCTGTATGCAATGAGCAAGAACAACGAAAAGGCCGCCCCGCAGGGCGATGTGACCCAGGTCCAGGCCGAGGATGCCGTGCGCACCCTGCTGCGTTGGGCCGGTGAGGACCCGACCCGCGAAGGCCTGCTGGATACCCCGCGCCGCGTGGCCGAAGCCTATGGCGACTGGTTCAGCGGCTACCGCGACGACCCGCGCGCCTACATGGAACGCACCTTCGAGGAAGTCGCCGGCTACGACGAACTGATCGTCCTGCGCGACATCGAATACGAAAGCCACTGCGAGCACCACATGGCGCCGATCATCGGCCGCGTGCACGTCGGTTACCTGCCGGCCGGCAAGGTGGTGGGCATCAGCAAGCTGGCACGCGTGGTCGAAGCCTACGCCCGCCGCTTCCAGGTGCAGGAAAAGATGACCGCGCAGATCGCCCAGTGCATCCAGGACGTGCTGCAGCCGGTCGGTGTTGGCGTCGTCGTCGAAGGCGCCCATGAGTGCATGACCACCCGCGGCATCCACAAGCGCGGCGTCAGCATGGTCACCTCGAAGATGCTGGGCAGCTTCCGCGAGGACGCCCGCACCCGCGCCGAGTTCCTGCGCTTCATCGAAGTGGGCGGCAAGCGCTGAGCGCCGTCGCCTCCCGGTGGCGGCCCCGCGTGGCCGCCGCTTTCGCCGTGCCTGCGCCGCGCCTTCGCGCGCGCGCCGGCCGCCGCGCCCTTCCGACCGATCTCGCTGCATGAAGCACCGCGAACGCATCACCCGTTATCGCCACCTGCGCGAACAGCCGCAATGGAAGCTGCTCGCCGCCGACCACGCACCGGAAATCATCGGCCTGCTGCAGGGCCTGCTGATGGACGGCGATCGCACGTTGCCGGCATCGGTCCTCAACGAGCGCCTGCAGCGTGCGCTGGACCAGCTCAACGGCGACGAGTTGTCGCGCGAGCTGCCGCGGACCGCGCAGGCCTACGTCGCCCATTGGCTCGCGCAGGGCTGGCTGGAACGCCGGCTGCCTGAAGGCGCCGACCAGGAGCAGTACGAGCTCTCGACCCAGGCGCTGCAGGCGATCCGCTTCGCCGACAGCATGGAGCAGGCCCGCGTGGCCGCCACCGAGAGCCGTCTGGCACTGGTGATCGAGCAGCTGTCGCAGCTGGCCGCGCAGACCGAGGCCGACCCGGACGCACGCCTGTCCGCATTGCGCGACGAGCGCGACCGCATCGATGCCGAGATCGCCCGTGTCAGCGCTGGCCGGGTGACGGCCCTGGACGGCAAGCGCGCGCTGGAACGCACGCGGCAGATCATCGGCCTGGCCGACGAGTTGACCGAAGACTTCCGCCGCGTGCGCGACGACTTCGAACAGCTCAACCGTGATTTCCGCGAACGCATCATCGATGACGAAGGCGAGCGCGGCGACGTGCTGTCCAAGCTGTTCGAAGGCGTGGACGTGATCGGCGAGAGCGACGCGGGCCGTAGTTTCCAGGCGTTCTGGCGCCTGCTCAACGACGCCGAACAGAGCGCCCAGCTCGATGCCGCGCTGGAGACGCTGCTGGCCCGTGGCTTCGCCCGGCGGCTGGATCGCAACGAGCGCAACTTCCTGCGCGGCTTCACCAGCACCATGCTCGAGCGTGGTGGCCAGGTGCATGACGTGCTGCAGAACTTCGCGCGCAGCCTGCGTGGTTTCGTGCAGAGCCGTGGCTACCTGGAACAGCGCCGCCTCAACCAGCTGTTGAAGCAGGCGCAGTCCGAAGCACTGGCACTGCGCGATGACTTCCCGGCGCAGCGCGCCATTGGCCGCGACCTGCAGCTGACCACCAGCCGCCTGCGTTCGTGGTCGCAGTGGAAGCTGCACGACCCGCGCAGCGCGCAGGTCGATGGCAACGTCGAATACAACGATGCGGCCAGCATCAGCCTGGAAAGCGTGGGCGATCTGGTGGCGTCGTCGGAAATCGATTTCCGCACCCTGCGCCGCGACCTGCACGACCTGCTCGACAGGCAGCCGAAACTCAGCATTGCCCAGGCCCTGTCGCAGCGCGAAGCGCCGCAGGGGCTGGGCAGTGTCATCGGCTACCTCTCGCTGGGCACGCGCTTTGGCAGCGTGATCGCCGGCGAACAGGAGCTTGCCGAATGGCGAGGTGGCGACGGACAGATCCGTCGTGCCCGCATCCCGCTGGTTTGGTTTACCCAGGAGAGACGCCATGAGCTGGCATGAAGACCCCATCGACGCACCGCATGCCGACCTGGCCGAAGACGCTTACCAGGCCGAGCCGGTGGCGACCGTGGCCCAGCCCCGGCGCGGCAACGACGTCTACTACATGGGCGATACCGGCCGCCTGCCGCTGGATGCGCGCCGCGCGCTGTGCCAGCTGCTGATCGGCCCCAGCATCGACCAGCTGCGTCACGCCAAGCTGTGGCCGGCACTGATCCGCAGCGAAGCCGGTATCCGTTCGGCGCTGTCGGACCTGTTCCTGGAACTGGTGCTCGACCGTGACAGTGGCGTGGCGTTCACCCGCCAGGCCGACACCGAAGATGTCGATGCACCGGTACTGCTGCGCACCTCGCCGCTGACCTTCATCGATTCGGTGCTGCTGCTGTACCTGCGCCAGCAGCTGGGCGAAGCCGATGCGCGTGGCAACCGCGCCGTGGTCGCCGATGCTGAAATGGCCGAAGCACTGGCCATCTACGAAAAGAACCTGTCCACCGATCGCGCCGGCTTCAACCGCCGTGTCGCCTCGGCGGTGCAGAAAATGAAGGACAACCACATCCTGACCCGCCTCGGCGGCCAGGAAGACCGCCACGAAGTCTCGCCGGCGTTGAAGCTGCTGTTCTCCGCCGAAGACGTATCCCAGCTGTCGGCGGTTTACCGCCAGCTGCGCGAAACCCCGGCCGCTGAAGCCTGAGAGACCCGAGCACCGCATGGCCATTTCCAAGCACACTCCCGCCCTGTTCAACGAAGGCCTGCCGGACCCGCGCCTGCAGCAGTTCCGCATGCGCCGCCTGCAGGTGCACAACTGGGGCACCTTCAACGGCCTGACCGAAGTGCCGATCGCCGAGCGCGGCTTCCTGTTCGTCGGCCGCTCGGGTTCGGGCAAGTCGACCCTGCTCGATGCCATGTCCGCCTTGCTGACGCCACCGGCCATCGTCGACTTCAACGCCGCAGCGCGTGAAGCCGAACGCAGCGGCCGCGACCGCAACCTGGTGTCCTACGTGCGCGGCGCGTGGGCCGACCAGCAGGACAGTGGCACCGGTGAAATCGCCACCCAGTACCTGCGCAAGGGCGCGACCTGGACCGCGCTGGTGCTGGAGTACCGCGCCGGCGATGGCCGCGTGGTCAGCCTGGTACGCCTGCTCTGGATCGCCGGCAGCAGCACCTCCGCCGGTGACGTGCGCAAGCACTACATGATCGCCGAGCGTCCGTTCGACATCGCCAAGGATCTGGGCGGCTTCGATCTCGACCTGCGCAAGCTCAAGCAGAAGCTGGCCGACGTCCATCACTTCGACACGTTCTCCGGCTATGCCGAACGCTTCCGCCACCTGCTCGGCATCGACAACGAGATGGCGCTGCGCCTGCTGCACAAGACGCAGTCGGCGAAGAACCTGGGTGACCTGAACGTCTTCCTGCGCGACTTCATGCTCGACACGCCGAAGACCTTCGACGCTGCCGAACGACTTGTCAGCGATTTCGCCGAACTCGATGGCGCGCACCAGGCCGTGGTCACCGCGCGGCGTCAGGTCGAAACCCTGAAGCCGGCGCGCGAGCACTATGGCGACCTGCAGGCGATGAGCCGTCGTCGCGGCGATGACGAAGCGCTCAAGCTCGGTATCGACAGCTTCCGCGAAAGCCGTCGACAGTTGTTGATCGAAGCGCGCCTGCGTGAAATGGATACGCGCGACCGTGGCCTGCTGGGCGAAGAAGCGCAGCGTCGCGCGGCGCTGGACAACCACACCGAGCGCCTGGCCGAGCTGGAACTGCAGCGCCGCCAGCAGGGCGGTGAGCGCATCGAGGAACTGGAACGCGAGCAGGGCCGCGCCGAAGCCGAACGTGATCGCCGCCTGGCCAAGCAGGCGCAGGCGCGTGACGCCGCACAGAAGCTGCAGGCCGCGTTGCCCGAGGATGCACATGGCTTCGCCGAGCTGCTTGAGCAGGCGCAGTCCGAACTGGAAGACCGTCAGCGTGCGTCGAGCGCCCTGGACGACGCCATCAGCGAACGGCTGGGCGGCAAGCGCGACGACGAGCGGCGCTTCTCCGACGTGCGTGGCGAACTGGAGGCGATGCAGCGCACGCCCTCCAGCATTCCTGCGCCGATGCAGAAGCTGCGCGCGCGCCTTGCCGAAGAAACCGGTATCTCCGAAGCGGCCTTGCCGTTCGTCGGCGAACTGATCCAGGTCCGCTCGGAAGAGCAGAGCTGGCAGGGCGCGATCGAGCGTGTGCTCGGTGGCTTCGCGCAGTCGCTGCTGGTCGATGACAAGCACTACAACGACGTCGCCGAATGGGTGAACCGTACCCACCTGGGCATGCGCTTCACCTACTACCGCGTGCGTCGCAATGACGATGCGTTCGCCCGCGAACCGTCCGCCAAGTCGCTGCTGCACAAGCTGGAACTACGCGACCACGTGTTCGAAAGCTGGCTGCGCCGCGAGCTGGGCAAGCGCTTCGACTACGAATGCGTGGACGCCAAGCAGCTGCGCAACGTCGACCGCGGCATCACCCGCGAAGGTCAGGTCAAGCATCCGGGCGACCGCTTCGAGAAGGACGATCGCAGTGCGGTGAACGATCGCCGCCGCTGGCTGCTGGGCTTCAGCAACCGCGACAAGCTCGCCGTCTTCGAGAAGGAAGCCCAGGAACTGGCCGCCCGTATCGCCAGCTGCGATACCGACATCGCGCGCCTGCGCAGCCAGCGTGACCGCGACAACGAACGTCGCCTGGCCTGCCACCAGCTGATCGGCATCAGCTGGAACGAAATCGACGTCGCCGCGCCTCAACAGCGTCTGGCCGACATCGAGGCCAGCCTGCACGCCCTGCGCGAAGGCAATGCCGACCTGGCCAGGATCGCCCAGCAGATCGACGCCACCCGCGCCGATATCGAGCAGGCCCGCCGCACTTACGAAGACACCCGCGTCGAGCGCGGCCAGCTGGTGCGCGAACGCGACCGCCTGGATCGTGCCCGCCAGCAGAGCCGGGCACTGGTCCTGCCAGCGCTGGCCGAAGACCAGGAAGCCGGCCTGGCCGAGCGCCTGCAGGAGCAGGGCCCGCTCAGCCTGGAAACGCTGGAAGCGCACATGCGCCAGGTCAGCAACGCGCTGAACGAACAGCTCTCGTCTTCGCAGCAGGACGTCAACCGCATCGAGAACCTGCTGCTGGGCTGCTTCCGCCGCTTCATCCAGCAGTGGCCGGAAGAATCGGGCGACTTCACCGTGTCGGTGGCCTCGGCCGAGGATTTCCTCGCTCGCCTCGAACGCCTTGAACGCGATGGCCTGCCGCAGCATGAAGAACGCTTCTTCGACCTGCTGCAGAACCAGAGCAAGAACAACCTGCTCGCGCTGCAGCGTCACAGCGCGGAGGCCCGCAAGTCGATCGGCCAGCGCCTGGACGAAGTCAACGCCAGCCTGGAGCAGGTGCCCTTCAACCGTGGCACCCTGCTGACCATCGAACTGAACGACCGGCGCCTGCCGGAAGTGCAGGAGTTCCACCAGCAGCTGCGCGAGGTGTTGTCGCAGCAGCAGACCGAGCAGCGCGACCTGGCCGAAACGCAGTTCACCGTCCTGCGCCAGTTGGTCAACCGCCTCGGCTCGCAGGAAGGCGAAGACAAGCGCTGGCGCGAAGTGGTGCTGGACGTACGCCTGCACGTGGAGTTCATCGGCGTGGAGCTGGATGTGGAAACGCGCCAGCAGGTCGAGATCTACCGCAGCGGCGCCGGCAAATCCGGTGGCCAGCGGCAGAAGCTGGCCACCACCTGCCTGGCCGCGGCACTGCGCTACCAGCTCGGCGGCGCCGACAGCCAGCTGCCCAGCTATGCCGCAGTCGTGCTCGACGAAGCCTTCGACAAGGCCGACAACGAGTTCACCGCGCTGGCGATGAACATCTTCGACAACTTCGGTTTCCAGATGGTGGTGGCCACCCCGCTGAAATCGGTGATGACGCTGGAACCGTTCATCGGTGGCGCCTGCTTCGTCGAGATCAGCGGCCGCCACGATTCGGGCGTGCTGCTCATCGAGTACGACGAAGAAGGCAAGCGCCTGAAGCTGCCGGAGCGCAGCCGCCAGCAGGCCGACGAACCGGAAGAAGCCGAAGCCTGATCGCTTCGGCCCGCCCTGGTAGTGCCGGCCGCTGGCCGGCAATCCCCTGTAGAGCCGAGCCATGCTCGGCTGCTCTTCGCGACCGGAAACAGCGTGCCAACCAAGGTTGGCACCTACCAGGTCATGAATCCCGATAGTGGTAGTGCCGATCGCTGGCCGGCAATCGCATTCACGAACTACGGAACGTATCCCACGCCATCCGCGCGATCAGCACCACCACCAGGCCCACGAACAATTTTCGGATGAACGGCGTGCCGCCCTTCAGCGCCAACCGCGTGCCCACCACCGAGCCGATGATGTTGGCTGCCGCCATCGGCAGTGCGAACAGCCACAGGATGTTGCCGGTCGGCACGAAGAACGAGATCGCCGCCACGTTCGTCGCCAGGTTCACCACCTTCGACGCGGCCGACGCACGCAGGAAGTCGAGCCCGAAGAAGCGCACGAACAGGAAGATCAGGAAGCTGCCGGTGCCGGGCCCGAAGAAACCATCGTAGAAGCCGATCGCCGCACCGATCGCCAGCGCGATCACCAGCTCGCGGCGGCCGATGTCCTGCGGCCGGTGCAGCGCGCCGAAGTCCTTCTTCCACAGCGTGTAGGCCAGCATCGCCACCAGCAGCACCAGTACCAGTGGCCGCACTGCGTCCTTGGGCAACAGGCTGACCGCCGTAGCGCCAAGGAAGGAGAACACGAAGGCCGTACCTGCGGCGAACAGCACCGGCTTCCACGGGAAGCGCACGTTGCGCGCATAGCGCCATGCCGCTGCGCCGGTGCCGAACATCGAGCTGAACTTGTTGGTGCCAAACAGCATCGCCGGGGTCTGCTGCGGCAGTACCGTGAACAGGCCGGGCAGCTGCACCAGTCCGCCGCCGCCCACGGCCGCATCGACCAGGCCGGCAATGAAGGCGATCACCACCAGCCACCACAACTCAGGAGGAATCAGTTCCAGCACGGCGCTCAATCGAAGTGAGGGCGCGACAGCATACGCCTGTCACATTGCCGCCGCCCACGCGACAATACCCGCATGAGCCGAACCGCCCCCGATCCCTGTCCCTGTGGCCTGGCCGCCGACTACGCCGCCTGCTGCGGGCGCTTCCATGCCGGCGACGCCGCGCCGGATGCCGAGCGTCTGATGCGCTCACGTTACAGCGCCTATGTGCGCCACCTACCGGACTACCTGCGTGCCACCTGGCACCCGGACACCCGTCCGGCAGAACTGTCGCTCGATGATGCCCCCGGCCAGCGCACCCAATGGCTGGGCCTGACCGTGCAGGACCACCAGGTGACCGGCAACGACAGCGCCGAGGTCCGCTTCACCGCCCGTTACCGCGTCGGTGGCGGCAGCGCGGTGAAAATGACCGAGCACAGCCGCTTCCTGCGGGTCGAGGGTCGCTGGTACTACCTCGACGCCGTCTGAGCCTGGCTGCCGCGCACGGCCAGCACGCGCTGGCCGCCATGCGCGCACACGCGGTTGCGGCCTTCCTCCTTGGCCGCATACAGCGCCTGGTCGGCCGCTTTGACCACCCCGGCAGGGCGCCGATCGACCCGGCTGTCGGCCAGGCCGATGCTGACGGTTACCTGCACCACCGCACCGCCACCGCCGCGCCCGCGCTGCTGCTGGCCGAGCGTATCGTCGCGGGTGCGCGTGCTGCGGTCGCGCAGTTGCATGCGGCTCTGTTCGATGCCCTGTCGCAGCGCCTCCACCGCATC
Source organism: Stenotrophomonas sp. 2YAF26 (assembly GCF_052114625.1). Taxonomy (NCBI): domain Bacteria; kingdom Pseudomonadati; phylum Pseudomonadota; class Gammaproteobacteria; order Lysobacterales; family Lysobacteraceae; genus Stenotrophomonas; species Stenotrophomonas sp. 2YAF26. The sequence goes on along the minus strand of NZ_JBFRFC010000007.1, from coordinate 123,400 downwards.
CACGCAGGCCGATGCCGGGCGGTCGAGGAAAACCACGGCGAATTCCTCGCCGCCATAACGGAACGCACGGCCGCCGTCGCCCACCCGCGACAGCCGTGAGGCCACCAGTTTCAGCACGTCATCGCCGGTGTCGTGGCCGTGGGTGTCATTGAATTTCTTGAAATGATCCACGTCGATCATCGCGATGCTGTAAGTGCCGGTGGCGCGCTTGAGGGTCTCGTTGAACGCACGGCGACCGGGCAGGCCGGTCAGTTCGTCGCCGAAGGCCATGTGGAAGGACTCCTGCAGGGTCGCGCCCAGCATCAGCAGCAGCGCCGCTACGCTCAGCGCCGGCAGCAGCACCGGCTGCAGGAAGATCCGCGGCAGCATCCACCACAGGCACAGCAGGGCCAGCAGCATCGCCGTATGCAACGGCCGGGGCTGGCGCCACGCCTGCCATCCCAGCGCAGCGGTGGCCAGCAGGAACAGCACGGCAGGCAGCTGCGCCAGCGCGTTCCAGTTGCTCGGAATCCAGGGGAAGTGCCGGTTCGACAAAAGGTCGTGCATGCCCTGTGGCTGCTGTGTGGCAAGCAGGATGAAGATCGCCACCGCAACACCGCTGGTCGTGGCCCTCAGCAGCAGGTCCTGGCGGCGGCGGCCACGTTCGGGCCACAACGCATGGATGGCGAACAGCAACGGCAGCCAGGTCGAGATCGCGTGGAAGCGCAGTGGTGTCAACGCCGTCACTCGGCCCTCGCGCAGGTAGTGCCCAAGGTCCTGGTGCAGCACCGCGAAGGCCAGCGCCACCAGCAGCAACAGGCACAGCGTGCGCACCTGGTTGTACAGCAGCGCCAGCCCTGCACCCAGGCAGGCCAGCAACCACGGCAGGATGCGCTGCCCGGCGCGGCCGACATCATCGCTTTCCAGGCTCGCCCACAGCACCAGTGCGACCAGCACGGCGGGCAGCACGAACAGATAGTGCACAGGCTGTCGAAGCGGATGATGGGACACACGGAATTCCAGCGCGGTCACGACGCGGCCGCAGCACTGCCGTTAGCGGCGCAGCAGCGACCTTCTTGAATACGCGCAGCCTGATGTGAACACCGCGCCACCGGGCCATGACATTGCGCTCACCGGTCGCGGTCGAAGCTGGTCGCATGGACAGCGTACCCGCCGCCGTCGCTGCCCCGCAGCGTGACCTCGCCCGCCACTTCACCCATGTGCGGGGGCGCAGCGTGCAGCTGGCCGCACCCCTCAGCCCGGAAGACGCCCTGCTGCAGAGCATGGCCGATGCCAGCCCGGCCAAGTGGCACCTGGCCCACACCACCTGGTTCTTCGAACGCTTCGTGCTGGCCAGCCAGCCCGGCTACACCCCCTGGGATCCGGCCTGGGACTATCTGTTCAACAGTTACTACAAGAGTCTCGGCCCCGCCCACGCACGGCCTCAGCGCGGGTTGCTGTCGCGGCCCTCTCTGCAGCAGGTTCACGCCTACCGCCAGCATGTGGATGAGCAGGTGCTGGCAGGACTGCGCGCTGGCGATCTCGGCAGCGACGCCCTGCAGCACCTGCAGCTGGGGTTGCAGCACGAACAACAACACCAGGAGCTGCTGCTCACCGACATCAAGCATGCCTTCTGGTGCAATCCGCTGCAGCCGCCGTACCGCGAAGACCTGCCCATCGCCGTCAGCGCCCTCGGCACGCAGGGCTGGGTCGAACAGGGCGAACGCATCGTCAGCATCGGTGCGTCCGCCTGGCCGCAGCACGCGGCCTTCGCCTATGACAATGAATCGCCCGTGCATCGCGTGCTGCTTCCCGCGCATGCCATCGCCGAGCGCCCGCTCAGCAACGCCGAGTACCGCGCCTTCATCGACGCCGGCGGCTACCGCGATCCGCGCTGGTGGCTGAGCGAAGGCTGGGCGCTGCGCGAGGCCGAGCAGTGGCAGCATCCGCTGTACTGGGATGACGACCTGCTGCGCGAGTTCACCCTCGGCGGCTGGCGCGAGCTCGATCCGCATGCGCCGGTCTGTCACCTCAGTTACTACGAAGCCGATGCCTGCGCACGCTGGGCCGGTGCCCGCCTGCCCACCGAATTCGAATGGGAAGCGGCCGCCGCCTCGCAGCCGATCGAAGGCCACTTCGCCGACGACGACCATCTGCACCCGATGGCAGGGCAGGGCGATGGACTGCGCCAGTTGTTCGGCGACGTGTGGGAATGGACCAGCAGCGCCTATGGCGCCTATCCCGGCTTCCGTCCCTTCGCCGGCAACCTCGGCGAATACAACGGCAAATTCATGTGTGGCCAGTGGGTCCTGCGCGGTGGCAGCTGCGCCACGCCGCGCGGCCATGTACGGGCCAGCTACCGCAACTTCTTCATGCCACCGGCGCGTTGGCAGTTCTCAGGCGTGCGCCTGGCAAGGGATCTTTCATGAGTACCGTCCAGGATGCGCTGCAGGCGCTGACCGACCTTACCCCCGGCCGCCAGCAGATCCTTGCCGACGCCGTGGCGGGGTTGTCGCACGCCTCTCGCCAGCTGCCTTCCAAGTACTTCTACGACGCGCGCGGCTCGCGCTTGTTCGAGCAGATCACCCACACCCGCGAGTACTACCCCACACGCACCGAACTGGCCCTGCTGGACCGGGTGCTGCCGGAGATCGCGCAGGCGGTGGGTCCGCGCGTGCATGTGGTCGAACTGGGCAGCGGCAGCGGCCGCAAGACCGCGCGCCTGCTGGCTGCCCTGCAGGACCCGGTGGCCTATACGCCCATCGAGATCTCGCGCGCGGCGTTGCTGTCCAGCATCGACCATCTGGCCCCGGCGCTGCCGGACGTGGAAATGCTGCCGGTGTGTGCCGACTTCACCCGCCCTGTGCAGGTCCCCGCGCCAGAGCGGCCTGCCGCGCGCCGGCTGCTGTTCTTCCCGGGCTCCACGCTGGGCAACTTCGCCGATGAGGATGCGATCGCGCTGCTGCGCGCAATGCGCCAGACCATGGGCAAGCACGGCCTGGCCCTGGTCGGCATCGATCTGCACAAGGACCCGGCACTGATCGAAGCCGCCTACAACGACGCCGACGGTGTCACCGCCGCCTTCACCCTGAACCTGCTGGCGCGTCTCAACCGCGAGGTCGGCAGCGATTTCGATCTCGACGGCTTCCGTCACCAGGCCCGTTACAGCACCGCGCGCCTGCGCATCGAAACCGATCTGGTCAGCCAGCGCGAGCAGGACGTGCATCTCGACGGCCGCACCTTCCACTTCAGCGCTGGCGAACCGATCCGCGTGGAGTACAGCCACAAGTACACCGACGCCAGCTTCGGCCACCTGCTGCAGCAGGCAAGGCTGGAGGTGGCGGCATGCTGGAACGCGGACGATCCCGCCTATGGCCTGCGCCTCCTGCGCCCCTCACCCTAGGCACAGGTAGTACCGGCCGCTGGCCGGCAATCTCGGCCAACCTTGCTCTCCCTCCGCGTTACCATGGCTGCAGCACCGGCAACACGGAGGACGCCATGCCCATTCTGACCACGCTCGGCCTGGCCGCCGCGCTTGCCATGCCAGCGTCCGCGCCGCCGGCAGCAGCGGCAACCGCTGATCCCGCGTTCGCCCGCTGCATGGCGGGCCTGCAGGCTACGGCCGCCAGCCAGGGCATTGCCGCTGACCGCTTCAATGCGATCACCGCCGGACTGCAGCCCGACCCAACCGTGCTGCCGCTGCTCGATGCGCAGCCGGAGTTCACTACGCCGATCTGGGACTACCTGGCCGCACTGGTCGATCGCCAGCGCGTGGACGACGGTCGCGCCATGCTGCAGCAGCACCGTGACCTGCTTCAGCGCGTATCGGCGCAGTACGGCGTCGATCCAGTCACCATCGTCGCCGTATGGGGTGTGGAGAGCGACTACGGCCGCGTGTTCGGCAAACGCCCGCTGCTGCAGTCGCTGGCCACGCTGTCCTGTGCCGGCCGCCGGCAGCCCTTCTTCCGCGGCGAACTGCTGGCGCTGGTCAAGCTCATCGACCAGGGCGACCTGCAGGCGCAGGGCCTGACCGGTTCCTGGGCCGGTGCTTTCGGCCACACCCAGTTCATGCCCAGCACCTACGCACGCATTGCCGTCGATGGTGATGGCGATGGCCGTCGTGATCTGGTCGGCAGCATTCCCGATGCATTGGCTTCCACCGCCAACTATCTGAAGCGTGCCGGCTGGCGAACCGGCGAACCCTGGGGCATGGAAGTCCGTGTCCCCGCCGGGTTCAACGCCAGCCAGGCCGGCCGTACCCAGCGCCGGGCACTGGCCGACTGGCGCGCACTGGGCGTGACCGGCCTGGACGGCAGCGCGCTGGCGCCGGCTGGCCTGCCCGCCGACGCCCGCGCCGCGCTGTTGCTGCCGGCCGGCAACAAAGGTCCTGCACTGCTGGCGTTCCGCAACTACGACGCGATCTACAGCTACAACGCCGCCGAAAGCTATGCGTTGGCCATCGCCACCCTGGCCGACCGCCTGCGCGGGGGCAATGGACTGGTCACCGCCTGGCCTACCGATGATCCTGGCCTTGGCCGCGACGAGCGCCGCCAGCTGCAGACCCTGTTGCTGGCGCGCGGCCATGACATCGGTGCCGCCGATGGCATGATCGGTACCGCCAGTCGTCGTGCCATCCAGGTCGAGCAGCGCCGGCTCGGTTGGGCCGACGCCGATGGTCGCGCCGGCCAGCGCATCCTGCGCGCGCTGCAGAGCGAACCGCAGGCGAAGGTTCCGGCCACGCCCACCCGCTTCAGCCTTCCCACCAACTACAGTGCCGCGCAATCGCCGGCCATCCGGAGTCGATCCAGCGTGCAACAGATAAAGGGTGTCAGCAGCGGCCAGTTCCAGGGACTCGATGCCTGGCTGGTGGAAACTCCCCAGGCCACCGCCGCGATCAGCGTGTTCGGCGGGCAACTGCTCTCGTTCGTGCCCAAGGGCCAGCCGGATGTGATGTGGCTCTCGCCCAAGCGTGCCGCGCTGCCCACGCCGATCCGTGGCGGCAGCCCGGTGTGCTGGCCCTACTTCGGCCGCCAGGGGCAGGGCGACGACATGCCCGCCCACGGTTTCGTGCGCACCTTGCCCTGGGAACTGCAGCAGGCGCGCCGGCTCGACGATGGCAGCATCGAGCTGACCCTGGCCCCGCCGGCGTTGGACAACCTCGGCCTGCGCCTGACCATGACCGTCCGTGTCGGCCGTGAACTGCGCCAGCAGCTGGTCACCGAGAACACCGGCAAGGCTCCGGCCACCATCACCCAGGCGCTGCACAACTACTTCCGTGTCGGTGATGCCAGCAAGGTCGATGTCGACGGCGTCGACGGCCTGGACTACCTCGACAAGTTCGAGAACTACGCCCAGCCGCGCCGCCAGCAGGGCCCCTGGTCGCTGCGCGATCCGCGTGACCCGGGCCGCAGCGACCGCATCTACACCCAGGCCGGCGGGCACTATGTGCTGCGCGACCCGGTGCTCAAGCGCCGCATCGACCTCCGCACTGAAGGCAGCCGCTCGCTGGTGGCATGGAACCCTGGCGCCGAAGGTGCCGCCAGGATGGCCGATGTCGGTGACGGATGGCGCGACTATGTCTGCCTGGAAGCGGCCAACGCCGGTCCCGATGTGGTCACCGTGGCACCGGGCGGGCGTCATGTTCTGCTTCAGATCCTGTCCAGCGCGCCGCTATAGCAGGCTCTCCCTTTGGCATGGAAGGCCAGCATGAGCGCCCTCGATCCGCAGACTTCGCCCGGTAGCGAGAACCCCTATCTGGCGCCCGGCGCTGACGCCGATGTAGACACTGCACTGGAAGATGCCGACTACCTGACGCTGGTGGTCGGGCCCAATGCCGCCGCCTACCGTCGTTTCTGGCATGTGGACAGTGCGCTGCCGAAGCCTCCGCGCCGTTGGAACTGGCCCGCCTTCCTGTTCGGCAC